>CALUQC010000174.1 GCA_944322805.1 uncultured Bacteroidales bacterium | reverse complement strand
AAGCCTTTGTGGCCGTGTGGCTTAAAAAATATTACAGGAAAGCATTGGAATGGGTAATGAGGCACAAGACAAGCGTCGTAAGCGCAACCGTAGCCTTGTTCTGCATTGCCCTCGGCCTGTTCTTCACCCTCGGGCACAGTTTTCTTCCGGCGTTCAACGAAGGCTCCTTCACCATAAACGTAAGTTCCCTGCCCGGAATCTCGCTCGAAGAATCGGACAGAATCGGCCGGCAGGCGGAAGAACTCCTGCTGTCAATACCTGAAATCCAGACCGTCGCACGCAAGACGGGACGTGCCGAACTCGACGAACATGCTCTCGGAGTCAACGTTTCCGAAATCGAGGCGCCGTTCGAACTGAAAGACCGTTCGCATGAAGAACTGCTGGCCGAGGTCCGGGAGAAGCTCTCCGCGATTTCCGGCGCGAATATCGAAATCGGACAGCCGATAAGCCACAGAATCGATGCGATGCTGAGCGGCACACAGGCAAGCATAGCCATCAAGCTGTTCGGTGACGACCTGAACAGGATGTTTGTTCTCGGAAACCGTATCAAGGACCTGATAAGCGGGGTGGACGGAATCGCGGACCTGAATGTCGAGCAGCAGATAGAGCGTCCCGAAATAAAGATAATCCCGAAACGGGAAATGCTGGCGAAATACGGCATATCGATGCCTGCCTTCAGCGAATTCATCACGGTGAACATGGCCGGGGAAACCGTGTCGCAGGTCTACGAACAGGGAAAGTCGTTCAACCTCGTGGTCCGCGCTGCCGAAAGCGACCGCGGCTCTGCGGAACGCATCAGGGATCTGATGATAGATGATGCCTCCGGCAACAAACTGCCCCTGTCGTACGTGGCCGACGTGGTATCCTCGACAGGCCCCAACACCATCAACAGGGAAAATGTCAAACGCAAGATAGTCATCTCGGCGAATGCCGCAGGGCGCGACGTGGGAAGCGTGGTGGATGACATACGGAAAATCGTCGACAGCGAAATCGTCCTGCCGGAGGGCTACCACATAGAATACGGAGGACAGTTCGAGAGCGAAAAGGCCGCAAGCCGCATACTGCTGCTGACTTCGATGATGAGCATCATAGTGATATTCCTGCTTCTCTACATGCAGTTCAAGAGCGCGTCCCAGAGCGGAGTAGTCCTGCTGAATCTGCCTTTAGCCCTCATTGGCGGAGTATTCGCGCTGCTTCTGACCACTGGAGAGCTGAGCATCCCTGCCATAATAGGCTTTATCTCGCTTTTCGGTATTGCCACCCGGAACGGGATGCTGCTTATCAGCCATTACAACCTTCTCCGCGAACAGGGCTATCCGCTCTACGAGAGCATCATACAAGGCTCGTTAGACAGGCTCAACCCTATTCTGATGACTGCCCTGTCCTCTGCCCTTGCCCTGATTCCTTTAGCTGTCAAAGGGGATCTCCCCGGCAATGAAATCCAGAGTCCGATGGCCAAGGTCATACTCGGAGGTCTCCTCACATCGACGTTCCTGAACGGTTTCATTGTACCGGTGATGTATTACTGGCTGCACAGGAAGGAAACCGATACCGCCGCTGAAAAAATTTCCGGTGCGGAAGAAGATGAAAAATGATCTAATGAAAGGAAAAATGAAAAAAAATACGATAACCGCATTCCTGATCTGTTGTTCATTGGTGGCCGTATCGGCCAATGACGGCAATCCGGTTTCCGCCGGGACCGGGCATCCGGCCGATACCGTATCCACCGATACGCTGCGTACCGCAGACATTGAAGAAGTCCTGGAGGAAATAGCGGCACACAGTCCCGAACTCGAAGCCTTGCGGCAGAATACCGAAGCCGAGTCGCTGCAGATGAAAAGCGAAAACATACTCGAAGATCCGACCATTGAATACAGCTCGTTCTACAGCGGCGGTGTCTCCGGGCAGGCCGGCTCCGAACTCGTAGTCTCGCAGGGATTCGACTTTCCGACGCTGTATTCCGCGCGTCACAGGAAAAACGAACTTTCACGGGAAGCCTTGGCAGGCAGTCTCGACAATGAAAGGAGAAGGATATTGTCCGAAGCGAAAACGCTCTGCATGGACATCATCATGTACCGCCAGATCGGGGACCTTTTGGACATGCAGTCCGAAATAGCGGCAGACTTGCTGTCCCTGTATCAGACGAGGCTGGAAACAGGAGATGCTTCCGCGCTGGAAGTCAACAAGATAAAAATGGAGCTCATGAGCGTTGCGACTTCCGTCGCAGCCAACAATGCCGCACTCGATGCCGCTTCCCGCAGCCTGACCGCCCTCAACGGAGGGCATCCGATAGTTTTCGACGCCGATTTCTTCCCGGTGACCGAGGCTGTCTCCGACACGGAAGCCGCTGTGTCGGAATATCTTGCCTCCGATGCCGCCATCCTTTCCGCAGAAAAGAATGCGGAGGCTGCCAGAAAGGAGATATCAATCAACAGGCAGGGCTGGATTCCGAAACTCGAAATCGGGTACAGACGCAACACCGCCATACGGGATGCGGAACACGGCTTTTTAGTCGGCTGCTCCATACCACTGTTCTCGAATCACAAGAAAGTGTCGATGGCCAAGGCCAGGGCCACATCCGCACTGAGTTCGCTCAATTATACGAAATTGCAGACGGAAGCTGAAGTCCGTGCCATACTGAATGAAATGCAGCAGACCGAAGCCGCCATAGCCGCTTATAACGAGCCGCTCATGCGTGAAACGCTCGAACTGCTGAGGCAGGCCGTGGAAGGGGG
>CALUQC010000173.1 GCA_944322805.1 uncultured Bacteroidales bacterium | reverse complement strand
TCTGGGCGGCTCTCGGCTATCCGGCAGTATCCGTGACCGTTCCGGTACCGGTATCTGAGGATGATCATGTTCCTGAGGCCCTTTCATCATATCCCGAATCAGGCAGGAATTCCTTTTGCGGTCTGGCCCGTATGCTGGGTGAAGAATATGTTTTTTATCCTTGCAACGGAATCAGCAGCCATGACAGGTACGTAGGTCTCAGATTCGTGCTTGCGGATACTCCTTTCAGCACATCGACATTGTCCTGCTGCCGCAGGGCGGAGGCAGCCGTAAAGGCTGAATTCATGCCCCTTTATGAACGTTTTGTCAGCGGAGGCATTTCCGAAGAAGTCTATTTGAAGGAATATGACAGGATTTCCGGTGAATTTTTCAGCATGTATGAAAATGCCTTCGAATGCTATATTCATTGGAAAGGTCCTTTTGTGGAGAGTTTTTAGCACCTATTAATTGCGCATTTGCATAAAAATCACTAAAATTGTGGCGAAATTTCAATAATCGATATAAAATGGCCGAAAAATTAATTTCCAAGATTCCAGAGGGTCCTTTGTCGGAGAAATGGACAAAGCATAAGTCTCAGCTCAGGGTGGTCAATCCCGGCAACAAAAGGAAACTCGAAATCATCGTCATCGGAACGGGTCTCGGCGGAGCGTCTGCAGCTGCTTCTCTCGGTGAACTCGGTTATAATGTAAAGGTGTTCTGCATCAGCGACTCTCCGAGAAGGGCACACTCCATTGCCGCTCAGGGAGGTATAAACGCCGCAAAGAACTATCAGAATGACAATGACTCCGTCTATCGTCTTTTCTATGAGACCATTAAGGGAGGCGACTATCGCAGCCGCGAGGCAAATGTCTACCGTCTTGCAGAAGTCAGCGGTAACATTATCGACCAGTGCGTGGCTCAGGGTGTACCTTTCGCGAGGGAGTATGGTGGAATGCTTGCAAACCGTTCGTTCGGAGGTGCGCAGGTGAGCCGTACTTTCTATGCCCGCGGTCAAACCGGACAGCAGCTTCTGCTCGGAGCCTATGCTGCCCTGAACCGCCAGATAGCCGAAGGTACCGTGAAGAGCTATCCGCGCCACGAGATGCTCGACATAGTGCTGATAAACGGAGAGGCCAAGGGTATCATAGCGAGGAATCTCGTTACCGGTGAGATAGAAAGATTCGGCGCACATGCCGTAGTCCTGGCATCGGGAGGATATGGAAATACATACTTCCTTTCCACAAATGCCATGAACAGCAACGGCTCCGCGGCATGGCAGTGCTATAAGAAAGGCGCGTTCTTCGCCAATCCTTGCTTCGCTCAGATTCACCCTACATGTATTCCGGTGCATGGCGACCAGCAGTCCAAACTGACTCTCATGTCGGAGTCCCTCAGGAACGACGGCCGTATATGGGTGCCTAAGAAGAAAGAAGACGTGATGAAGCTCCGCCGTCATGAAATCAAGCCTACGGATATTCCTGAGGAAGACAGGGACTACTATCTCGAAAGAAGGTATCCTGCTTTCGGAAACCTCGTTCCTCGTGATGTGGCTTCGCGTGCTGCAAAGGAGAGGTGTGATGCCGGATATGGTGTCAACGAGACAGGGCTTGCCGTATTCCTCGATTTCAGCACGGCCATAGCAAGGCTCGGTGTGGACAAAATCCGCGAGAGGTACGGAAACCTGTTCCAGATGTACGAGAAAATCACGGCTACCAACCCTTACAAGGAGCCTATGATGATTTATCCGGCCATACACTATACCATGGGAGGTCTTTGGGTAGACTATAATCTCCAGACTACGATTCCGGGTCTTTACGCTATCGGCGAGGCCAACTTCAGCGACCACGGCGGAAACAGGCTCGGTGCATCTGCCCTCATGCAGGGACTTGCGGACGGATATTTCATCCTGCCTTATACCATAGGAGACTATTTGGCCACACAGTTCAAGAATCCGAAGACTGATACCAATGCTCCCGAGTTCGAAGAGGCCGAGAAGGCTGTCAGGGCTAAGATAGACAGGCTGCTTTCCATAAAGGGCAAGCATACCGTTGACGAACTTCACAAGAAACTCGGTCATATCATGTGGGAGTATGTCGGAATGGCACGGAATGAAGCCGGTCTTAAAAAAGCCATCGAACTTATTCAGGAACTGCGCAAGGAGTTCTGGGCGGATGTTTACGTAGCAGGGGACAAGGATAATTTCAATCAGGAACTCGAAAAGGCTCTGAGGCTGGCCGATTTCTTGGAAATAGGCGAGTTGATGGCCCGCGATGCACTGAACAGGAAAGAGTCCTGCGGAGGTCATTTCCGTGAGGAAATGCAGACCGAGGACGGTGAAACGCTCCGTGACGACAAGAATTTCATGTACGTTGCCACATGGGAATACAAAGGTGAAAATGAAACTCCTGAACTTCACAAGGAGCCTCTGAATTATGAGAACATCAAAATAGCTACCAGAAACTATAAAGACTAAATCAGACATGGATTTTACATTAAGAATATGGCGTCAGAAAAACGCCAAGTCCAAAGGACATTTTGAGACCTACGAGGTCAAGAATATTTCCCCGGACAGCTCTTTCCTCGAAATGCTCGACATTTTGAACGAGCAGTTGATTCATGAAGGTATGGATCCGGTAGCTGTCGAGAGGGGATGCCAGAGCAGCGGTCCCGTTTCATTCGACCATGACTGCCGTGAAGGTATCTGCGGTGCATGTTCCCTTTACATAAACGGACGCGCACACGGTCCTGATGATGAAGTGACTACCTGCCAGCTTCACATGCGCAAGTTCAAGGACAAGGATATCATCACTGTAGAGCCGTGGAGAAGCAAGGGATTTCCTGTCATCAAGGACCTCGTGGTGGACCGCCGTGCATTCGACAAGATTCTCCAGGCCGGAGGCTTCATTTCCGTGGGTACGGGCGGTGTTCCTGATGGAAATGCCATACTTATTTCGCATGAAACCGCCGAGGAAAGTATGGACGGTGCAGCATGTATCGGCTGCGGAGCCTGCGTGGCAACATGCAAGAACGGCTCGGCCATGCTTTTCGTGGCTGCCCGTGTAAGTTCTCTCGCTCTCCTGCCGCAGGGCAAGATCGAGGGTGCAAAGAGGGCCAAAGCCATGGTCGCAAAGATGGACGAACTCGGTTTCGGCTCCTGCACCAATACGCGAGCATGTGAAATGGAGTGTCCTAAACATGTGACCGTTTCCCATATCGCCCGCCTGAACAGGGAGTTCCTTTCAGCAAAATTCAAGGACTAATCTGATGAGATAATCATGAACAGTTGCCCAGGATTCGCTGTGCGGCCCCGGGCAACTGTTTTTTTGATGTTTTATGAAAAAATTATTTTATTTTTTTGCGGTTCCGCTCCTTATACTCTCATCGTGCGACATACTTGATAATGATTCGGATGATGATGATACTATCGTCATGGAACATTATGGCATGGTTTCAAGAATAGATGTGAAAGCTAATTATGAAGGTGGCGTTGAGTATTTTCTGAGCATTCTGTGCTTTTCTTACGACGATTCCGGGAATGTGGATTCTTTTACCGTGCTTTATCCGTCTGAGAATACAGGTCTTATAGAAGAATCTGTTTCCTATGGTTTGGACTTAGGGGAGACTTCACTTGCTTTGTCTTATGAAAATAGAATGCTTTTGTATGACGGAGTGGATTCCGAACATGCAGTAGGAGAGGAGACGAACAGGGACAGTTATGACGGTATCACTGTATCAGACGAATGCGTGCAGGCCGCCAAAGAATATGAGGGTCCTGCCTTGTCATATTCTTCTCTCAAGTATGAATATGATGATGATTTTCATCTGACTTCTGTAGTCGATGAAAATGATGACTTCGGGAACATGACTTTCGAGTGGGACGACGGGAATATGGTGAGATTCACAAAGGCGGTCCATAACAGCCTGAAGGCGAATCTGACATATACGGAATATGAGGCTCCTTCATATCTCGGGAATTTCCTTATGGATTTTATTTTCAATGTTTTCGACGATTTTTCAAGTCCATGGATATTCTATACCGGAAAGCCATCTGAGAATCTTCCGGCTTCCATAAGTTTCAGAGAATCGGATTCGGTGGATTATTATTCTGCCGACATGAATTTCGACTATCTGTTTGAAGGAGGTCTCCTGACTTCCATGACCTGCAATTACAGTGACGGGTATGACAATATGGATTTTGTCCTGACTTTCTATTATGACAAACAGGATCCGGACAGTTTCCCATGGGTGCCAGTCAAGTAGTTTTCCAATAATTTATCTTATCATATTATGAAAAAATCATTTTTTTATCTTTTCACTTCAATTTTATGTCTTGCGGCATGCGATGAACTCGGGGGGGGGAGAAACCCTATTGAATCTTAAGAGCGATTCTGAAATCGAGATAGGCGCCGCTGAAAATACGGTACAGATACTTTTTGAGGCGCAGGGAACATGGTCCGCAGAATCGGATTCCTACTGGGCAGTGCCGGCGCAGGAGTATGGTGACAAGGGTGAAATTACTCTCGATGTAGCCGTCCGTGTAAATGAGACTGGAGAGGAGCGTACTGCCGTGATTACCATAGGATGCGGGGATGAGACGGCTGCGGTTAGAATCATCCAGTCGGCGGATAAAGGCGAGGATGTTCCAGGTATCGAATACCAAGTGCTTGTAGAGTCCATTACCGAGACTGACGAGGATGGTTATCAGATGAAATTCAGTTATGAATACGATTATATCGAATCTTTCGGCAAGTATATGCCTGTAAAGGAGATAGCTATAATCGATGATGAAGTCAATGACGTGGTGTTCGTGTATGGCGAAGGATATATTGACAGGATTCTTTATTTCGAAGGTCAGGAAGATTACAGGTACAGGATTTTGTTGGATTCCGACAACAGGGTCAGGGATATATCCGATGAAGAGTATCCGGCTTCTTATACTGTGGAATATGACAGTGAAGGGCGCATTGTTTCCGAGTTTTCCGGAGATCCGGATGCAAGTTATTATTCGGTGAAATACGAATGGGCAAACGGCAATCTTGTGAAATCGACGAGAAGGGATGTGTCAAATGACGGATCGGATTTGAACGGTGACGGAATATTCGATGAAAATGATGTGTCTGACAATACTTCCGAATCCGTTTATACCTATACTGAATATGCCAACAACACGAATTTGGACCTGAATGCAAGGTTTTGCGATTCATTTAACAGTGGTGTCATGTCCGAGGGGCCGGGACTGTTCGGAATAGCAGGTACAAGGTCTGAAAATTTGGGATACGGGGTCTCATACGCAATGTCGGAGCCATGGCATGATTTCTATACCGACAGGGTAACCAAAGGTCAGGTAGACAAGGTCACCAATTATGATCTGAATGTAGATAATAACGAAGCCGAGGCGGTCTTTGAGTTCAATGATGACGATTATCCAGTGAAACTGACCGTTACCGCCCCGCTTTACAAGACTGAAATCATCTGGACCTACACTTATGAGATAGACTATAACGGACGCAGTGAGGTTTTAGACGGTGAGGTCTACTATTTTGAATTCGAGAGAAACAGGACAGAAACCACCGGCAAGACCTTCCAGGACGGTCACGTGTCGAGGATTTACGAGATTACCTATACGACAAAATAATTTTTTCTGTCCGAACGGAAAACAGTAATATTGCCTGAAAAGGATGAATTTCATGTTTTGCATGACAAGTCCTTTTCAGGCAACATCCATAGAGAATACTCCGAATACCAAAGCGAATACGCCTGTTTCCTTTACCCAGCGCGGGGCTTTCCAGGCTGCAAAGAACATTAGTGCGAGGACGGCAGTCAGTATTGCCATAAATACCGGTCTTCCTGCCATAAACAATTTGAACATGACTCATAGTGGCCGAGATTTTCCTTATACTTTCAGCGCATTTCGTTATTCATCTCGTGAGGCGTGAGTCCGTAAATGAAGTCAGGGGTGACAGCGTTTACATCACAGGCGGTGCTGTACTTCCGTTATCGAGGGGATATAAGGACCAGGCTGTCGGAGAACTTTTGACCGATGCCGCTCATCACGGATAGTCTGTTTTACGGAAGCGTGTCTTACCACAGGAAATTGTCAAACGGATATCGTCCGGCATGGATTTCCGCCACCATTTTGTAAAGGTCTGAGCGCAGCTTGTCTATACCTATCCGCTGTTTGGCCGATATGAAAATGCACGGGGTGTTCTCTTTTGCTATCCAGCTGTTCTTGAACTCCTCTAAAGTGTAATTAATGCTCTTTTTAGGCTCTAAGGAGAACTCGTCGTATTCTTCGTATCTGTAAGCATCGATTTTGTTGAAAACGACGAAAATTGGCTTGTTTATGGCCTTTATGTCCCTTAGGGTTTCTTCTACGACCCTGATATGATCCTCGAAATTGGGATGGGATATATCTACCACATGCATGAGAATATCGGCTTCACGGACTTCGTCCAGTGTGCTTTTGAATGCCTCCACTAACTGTGTCGGAAGTTTTCTTATGAAGCCTACCG
>CALUQC010000172.1 GCA_944322805.1 uncultured Bacteroidales bacterium | reverse complement strand
GCATATCTGGAAAAGATTTCAGTTCCTACCTCGACACCCTGCTGCGCATTTATCACCAGTATGGCCGTCTCGCATACCTTGAAAGCCGATACGGCACCCCCTACGAAATCATCTGCCCCCGGAGTGTCTATGATATTGAACTTAGTGTCCATAAACTCCGCATACAATGGCGTCGCATATATCGACCTCTGGTTCATCTGTTCGATTTCCGAGTTGTCGGATACCGTATTCCTGGCTTCCACCGTACCTCTTCTGTCTATGACTTTACCCTCGTAAAGCATGGCTTCAGATAATGTGGTTTTACCTGATCTCGTGCTTCCGATCAGTACCACATTGCGGATGTTTTGAGTTGAATAAAATTTCATTTCTACTGTTATTAATTTGTGTAACTTTCGATGAAAAATTTTGCGGTCATCTTTGCAAATCTAATAAAATCATACGGCAAAAGCAATAGATGACAGTATATAGGATAGAAATGGATTTACCCGTCAGTACGGTCCCCGCAAGCCGTTTTCCTGTACAATTCCAGGACTTCCTCCCCTGTCATGCCCACCTGTGAATACACGTACCTGCCGAAAGCCGCAGGATCCGCACCGATTGTCCTGCAGATGTCTACGAACGACATGCATGCATATTTTTCCGGGTGCTCTTCGAGCAATGCCCCGAATACCTCGAATTTTTCATGGAAATTTTTCATTGTCAAAATCAATTAACCGCTGTTACATCTGAGCTGCCTTCGCAAATCTGACTGTTTTTTCAAAGAATAACAACTCTTTATTGCCAAAAACCCGTCCTTCAGATGCTGATTTTTCTGTTTTTTTATCTTTTTTCTTTATTTTGACAATAATTTCTTGCCTTTGGAGACATTTTGGCCGCATATCTGAAAAATAACTAATTTTGCACAAGAATCCATTACATAAGCCAATGAATAAGGATATCGGACTTGCAGCATATTATATGCCCGGACGTAAAGAAGCGGGATGCGACGAAGCCGGACGAGGTCCGCTCGTAGGACCGGTGTATGCGGCGGCCGTGATACTGCCGGAAGATTTCCACCATCCCCTGCTTAATGATTCGAAAAAAATGACGGAAAAGGCGAGGGATATTCTCAGGCCCATAATAGAAAATGAAGCCATAGCCTGGTCGGTTCAGGCAGTCAGTGCGGAAGAAATAGACAGGATGAACATACTGAATGCATCCATAGAAGGCATGCACCGGGCCATCAGGGACCTGTCTGAAAAACCGGATTTCATACTCGTGGACGGAAACCGTTTCAAGCCTGTCGGTGACATACCGTATTTATGCGTGGTAAAGGGAGACGGGAAATATGCCTCAATAGCCGCAGCTTCCGTGCTGGCAAAGACCCACAGAGATGAATTCATGCGTGTCCTGGCTTCGAAATATCCGGAATACGGCTGGGATAGGAATAAAGGTTATCCTACTAAAGGGCATATGGAAGCCATACTGAAATTCGGATATACTCCATACCACAGAAAAAGTTTTCACATAAAGGAAAGAGCATAAAAAATAATGAGGGCGAGTCTGTTTTGACCCGCCCTCATTTCAAATTCGCATTATACCATTAATAAAAACGTGCCCTGTTGTCCTCTACCTTGGCATCCTGCATCATCACAGGAAGGAGAGACTGCGAAGCATAGTAAGACATCTGCATGTCGCGGCTCCTGACATCATCCTCCGTGAATGAAGCGCCCTCATTGCGTGCAGTCACCTTGTAGACATATACTCCAATGTTTCCTGCAAGAGGCCCGGATATGACTCCGTCTTCAGCTGCCGATACGGCACCGATGAACTTAGGATCAAGGCCCTGATTCATGTAAGAAGAGAAAGATATCCCCTCCCTCGTACTTACCGTAGTGCCGAGAGTGTCTGCAATAGCCTTCATCGAGCCCAAACCTGCAATCTTTTCAGCTACCTCGGCTGCCTTCTTCTCACCGAGTTTCTGGCTGTAAAGGATAGAGTTAATGCTTGACGCCACTTCCGAGACAGGAGCATATCCTTTCTTGTGGATTTTCTTCAAGGCAGCCACGACATAGTAGTCGTTGTTTATGTTCAATACGTTGGAAACCCTGCCTTCCTTTGCCTCATAGGCCCATTTGGATATTTCCTTAGTCCTGTCATTGATGGAGCCTACATTCTCGTCGCCTTCGCGAAGGTTGTTCCTCGTCAGCAACGCCAGACCTTCCTCCTCAGCTACTTTTTTCAGATTATCGTACTTGCCGTCAGCCTTTGTTGCCAGTTCATTGGCCTGGACATAATATTCATTGATAGTATTGCCACTCGGAAGGGCTTCCTTTTCGAGGATTGCGACCTTTCTTTTCTGCAGAGGCTCTGTCCTGTCAGTCACTTCCACGATATGCTTTCCGTACTGGGTATCTATGATATAGAAATTATTCGTCCTTGCGGTAAATACCGACTCCATCCCCGGAAACATCGTGTTTTTGGTCATCCAGCCATAATCACCCGGCTCTCCTGACTGCGGAGTGTTCAGAGCGGAATACTGGGCCGCGATATTTCCGATATTGTCCTTTCCGCTCTTCAATACGTTCAGGAGGCTGTCGGCAAGATCCGTCTGTACACCCTGAAGAAGAACGCCCTTTACGAATACCGAATCAGGCACCCTCGCAGAATCCATAATCCTGACCGCATAGAATGTATTTCCCTTGGTAATTACCTGAGAAACATCGCCCTTTCCGTTTGCATTGTCGAACGCGAAATCATCCACTTCCGCTGCCACTGTCCTGAGTTCACCCTTCTTGTACCATTCGTCAGTGTACTGCCTGTCGGAATTCTTCATCAGGAAATTCTTCATGTTGTCGGTGGAAGAAAACTCGTCATAGACTTTCACCACCTGCTCGTTAGCGGATGAAATGTCTGTCTGGGAAGGCTTCACTTCGAATACCACATATTCTATGTCCCTGCTTGCCTCCTGCCTGTAGAGTTTCTTGTGCTCATTGTAATATTTCCTTATTTCCGAATCGGAAACGGTGATGGTAGTATCTCTCTGATAGCCGTAAGGCAGCATTACGAACTCTACGTCCGCGGAATTGTTGTTCTCCGCAATCTCGTTCGTCATCATCAGCGGATTGGTGAAGTTTCCTGCGGTAAACAGACTGTTGTATTTGGTGTAATACTGCTCGGTGGTGACAGTATTCTGCAGGTAATCCCAGAACATCTTCATCTGACCGGACTGGTCGTACTGCCTCATGTTCTTGATGTACGTGTCCACCATTTCCGGAGAAAAAGCACCGGTCTCATCCACGAATATCTGCCTGATCATCGGAGAAGCCATGTCGCCTGATGTCAGATCCACAAGTTCGGCCTCCCCTACCTGGATACCTGCCTTTTTGGCTTCCGGCAGGAACATGTACCTGTCAATGAAGTTCTTCCATGCCATATTCCTCACATATTCCATTTCCTGATCGGTATTGGCATTTCTGCGGTACATGTATTCGAATATCCTGTTCTGATAGTTCAGCTCGTTGTCGAAGTCCTGATATGACACCGAATTGCCGTCTATCTTGCCGACACGATATTTCGAAGACATGGTGGAAGCCACCTGGCTTATGGTGTTCGGATCTATGATGAAAGAAAGCAGCGCTAATGCTATCACGACTGAAATCAATATGCCGAACCTTACACGAATTTTTTCAAGAACAGCCATTTTATCATTAAATTTTAATTATTTTTCATCAAACGCAGGTTTCCGTACGCCTGCCGGAAACTATCGTGAAATTTTCAAACAGTTTCCTGAAAGTTACGGACCGCGAAGATAGCAATTTTAGTTGAATCTCCGATTATTTTTTTATCAAAGGACCTATAAAATTGACCGAATCAATCACGACCTCAGTACTGTCCTTCACCACTACGCCGTAGCTGTCGAAAGGCCGCAGTATAATGGAATTGCGTGCTCTCTGATCGGACTCCATGCCGTACCCCTGCATGTATCCGTCAGGAGAATACATTTTAACGTAACAGTCGGTATATATCTTCTCGTTCTTCCTGTCCCAGTACAGGGTGTCCGTCTCCATTACCTCCTGATTTATTATGTTTTTGACTACCACGTTTCCATATGCCTCCCATTTCTCTACATCACCCTTCTCCATCTTCACGTGACGTCCGTTGTCTGCCGTAATCTCCGTTTCCAGCAGGCCTTCCTCGTTATATCCGAATACTGCCAGCCCCTTCGGAAACAGTTCATACGACATGGAATCATTCTGGTAACGCTCCATGACGTCGGCTTCCATCCTCATCTGGAGAGTACCGTTTTCGGACTGCACCACGAACATGTTGTCTACGGTCTGCACGGGTGTTTCCTCTATGTTCAGTTTTTCAGCCACGCCGAGATCGCTTCTGCATGAACATAAAAGGAAAGCGGTGACCAGGAACAATGTCCCGGCTACCGCATATGAATGTATATTTTTCAATCCTGCAGCCAATGCCGAAAAGAATTACTGCTGTGTCTTGACAGTAGTCACAGCACGGAGGCCTCCGCATGAAACGGTGTAGGAATCACCGTCCGTAACATTGTACATGAATGCCTCGGCTGTCTGAGGATAATACTGCCTGTACTGTGCTATAAGTTTGTCGGCTTCGCCTGCAAGTGAAGGATCGGCATTCTTGGCCTTTACCAGGTAATCCACTGCCACCCAGTAAGGAGCCCTTCTCTCTATTTCGTTGCCCTGGCATACGAGCGACCCCCAAATGGTACCTATAAGCATGTATGACTTGCCGGAAATCGAAGGATCCATCTCGGCAGCCTTGAGAGCGTAAGAGAAAGCAGATGGATTCTTTCCGTTCTTGAATGCGAATGCAGCCGCTTCATAGTAGTAGGCAGCATCCTGCGCATCGTCGGATTCCGGATATGATATGGCTTCCTCTATGTATTTGAGCGCATTGTCGACATCACCTCTCGAAGAATACAATCTGTAAAGGAAGTAGGCGGAAGTGTACGAAGGATCGAGCTTGTGCATGGAGGTGGATGCGTTCATGAACAGGTCGTTGTCCGTACAGCCTTCAGTAGTGGAAAGCATTCTTACTATGTTGGATACGAGCTGGAGAGAATCCGGAGCAGCCTCGTACCTCGGAGTAAAGAGGGCTATCAGATTGTCGCAGCTTGCCACATTGCTGGCTATGAAGAGACTTTCGCAGTCAGTCCTGATTTTCTCGATGTCAGGTGTCTGCTTCATCTTGTCCAAAAGTTCCATCACCTTATTGTATTCCGCCATCACGTCTTCAGGCATAATGGTGCCGTTCTGGTAAAGCTGGCATGCCGTATTGAGCTGGAACAAAAGAATCTGCGGTTTTACGTTTTCCTGATTATGATCGATGATGACCTTGAATTCGTCGTACAGCCTCTTAGGGTCGTCCTTGATATAATTTATCATATCCAGACCCTTGTTGTTGAGAGCCGTCACCGCATATTTCGGATAATACTGCGCCCTTATGTCATGGATGCTCATCAGGGTATCTATAAGGGATTCCACATAGATGGAATTGTTCCTGTTTTGGCTGATAAGGCGCCTGTAAAGGGCTGTTCCGTTTATAAGCATGGTCTGATTGGCAGTAGGAGGGCAAAGCGCAAACGCCTTTCTCCAGTTCGGGATGGCATCATCGTAGTTTTTCTGCTTGTAGTACTCGTTGTAATAAGACAGATACTTGATACATTCCGCACTGTCCGCACCGTACTTCCCCTGTGCGGAAGCCATACCGGTCCCGGCCAGTATGAAAATCAGGGAAAAGAACAAAAGAAGATTTGTTTTCATATCAAAAATAAGTTTGTTTCCAATTATTCAAATACATCAGTTATAGCGAGGCTTCTGGAACCATATGTCGAATATGTTGAAGCCCACCACGAATGAAACATACCGCTCACGCACCATGTTTGTCTTCAAACTGCCCCTCTGCCCCACGTCTATACCTATCGTCAGGCCGTTGTACCACCTGAATACGGGCAGCGTCACACCGAACGTAAGTCCCATGGAATTCACCATGTTGCCGTCCAGTTTGTAGTATGCCTGCTCATAATAGGCTCCTACCCTGTATGCACACCTTCTGAGATAGTATCTGATATCGTTCCTGTTCGGCACTATCTCAAATCCCGCCCTGAAAGACTGGGAGACGCTCGATGAAAAAGTTGTCGTACCTGTCACGCTGTATCCGTCATTGGCATCCATCCCGCTGTTCCTCCAGTCGGACCTTATATAATCGAATTCGGCGCTCCACCTTTCACCCTGCTTTATGGACACACCCACGCCGAGTTCGCCGGCTATCTTCAGGTTATTGTCACGGTTGCTCCTTACATCGTAAATCAGGGTATCCACGATTTCGGACGTGTTCTTGTTCTCGTAATAAACGGTCCTGCCTCCCATTTTGGTCTGCAACCTGTAAGTGGCTCCGAAAACGAGGGCCAGGTCATTTCCCAAAGGCTGCTGGTACTGCAGTCCGAACTTCCCGGTAACGCCCCTTACCATAAGGTCATATCCGCTGTTCAGGGAAGCGTAGGATGCATCGTTGAAATCATAGTTGTACACCTTGTCGAGGTTTCCGAAATAGTAAATGGCTTCCGCGCCCACTGAAAATCTCTTCCAGAATGTAACACCTCCTCCTATGAACATCTGATACACGCTTCCTTCCCCATAGGTGTTGTAGGTACTGTTTCCGGCATTTCCGATAAGGTCCGGATCCGTCTGTTTCAGACTTATGTCATATCCTATATCGCTGAACGGAGTGATGCCCACCATCAGTGCGGATGACTTGTAGACAGGGAAACTTATCACGAAATTATACATGTTGAACGTGTTGTTTCCCGACCTTATATCATTCTGCCGGAATATCGCGTTTTTCTGTACCACACCGAAATCAGCCATGAAGGAACTGCTGTCTCTGACTGAAAGCGATGCAGGATTCATTATATTGAGAAATCTCCTGTTGTTCGCTGCTATGCCTACTCCGCCCATGCTCTTGTTATAAGCGGTACCTTCCCGGGACAAGTCTCCGAGCCCGAATATCGAATATGGCGAATATGCTCCGTATGTTCCGTTTGTCTGTCCAGACACGGGAAAACAGGCGAATAAAAAGCAGACGACGGTCAACAACAAGAAAAAACTATTCCTTAACATATTCATCAGCCACTATAGCTAATCCCATCAAAACTAAATTACAAACTACAAAGATGGGGTTTTTAACGCGTTTTGCAAAATAAATTGCATCCCCTCCGGTAAAAACCGCTACATTTTCAGGATTTTCGGCAAAATATCCCTGAACTTCAAAAATTATTCCCGAAATCACCCCCGATTCAATGGAAGATACCGGCGAACTACCTTTTTTTTCATACGAATCCGGAGTGTCGAGCAGCGGCAGATTCTTCGCATATCTGTTCAGCGACTTGAATCTGGTCCTGCATCCGGGCGATATGTTGCCTCCGCAGTATTTTCCTTCAGCATCCGTAAAGTCGATGGTAATGGTGGTACCGAAGTCGAATACGGTGCAGCCTTTTCCCTTGAAAAGACGTCTTGCGGCTATAATGGATGCAGTCCTGTCCGGAGACAGGTAGTGCGGAAGTCCGTATGCGTCATGCAAAGCGGCGTCATCTGCAAGCACGAGTCTGTCACAAACGCTTCCGAGCCTCCGGATATTTTCCCCGGAAAGTTTCACGGCAGACGCCACAGCCATCACTTCCGGCCTCTCCTTAGCCGCCAGGGAAAGTATGAAATCCGTCATCATCTCCCCCTGATACCTGTATGTCTTCCCCAGCGTGACGCCATCCGCCCATGCAGCCTTGAGCACGGTATTGCCTATGTCTATTACAAGATTAGCCATAAAAAACACAATGATGCTGACGCAAAACGCGTAAAATTACTCATAATTTCTTCAAAATCGAATATGCTTTCGCTATGGAATCCACATTTTTCACGAAAATCCTGAGTTTGTTGTCGTTCTGCTTGAGTTCCATATAGTTCTGATATTTGCTTATATTCTGCAGTATGGATGAAAATTTGTCCGACCGGAAATATTTCGACAGGGGATTCGATATGAAAAAACATATCATCACCCCGTTCTTTATGATTATCTTCTCGAAACCGAGTTTCTGCCCGGTCTGCCGTATTTTCACGATGCAGAAAAGCCTGTCGAGCTCTTCCGGAATCTTTCCGAATCTGTCTTCCAGCATGCTTCTGTACCTGTCTAAGAACTTTTCGTCAGAAGCGGAATCCAGTTCCTTGTATATCCTTATCTTCTCGGCCGTAATGTCTATGTAACTGTCAGGAATAAGGGCGAGCTGATCCGTCTCTATCGTACAGTCTGATACATACGTCTCGTCCGACCTTCCGGCCACAGCTCCTGCTTCCACCCCGAGTTCCTCCATGGCCTCCGCCAGTATTTTCTGATAAGTTTCGAGCCCCATGTCTGAAATGAATCCGCTCTGTTCGGCCCCGAGAAGATTCCCGGCCCCGCGGATATCGAGATCCTGCATGGCGATGTTGAAGCCGCTGCCCAAGTCTGAAAAAGACTCTATGGCCTTGAGCCTCCTGCGCGCGTCGTCGGTAATGGATACTAAAGGAGGCACTATAAGATAGCAGAAAGCCCTTTTGTTCGAGCGGCCCACCCTTCCCCTGAGCTGATGCAGGTCGCTCAGACCTATATTCTGTGCCTGATTTATGATGATGGTATTCGCATTCGGAATATCGAGACCGTTCTCTATGATGGTAGTGCACAGCAGCATGTCATAGTCTCCGGACATGAAGTCGAGTATCTTGTTTTCAAGAGATTTTGCCTCCATCTGCCCGTGCGCTACGCATATCTTCATGTCAGGCTCTATCCTGTGGAGGATGTCGTATATGGACTGGAGTTCTTCCACCCTGTTGTGAACGAAAAATATCTGTCCGCCCCTGTTCAGCTCATAATCTATTATGCGCCTGATTTCGTCAGAATCGAAAAGCATTATTTCGGTCTGCACCGGAATCCTGTTTGGCGGGGGAGTGTTGATGATGGAGAGGTCGCGCGCCCCGAGCAGTGAAAACTGAAGCGTCCTCGGTATCGGAGTAGCGGTCAGGGTCAATGTATCCACGGAATGTTTCAGCTGCCGCAATTTTTCTTTCGCCCCCACTCCGAATTTCTGCTCCTCATCTATTATCAGAAGGCCGAGATCCTTGAATTCGAATCCCTTTCCAATCAGTTTGTGCGTACCTATTATTATGTCTATGGCTCCCGATTTCAGTTTTTTCTGTATTTCCGAAATCTCCTTTGCCGTCCGCAGCCTGCTCACGAAATCGATATTGCACGGAAAATCCTTCAATCTCGACTTGAAAGTATTGTAATGCTGCAGGGCAAGAATAGTGGTAGGCACCAATACTGCCACCTGCTTGCTGTCGGCCACAGCCTTGAATGCGGCCCTTATGGCCACTTCCGTCTTTCCGAAACCCACGTCTCCGCATATGAGCCTGTCCATTGGGCAGTCTGCCTCCATATCCCTCTTTACGGCCCTGACAGCCTTTTCCTGGTCCGGAGTATCTTCATATATGAATGATGATTCCAGTTCTTCCTGGAGATAGGAATCCGGAGAAAAGGCAAATCCCTTGACGCTCTTTCTCATGGCATAAAGCTGAATCAGCTCCTTTGCTATGTCCTTTACCTTTTTCTTGGTATTGGATTTCAGGTTTTGCCATACCTTGGAGCCGAGCTTGTGTATTTTCGGAGGCTCCGAATCCTTCGACCTGTACCGGGATATCTTGTGCAGGGAATGCACGGACACGAGAACCGTGTCGTTGTCCTTGTAAAGCAGCTTGACCACCTCATGCATCCTGCCGCGTTCATCCTTGATGCGCACGAGACCTCCGAAAATTCCCACTCCATGGTCTATGTGCACGACATAGTCTCCTATATTGAATGAAGTCAGGTCGTTTATGGTCAGCTGCTCGCTCTTTTCCACGCTCCTGCGTATCGTCACCCTGTGGAATCTGTCGAAAATCTCGTGGTCCGAATAGCAGCAGATTTTGTCCCGTGTGTCTATGAAACCGTTATGGATATTCTTTCCGGGTACGAATGAAGGGAAAATGCCGCCGTACTGGGACAATATCGATTTAAGACGGTCGAGCTGGGACTCCTTTTCCCCGAAAATATATACTTTCCAGCCCTCTTCGGTCCTTTTTCTGATATCCTCCACCAAAAGTTCGAAATTCTTGTTGAATACAGGCTGGGGAGCGATATCGAAATGAATCTGTTCTTCATTCTGTGCAGAAAGTGGAGTATCGACATACACCTGCCTGAATCCGGACAGACTTCCGAAAAAATCACTGTCACGGTACATGTCCGACGAATCCAGCCATATGGTGGCATCCCCGGGAAAAAGCTCCGGGACAGGTTTGCCTTCGTCATCTTCATCCGCCACCAACTCGGGATATATGTCCACGCTGTCCACCTGCTCCTCGGAAAGCTGGGTATTGCAGTTGAACACGCTTATGCTTTCCACCTCCCTGCCGAAAAAAGATATCCTGAACGGATTGTTGAACGAATACGAAAAAATGTCCATGAGGCCGCCCCTGACCGCATACTGCCCTGGCTCCGACACGAAATCCACCCTCGTGAATCCTTCTTCCGCCAGTTTCCCGCACAGTCCGTCATAATCCACATCCTCGCCCTTGCGGAGGGTTATCATGGAACGGCTGATTTCATGCACCGGAGGCATCTTTTCGTTCAACGCATCAGGATATGAAACAATTACGGTCAGTTCATCATCCTTCCTGTTCATTATCTTGCCGATGGCAGCAGTCCTCTGCACCTCGAGAGACGCCTTGTAATTGCTTCTTTCTATTTTCTTGCCCGTATCGGGAAGAAAAAAGATGCGGTCGCCTTCTATAAGGTTATAAAGATCGGATGCACAGTATTCGGCCGAATCCTTGTCCGGAAGCACTATGAGATGAAGTCCAGACTTGGCTACGGAAGAAAATACAAACCAGCGGGCGGAAAGAAACAGTCCCGAGCAATATACCTTTCCGGTTTTTCCGGACGATTCCAACTTCTCCGACAACAGCCCGGTAGATTTTTCATTTATCAACATTTTTATCCTTTTCCTGTTGAAAACCTGTTTATAACACTACAGAATATTGTAGAAAACCTGTAGATAACGATGTGAAAATAATTTCAAAAATAAATTATAAAATCCGAAAAATACGTATAATCAGAATTAAATTTTAATTTCAAAGGAAATCAGGATTTGTTTCCGAAAGACTTTTACATAATGGAAATTGCGGCCATTGTATATAACTTTTGCAGTCAAGTATCTGATATTCAGTATATATTGAAAACATATCAACATATCCACAGCCGTATAATCAACATCATTTTTCTAAATAAACTATATTTGTAAAAATTATTTTATTGATTATGATGCAGGAGCGTTTCGACCCTCATGACCCGGGGGCAGGCAAGGACAAGGATTTCGACAGGATAATACGGCCCCGGGCTCTCGGAGACTTTACCGGTCAGGACAAGATCATTGCCAATCTTAAAATATTCGTGAAAGCCGCAAAGATGAGAGGGGAGTCTTTGGATCACGTGTTGTTTCACGGGCCTCCGGGGTTGGGCAAGACCACACTTGCGCATATCATAGCCAATGAACTCGGCGCCAACCTGAAAGTCACGTCCGGTCCCGTACTCGACAAGCCGGGAGACCTGGCCGGCCTGCTGACATCCTTGGATGAAGGGGATGTCCTTTTCATAGACGAGATTCACAGGCTTTCTCCCGTAGTGGAGGAATATCTTTACTCCGCCATGGAGGATTTCGTGATAGACATCATGATAGACAAGGGGCCCGGGGCGCGTTCCGTCCGCATTTCCCTTAATCCATTTACCCTTGTTGGCGCCACTACGAGGAGCGGCCTGCTGACATCGCCCCTGAGGGCCCGTTTCGGGATAAAGTTCGCGCTCGAATATTATGATACGTCGGATTTGGTGCATATCGTGGAGAGAAGCGCGTCCATCCTCGGCGTGGGGATAGACGATGAGGCTGCGCATGAAGTGGCGCTGAGAAGCCGGGGCACGCCGCGTATAGCCAATTCGCTTCTCAGGAGGGTGCGGGATTTCGCTCAGGTGATGGGTGACGGGCATATCGACCTTAAGATAGCGAGATATGCGCTCGATGCACTGAACATAGACAAGAGGGGGCTGGATTCGGTGGACAACAAGATATTGCGGACTATTATCACCAAGTTCAAGGGCGGTCCGGTGGGAGCCAATACCATAGCTACGGCCATAGGGGAGGATCAGGGTACTTTGGAAGAAGTGTACGAGCCGTTTCTGATAAAGGAGGGATTTATCGTGAGGACTCCGAGAGGCAGGGAAGTCACTGATTTGGCCTACAGCCATCTGGGTATGGAGAGAATGACAGGGTTTGAGGATGCTGACGCAACGTTGTTCTGATATCGGTGCTGACAATCAATCTTGTGCAATGGCTGGCAGGTATATAATATTTATGGTATCTCTCATGCTGATGCTTCCCGTGTGTCCGCAGCGGGTTTCGGCATGTACGGCAGTGATTGTTTCCGGAAAGGTCACGGCCGACGGGAAGCCGTTGATGTGGAAGAACAGGGATACCGACCGGCTCGACAACAGCATAAGGCATTTCCGGGGAGAAAAATACTCTTTCGTGGGGCTCGTGAACTCCGAATCGGATGGTGGGGAAGTCTGGATAGGGGCCAATACGGCAGGCTTTGCCATAATGAACACTGCTTCGTACTGCCTGAAAAACGATGATGTGCCAGCCTCTGAAATGGACAGGGAGGGCGTGCTGATGTACAGGGCCCTGGAAATATGTGCGACATTGGAGGATTTCGAAAATTTCCTGGACACTCTGGGGCGGCCCATGGGTGTGGAGGCCAATTTCGGATGTGTGGACGCCTTCGGAGGGGCTGCATGGTATGAGACCGACAATTACACGTATTTCAAGCGGGATGTGAACGAGGATGAAGACGGTTTCATAACAGTGACCAATTTTTCCGTTTCCGGTCCTGTCTCCAAATGGAAAGGCTGGGAAAGATTCAT
>CALUQC010000171.1 GCA_944322805.1 uncultured Bacteroidales bacterium | reverse complement strand
CAACTCCTCGTAGAGAAAGGTATTGCCGGTGTAGTACTCTGGGGCGTACTTTTACTGACGATATTAATGAAACTGATGACCAGTACGTTTAAATATTGGCGCATAGACTCTTTTATTATCCTGTTCGCTATCTTGCTACTTGCAGGGAAAGAGATGACTTTTGCTGTTTTTGAAGATTTTCCTGGTATACAAGTTATGTATATAGTTCCCCTGGCAGGAGTTATGAATATGTGTCCAAGTTGTGTCGGCAGACCTGTTTCAGTTAGGGCAAAGAACAAATGGGGATTTGCTGTGATGTCGGGGATGTCGGTATTGACCATGTTGGGCATTGTTTGGTGCTGGTGCAAGACTGACACTCCGGATTTCATAATGGACGGCTGTAAATACGGTTCGGAATATCTCAAAACAGGAAATAAAAAGGATCTGCAGAAGGCTTTAAAGTGTCTTAATCAAGCCTCCCTGTTAAATCCTCGGGACAATATCTTGCAATATAATATAGCGATGTTATATCTACAGTCCGGCAGACTTGATGAAGCATCGGATATACTAGATACATTAGTCAGTAGATGTTCTTCCAACGCTCTGTATCGGATTGGAGTTGGGAGACTAAAGATGATGCAAGACGATATGTTGATGGCTTCAAAGGAATATACAGTTGCGGCTATATTGGATCCTAGAATTGTAGAAGATGCCCAGTGGGAAGAGATCAAGGCTGACAATCCGGAATTGTATAAAATGATAGCTAACAACATTTTTCAGTTTTCCTTAAAAAAAGATTGTCTGCATGATCCTATTATGTCATCAAAGATCGGAAAACTCATGCTTGAGTTCGAACATTATGAAGAGGCAGAGGCATATTTGAAAGGTGCATTGTCTATGTTGCCGAACTTAGGTAGGGCATGGTACAATCTGGGGCTGATCGCTGTTAGGAAACAGGAGTACAGCGAGGCAGATTATTATTTGCGCAAGGCCGCTTTCCTGTTACCAGGAGACGAATCCGTCAGGGAATATCTACTCACATTGAATCCCGATGCATTGGTTAGAGAAAAGAAAAATGGCAATTTTTTGAAAAAACGGGCAGAAGAATATAGCCGTAAATTTCGCACATGGTATAGAAGGGATCCGGATACGGAAGTAATTTTATCTGTTGAACTATTTAAGTAATCAATATATGGTAAGAATATGGTCAGACATCGGACATGCCTTCCGCAGTATTTGTCGAAATAAACTGCTGTCTGCATTTACTCTGACGGTCGCAATTGTCTCCGCCATATTTCTCAACGTAGTGCTTCAGTTGACTGACATAGTTTACGGGAACAATCCACCGTTTATCAATGCTGATAGGACAGTCAGTTTTTTGTCCTCGGATTTTATGGACAAGGAAGGGCGCTATGTCGAAGGGATAAAGGCACGGTATATCCGAGGTTTTAAGAAGAAGTTGAGTCTTGCAGAAAACTTGTGTGTCAGCAACTCCGAGAGCGTAATGATTCTTGCCGGGGACAATGTCATCCCGACGCAGGCAAACTTCGTGTCCGGCCAATACTGGAATATGAACGCTTTCGACTTTGTTGAGGGAAGAGGATTTACCGAGGATGAGGCTTCTGATGCGGCGAAGGTCTCCGTTATCACGGAGGGACTTGCCCGGAGATGTTTTGGAAAAAGTTCTTATACGGGCAGGAAAATAGAGATTCAGGGTATTGAATACGAGATTATAGGAGTTGTAGCGGACTATTCTTCTTTTGCCATATCAGGTGAACGACCTGATGTGTGGCTTACAAATGCCAATACGAAATTTCTCCCGTCCGGAGACCCGTATTATACTATTGATATCCAGTTCCGGGAAGGAGTGCCGAAGGCGGAGTTCAAACAGGATTTGTACACGGCTCTGAAAGGTTTCTACCGAGACAGGAACATAGACATAGACCTTGAATTGGAAGATATCAAAACAGTAAAGGAGTCCCGGATGGCGGTTTTCGGAGACGGTGGAGGGGTCTTCATAGGACTCGGAGTAATTATCTTGCTGCTTTTGTTGATACCTGTGGTAAATATTGTGTCTTTGAACGAGAGCGGTATACAGGGGCGTATCTCCGAGCTGGCTGTCCGCCGTGCAGTGGGAGCGACAAGATTCGATATTGTGAGATTGATAATGACAGAAAATCTGCTTGTCGTCATGACCGGTGTGATCATTGGCCTTGCAATAACACATCCGGTTGTCGGGGTTGTTGAGAAATTATTTTTCGGTGGAGGCGGAGCTGATGCTACGATCCTTGCAGGACCGGTTCCTATGATCAATATTCTGTTCATCTTCATATATGCAATACTGTTTTCTACTCTCTCGACCGGAATCCCTGTATGGTTGTCGACGAGAGAGTGTATAGCATCGGTTATGAAAGGAGGCGGCCATGATTAGATATATAGTCAGAATCCTTTGGAACACAAGGAGAAGCCATAGGATGATCATTATAGAACAGATGCTGGTTTTCATCGTTCTGAGTATATGTCTTGTATCTGTTTTCGATATTCTTAGGAAATATTCGGACCCGGGCATGCTTGATACGGATAATACTGTCCTATTCTCTATGATGTCATTACCGGAATATACAAAGTATGCAGATAGAGTTGATATCAACAAGGCATTTTACTCTGTATTTAAAAATGCTTGTAGCTGGGAGCAAGTAGAATATGCAGCTGAAATGTCTAATCTGGTACCATATCTGCGACCTCCAGAAAATTACTGGAAAGATTCGTTGAAGATAGGAGAAAACAAATATGGTGCATATATAAAATTTGCGGATCCGGAGGCACAGCAAATTTTTAATATCAAGATTACAGAAGGTACTTGGTTAAGACCCTTAGACAATGGAGCGGAACCTATAGTGATTTCTCAGCAACTTGCTGATATAATCGACTGCCACGGGACGCCTGTCGGGTTGACAGTATATGACAGTTTTAATCGCTCATTCACAGTAGTTGGAGTTTTCCCCGGGATAAAAGAGAGCCCTTTTACTCCATCAGATCCGGCAATCATTGTTCCACTATCATCATTCAGGAGTAAAAATGGAGTGTATAGAGAGTGTGTGTTCAAAATCAAAACAGGGACTCTTCCGAAATTTTCCACCAGATTATATAATGAGTGCAGACGTCTTATTCCTAAATTTAATAAGATAAATATCAGTATTTTAGAAATAGATTATTATAAGTCCAAAGCGATGTTTCCTGTGACGTCAAGACTGAAACTAATGGTGCTTCCGTCTATAATATTGCTCCTGTTTGCCTTTGTCGGGTCATTCGGGCTTTTGATGCTGGATATGTGCCGGCGAACGGTGGAGTTCGGGTTGCACCGTGCCGTTGGTGCGACACGCAGGTCCATAGTCAGGACAGTAATCCTTCAGAATATGATCCTGACGGCTATATCTTCAATCCCTGGGATAGTGCTTCTTCCTGTAGTATCAGGGTTTACGTTATCCTGTTTGTATGCCCTGCTGTCAACTATCGGCACTATGTTTTTCTTCTCCTTTATCAGTGCTGCCTACCCGGCATGGAAGGTGTCTATGATAGCCCCAGCAGACATTCTCAGGGAAGAATGAAGATGTTTTACTTGAATGAAGTTTAGAATATGGATACACAGATACCACAGGAGATTTTATCTCAACGCCGCCGGAAGCGGATTCTCAAAACAATATTGTATTCAGGGGCGGGTGTACTCGTTCTTGTCATTTTCGCTGTCATTCTTCGTGGTGGGATAAGCGCATCTGATATCAAAGTTTCGCAGGCAGAAATCGGTTCTATAGAGATATCAGTGTCATCTTTCGGGAAAGTCCGTCCTCTGAGGGAAGAGGTGATAACATCGCCTGTAGCAACGAAAATCCTTGAGACGTTCAGGAAGATTGGGGATATTTTGGAACAGGGAGATACCATCCTGAAACTTGACCTTGACGCGGCGAGCACTGACTACGGACGACTCCGGGACGAACTCGAGATGAAGCGACGCCAAATGGTGAAGATGAAGGTCAACGCTATGACCCAGTTGAGTGAAATGGAAATGCAAATCAATGTCGACAGTTTACGACTTCAACGAGCAATAGTACTTCTGAAAAATGAGTATTATTTAGACAGTATTGGGGCGAGTACAGCTGACCGGATTAGACAGGCAGAACTTGACATGGAGGTGCAGTCACTCCAATACAGCCAACTGAAACTGAAGTACTCTAATTTGAAAAAGAATCTGGATGTTGACATGCAGGTAGCTGAGCTTGATTACAGCATAGCATTGAAGAACCTGGACATGTCAATGAAGACGATGAAAGAAGCGCAGGTAAGATCACCGTGGTCGGGTACGCTTACATGGGTGAACGATCAGATAGGGGCGAGCGTTTCGACAGGTGAAAGGCTCGCAACGGTGTCAGATCTGAAGCATTTCAAGGTGGAGGCGGAAATAGCGGACTCGTATGCGGATAAGATTACTTCGGGCGCAAAGGCTATAGTTGAAATTGGCAGCGATATGCTGACAGGTTCGATAGGAAACGTGGTACCGTCTGTGGAGCAGGGACAGATCAAGTTCACGATAACTTTGGATGATGACGACAATCCACTGCTTCGTCCTGGATTGGAGACCGATGTATATGTAATCAACTCTGTCCGGGACAATGTCCTGACAATAGCGAATAGGTCCTATTACCGTGGTCCTGGGACATATGACCTGTGGGTAGTCGACGGCAAGACTGCCAGAAAAAGGCCGGTAGTACTCGGTGAGGGTAGTTATGACAAGGTGGAGGTCGTAGAAGGTCTTGAAGAGGATGAGATGGTCGTAGTCAGCGATATGAGCAGGTTCGCTGGAAAAAACAAACTTAGAATAAGGTAGAAGTTTTGTCCGGACAATAATTAAACAGGATAGCCATGATAGAATTAAAAGACATAAGCAAAGTATTCATGACCGACGAAATCAAGACGTGTGCCCTGACCGGTATAAACCTCCATGTAGAAAAAGGAGACTTTATTTCAATAATGGGACCTTCTGGGTGTGGAAAATCTACTTTGCTCAACATAATAGGACATCTCGATACTCCTACGAGCGGGACCATAACAGTGGATGGGGTAGACACCGGAAATATGACGGACAGGGAACTGTCTCGTTTAAGGAACGAAAAGTTCGGTTTTATATTTCAAAGTTTCCATCTTATACAGGGGCTTAATGTCCTTCAAAACGTGGAACTTCCGATGCTTTACAGCCGGGAGAAACTATCCCATAAGGAAATTCGAGAACGAGCGAAGATGATACTTGAAAAAGTGGGCCTTTCATCTAGAATGAAACATTATGTATCCCAACTTTCGGGAGGACAATGTCAGAGAGCAGCGATAGCACGTGCTATGATAACACATCCGCATATCCTTCTTGCAGATGAGCCTACGGGGAATCTCGACAGCAGGATGGGCAAAGAGATAATGGATCTTTTGCTCGGTCTTAATATGGATGGTACGACAGTCGTGATGGTGACACATGATGCAAGGCTTGCATCTGAGGCGAAAACCTGTATCACCATGAACGACGGGGAGATAACAGATCTTTCATGACAGGCCGGACGATATGAGAACAATGTTGTATATAGCTTTCTTATTTCTGACGGCAGCGGTATCTTCTGCACAGGAGAAATTGTATCTGACCATAAATGAAGCATTAGAGCTTGGCAGAAGCCAGTCAATCGCGGCAAAAGAGAGTGAAAATGTCAGGTTGAAGGCATATTGGCGCTATCAAGACTATCGTGCGGATCGTCTTCCCGGCATCAGTATTAGCGGCACCCTCCCTTCCCTTAACAGATCACTGAATTCATATCAGCAGGAAGACGGGGTCTACAAGTTTGTCCCGAACAACTATCTTAGCGAGAATCTGAATTTTACTATTAGACAGGCGATTCCGTTCACTGGCGGTGAGATCTATTTTCAGTCAGACCTGGAACGGATGGACCAGCTGGGAATTGACAGAGTCGGGAATTTTCTTTCGGTACCATTCTCATTCACGTTGTCGCAGCCGCTTTTGGCTTATAATCCGTACAAGTGGGAAAAGAAAACCGAGCCTTTGAGGTATGAGACGAGCAGGCAGGAATATGTGGCGGATATAGAAAATGTCAATATTTCGACGGTTTCGTATTATTTCGATCTTCTGATAGCGCAGTCAGATTTAGAGACAGCGCATCAAAACCGTCAAAATGCATCCAACCTCTATGAAGTCGCCCTTGCGAGGGAAAAACTCGGTACGATTTCAGACAGTGATCTGATGCAACTGAGGGTAAGTCTTCTCAATGCAGATGCGAGTGTGCTGACATCAGAGAACGAGTATCTTGAAAAGAGGAATATCCTGAGGATTTACCTTGAACTTGACGAGAGTGTGGAAATAGTTCCTCAGGTTCCGGAAATAAAGAAAATCCCGTATGTAGACGCTGAAGAAATAATGGCAAAGGCTCGTGAAAACAATCCAATATTCAATACCTTCCGAATCAGATTGGCAGAGGCGGAGGCTAATCTTGTAAAGGCGAAAAGAGAGCGGCTCCCTGACATAAACCTCAACATTTCCATCGGTACAACCGGTAGCCACCGGACTTTGGCCGGGGCTTATACTAATCTCGGGAATATGCAAATTGCAGAGATAGGCATAAGCATTCCGATCCTGGATTGGGGCAAACGGAGGGGGAAATACATTCAGGCTGAATCTGATCTAGCTCTTGTCAGGGACAAGATTTCCCGGGAGGATAGCGAGTTCAATGAGAAAGTCAGGGTGCTGACAGAGAATTTCATCGACCAGCAGAAGCTAGCAACAATATATGAGGAGGCTGACAAGGTTGCCCAAGAAAGATATAACATAGCCTTAAACCGTTTCTCCGTGGGAGATATCAGCGTAACGGACTTGAATTATGCCGAGCAGGAGAAAGATAAGGCAAGGCGAAATTATATATACCAACTTTATCTCTCCTGGCTGTATTATTACAATTTGCGCTATATTACCCTGTATGACTTTGAAACGATGCAGCCGTTGCAGATTGAAGATAGTTATGATTTCAAAATAAAATAGCATTGTCGTCCGGTAAAACTCCGGACTATAATTAAAAAGTTTGACACATTCGTGTCCACTAAAAATCGTGGACGATAGTTATGAAGTTTAACAATTAAAACAATGTAGATTCACTCGAATCATTGAGTTCATTGACAATATTGAAGTCAGGTCTTTAAAAAATGTCTTTGAGGCTGGTGGTTTTTGTAAGTAAAACGCTTATGAGTTACAACATCTCGTAGATTGACCGTTTGATACCCATCTTTTTCTGTACAATTGCCATCATGCAATAGGTGGTTATTGTCGTGTAGATCTGGATTCTTCGGCATTCTCGGTCTCGCCCCAGAATTTTTAATCTTCAGATGCTGCTTCAGACACTTGAAGAATAGTTCAATTTGCCATCTGTTGTGATACATCTCCATATCTTTCAAGGAACTGGTGTTCAGGGCATTGGAGAAGAAGATGAATTTCCTTCCGGATTCTGAGTCAAGATATATGACTCACCTTATCTTCTCCGGATATTTGCTCATGGTCAGTTGTCCGTCCATGTATTCTATGGCATCGGAGAGCACGCCGGACGGTATTCTACGATAGTCTGGCAAAGATAAATTCAAATCGTTGCGCCCTTTTATTTTTGTAATTGCCTGATTTCTAATATTATCAATGTTTTTATGAATTTTTAGTGGATACTAATGAGGAAAAATAAATAATGAATATATTGTGTAAGACGATATTGTTATTTACAGTAATTATGTTTGCATCTTGCTGTAAATATGACAGAGAAGTTAGGGTTGCTTTACAATATGCCGGGAAAAATCGGGAAGAATTGAAGAAAGTACTTGATTATTATTGCACGCAGGACATCGATGACGAAAAATACGAGGCTGCAGTGTACCTGATAAAAAACATGCCCTTCCACTTATCTTTTCCCGCAGATACATATATGCAATATGCGGAGGATGTTGATTCTTTATTCCTCAGTCAAAAAAATAAAGATTCTTTGATATCATGCATAAAGCGTATTTCAGAAAAATACCGTTCTGTAATGAGACCACAATATGATATAGCATCGATCAGTGCTGATTATATGATCTGGAACATAGATTATTCTTTTGAAACGTGGAAGACAAGCCCTTTTCTAGAGCACTTGTCGTTTGATGATTTCTGTGAATATATCTTGCCATATAAATGTGTGGAACTGCAGCCTATCAATAAATGGAAAGAAGCATACAGTACACAATACCGAGGAGAACTTGATTTGTTGTCACAGTTTTCTGATTTGAAGCATAATGCCAAGGCGGCAGTAGAGGCGAGCCAGACTGAATTAAAATATACAATAGTCAGAGGCGTTCAGTCTTTTACCTGTATTCCTTTGGTCGACCTTAAAGCATTAGAACATCTTGGTATAGCAACATGTAAGGAGCGAGCAATTCTCGGATTGATGAATAGTAGAAGCAAAGGAATTCCAGTATCTCTTGATACTACTCCGATATGGGCGGATCGCACAAATCCTCATTATTGGAATAATGTATATTACGGACAACGGAACAATATTTATTATGACCCAATATTTAGCCGGCTTGGTGTTGTCCATAATCTTGATACCCCATGTTCGAAAATCTATAGGTATTCATATAGTCCGGATGAAGTTCTCCTTGAAGCGAAACTTAATGACAGATATTTCCCCAAGTCATTGTCAAATGTTTTTGTAAAGGATGTGACTTCTGAATATTGTAGAACTTCTAATCTGGAAATAAAAATCACAAAAAAAGGATTACAGAAGTTAAAGTATGCGTATTTATGTACTTCTGAAGGTGATATGTGGCATCCTGTGTCTGTATCACGAATCAGAAAAGGAAAAGTTATCTATAGGGATGTCGGAAGAAATGTACTGTATATGGTAGTGAGTTATGGTGAAAATGGACAAATCCCTCTTGTAAAACCTTTTATTGTCAATGCTAAAGGTGACGTTAGGTGGATTGAGATTAATAAAGAAAAACATGTAGATATTACTATTGACAGAAAATTTCCTGCGTTTCAGCATATTTTTAAAATCAAGGACAGACTTGGGGAATTCATTGTTGAAAATTCTACTGATGGGCGAGATTTTAAGAAACAAGGCGGAACTGACATAAATACATTGCTTTCCGGTAAGATTGATATACATGATTCTGTTCCGAAAAGGTACTGGCGTATTCGTTCTATAAAGGATACGATATCGGAGTTGGCCGAAGTTTATTTCTATGAAAAGGATTCGATAGCCCCGATGCCCAGAGTATTTACAATAATCGGTTCAGAAAAGGATAAAAGTGGTCAGGATGTATCAAATCTCTTTGATGGTGATCCTCTGACAAATTATTCATTATATCCATTTACCGATGTCGTTTATGATTTTGAAAAAGATGTTTTGATAGATCATGTTTCGTATATTAGACGCGGTGATGGGAATGATATATGTCCTGGTGAAGTGTATGCATTATATTATTGGGAAGATAAATGGATACTTCATGATATGGTCGTAGCGAATGATGTGTTTCTTACTTTTACAAATTTACCATCAGAAGGTTTGTATTATATAGAATGTTCTACTTATGGTAATCAGAACCGAATTTTTATTTACGAAAATAATGAAATTAGATGGTATTGATAACTACTTTTGTCGGTAATGTGGACATTTTTAGTTGGCGAGGCGGACAAAAACAGTTGGTGGCTAAAATTGAACAAATCAAATTCAGGTATTATATTTTCTTTCATTGGAGAAGAATAAATACCATTTACTGAAGTTTGTTTTGTGTCGGTATGAGAGACCTCGATGTATTCTGAGGTTGTCTTTAAGATGTCCGAAGAAAGATTTGTGTTCTTAGGGACAACATATTCGGGATGGCACGTTTCAGGGTAAGCCTCCGATAAAATGCATATTGTAGCCGGGAATTCTTCTGGCTACCTTTGCATAAAAACGGAAAGGATATGATGACACGGGAAGAAATCAATGAGATAGAGCAGTATTGCTCGGACCACAAGATCGGCAAGAAAGCCCGGCTTGCAGAGCTAGGTATTCCATTCTGGAACTTC
>CALUQC010000170.1 GCA_944322805.1 uncultured Bacteroidales bacterium | reverse complement strand
GGTTCATCTATCAAAAAAATGGAATCATCGGCAGACTCGAACAACAAATCATATGCAAGGATTACTATATGCTGTTCTCCCGAAGACAATTTATCAGCCGATAAAATAGTGTGATCCGAGTCATCTGCAATAAAGCGAAAACCTCGCGCTTCATTCATCTGCAATTTTTTATTGGCAAATGCGAATTGTTCTATAACCGACTGAAAAGCCAGAATTTTGTCCAGTGTAGATTTCTCGTTTTCAATAAATGATTCTATTGCGCCAATATAGTGTTCACAACTCCTGAATGGATTTGCATCATCCCCGCTTTTCCGCAAAAAGTTCAAATCCGACAATAACTCCAGATAGCCTCTTATCTTCTCTACTCTACCAGCCGCACCACCACTATCATCAGACAAGCCACTACTTAGGAAATTGACAATGCAAGCAGAGTATTTGGATTTCAAATCTGTAAGTCTAACAGCTAAATCAGATGCTTTCTTCTCTACGGACGGTTTCCAGTTGTCTTTGGACAGCAATCTGTTATCCATGACATAATAAATCGGCATGGATCCAAGATAATTTTCCAAATTAGTGGATAACGGCAATAGAAAACCATTGCTTCGCGAACACCGAATCTCATCATGGAGTCCTTCTGCCACACGACGAAATTCAATATCGAATATTATATCAACAGTTTCCTTTTCATCCGACTCATCTATTTGTTCCGTCTGCACCTGCTGAACAACTGTAATTTCCGTCCCATCATCATATACAAGTTTCACTTTATTGAACGGGATATGAGACAATGCCTCGAAATCACGATTGTATATATAATAAATAATATTCAATATCGACGTCTTTCCGAATCCATTCGGTCCAGTAATAAACCTGACATACGGACTACTCTCGTCACTGAGGACAACTGTATATGAATACAGGTTAAACAACGACTCTATTTCAATTGACTTCAGCATAATATTCAAGCATTTTCATAAAGCATTTTCAGACTTGCCCGCACCTTGTCATTTACTTTCAGATTCCTTATCTCCTCTACATTGCTCTTTCCATCATACTTTACAACAGCCGTATAAGATGGATAATCATCACTTTTACTGATATTGTTCCTGTAATGCAACGCCCTTAGATTTACAGAGTGGTCATCTCCTCCCAGACATACTGGAAAAATGTGGTCAATAACCCAGCCGTATGGATTTTCCTTTCCATATCTCTCATACATGATCAATGCACCACACGCGTCAAGTCTGAACATCGAGGGATCCAGGCCATCTACTTTTCGAGCCTTTTCCCAGACCATTTTTAACGTATCAACATCTACTGGCATAAATCAACAAAAGTTAACTTGTGCAAAAATACTATTTTTCGTCGTTTTCGGAACTATTTTATACTTCGATATCCGGGCAAGTCCCGGACAATGGCGACGTCACCTTTCCAGCACATCATCTTCGCCCGGCGGAACATAAGGTCCGTCCTTTGCCTCGAAAATGACGGACGGCTCTATAACCTCGAGACTGTGCCACTGCCCTGCCGGAATATTCAGTCCGTAGCTGCCGTTGATCGGGTCAAGCCTGAAACGCTGCGTCTCCCGGCCCGAGTCATCATAGTACATCACGTCAAGCACTCCCCTGAGCAGCAGCTGCGTCTCGGACGTTGACCTGTGCCTATGTACCGGCATCCTGGTCCCCACCTCCAGTGCATTCAGCATCCGCTGCGACTTATCCTCCGGCGAATTCCTTAAGTCCATGTTCATCCGGAGCCGGGGCGAGTTTTGCGCTTCCGATGATAGAAAATCTAAAGTGCTGTCATCAAATGTCATATTAAAATACTTCTATGAATTTTCAATTAATTGCCCTATTAAATTTCTGAAGGACAATTTTTTCTGAATAATATTTTTCAGAGACTTCCCTTGCCCTCAAACCTTTTTCGCGTAATTCTTCTTTTCGGTTTTCGTTCAACGACGATAAAAATGATTTCAATCCAATCACATCGTTAGCCTCATAACAATAACCTATATCAAAATCTTTTATTGTTAATGCTATTTCACTATTTGCATCCCCGATAAACAGTATTGGTTTGCCTGCGGCCATGATATTGTACGATTTTGAAGGCACACCCAAACCATACATTCCATCTGCCAATGTTACAATTGCCAGATCACAGTTATTCAAAACAGTATTCTGTTCTTCCCTTCCATAACTTCCCCAAAAAATCACATTATCTACTGAATTGTCCGAAACATACTTCTCCAATTCTTTTTTAACAGCCCCATCTCCCCAAACAGACAAACGAATATCAGGGTTGTTCGCAGAATGAAAAATCTTCAAGAAATTCTGTAATCCCTGCACTCGTCCGATATTTCCGGCATACTGGATGTCGACTTTTGATGACGACATCAACAATTCCAAAGACTTATCATGAGGAATAATAAGATCTGTCTGCGCCCAGTTTTCTATTATAACTACCTGATTATCACTTTTGCCGGTCTTTTTTTGAATAATATCTTTCATATCCCTGCCCAGTACAATCAGTTTGTCGGCTTTTTTATATGCCGAATCGAAAAAATATTTTAGGATTCTGAACAATATGGATTTCGATGAAGATATGATATTTGCCGGAATAGCATTTTCCGGGAAAACATCATGAACTAAGATATAAAGTCTGAATTTCCTTATTTTTTTTATGATCGGCATCATCAAAAGAAGCGGAGCCGGATTAGTAACAATCAACACCGGCTCATCTTGCCGCACATTTTTATATAATTTCGATGATAACTTGAAACTCAACATTATAAAACGGATGATTCTCGTTATCAATCTGTTTTTATCCAACGTAGTCTCCGACACTCTGCATATATTCAAATTGGCACTTTGCAACTTGTCGGATGTCTTCAACAATTTATCTGTACCGTTCGAATACGAAGTCGGACCACATATTACATTTACATCGAATTTGGCAGTCAATGTCTCTGCCACTTTAGTAAGAATATATGCAGTCGATGTTTCGTCCGGATAAAACAGTTCTGAAACTATCCACAAACGATTCATCAATACTTCCTCCAAACCATCTTATTCACCACCCCCGTGTAGCTCTGGATGAGCTTCACGATTTTCGTCGATACGTTTTCATCCACATAGTTAGGCACTGGAATGCCGTTGTCACCGTTCCTGTTCATCTCCACAGCCGTATCCACCGCCTGGAGCAGAGAATGTTCGTCTATCCCGGCAAGGATGAAGCAGCCCTTGTCGAGGGCCTCCGGCCGCTCCGTGGAAGTCCTGATGCAGACTGCGGGAAACGGATGCCCCACACTGGTGAAGAAACTGCTTTCTTCCGGCAGTGTACCGGAATCGGACACTACTGCAAAAGCGTTCATCTGCAAGCAATTATAATCATGGAAACCGAGCGGCTCATGCCGGATTACCCTTTTGTCCAATTTGAATCCGCTCGCTTCAAGACGCTTACGTGAGCGAGGATGACATGAATAAAGTATCGGCATGTCATATTTTTCCGCCATGGCATTTATGGCATTGAACAGGGAAAGAAAATTCTTCTCCGTATCGATATTTTCCTCCCGGTGAGCCGATAACAGGATGTATCTGCCTTTTTCAAGACCGAGCCTGCCATGGACGTCCGAAGCCTCGATTTCGGCAAGGTTGTCATGGAGCACCTCGGCCATCGGCGAGCCTGAAACGTACGTTCTCTCCTTTGCCACGCCCGATGCGTTCAGGTATCGGCGGGCATGTTCCGAATAACATATGTTCACATCCGAAATTATATCCACGATACGGCGGTTGGTCTCCTCCGGCAGGCATTCGTCGAAGCACCTGTTTCCGGCCTCCATGTGGAAAATCGGGATATGGAGTCTTTTGGCGCCAATGACGCTGAGACATGAATTGGTATCTCCGAGTACAAGGACTGCATCCGGGCGCAGCTGCACCATGAGCTTGTAGCTTTTGTCGATGATATTGCCCATCGTGGCACCCAGATCCTCCCCTACCGCATCGAGATAAACTTCCGGATCGGCGAGTTTCAGGTCCTTGAAAAACACACCGTTCAGATTGTAGTCATAGTTCTGCCCCGTGTGGGCCAATATGCAGTCGAAATACTTCCTGCACTTGTTGATAACTGCCGCCAGACGGATGATTTCAGGCCTTGTCCCTACTATGATCAGCAGTTTCAGTTTTCCGTTATTCTTGAAAGAAACCATATTACAGTTATTTTACAGGTTCAAAATAAGTGTCCGGACGGCCGGGATCGAAAATCTCGTTTGCCCACATGACTGTCACAAGATTCTCCGTATCACTCAGATTGATAATGTTATGTGTATAGCCTGGCAGCATGTGCACGGCCTGGATACTATCGCCGGACACTTCGAATTCGATGATTTCGTCAGAGCCTATCCGACGCTGCTGTATCAGACCATGACCGCTCACCACGATAAAAAACTCCCACTTCGTATTGTGCCAGTGCTGCCCTTTCGTAACGCCGGGCCGGGATATGTTCACGCTCACCTGTCCGCATTTCTCCGAGCGGAGCATTTCCGTGAAACTTCCCCTTTCATCCACGTTCATTTTCAGAGGAAACGCCACTTTCTCCTTCGGAAGGTAGGATAAATATGTCGAATAAAGTTTCTTGGCAAAAGAATCGGCCGGAATTTCCGGAATGACCAATGTCTGCGGCTGGGACGCGAAAGTATGCAGCAAATCCGCAATCTCACCGAGAGTAGCCTTGTGTGTTACGGGGACATAGCAATATCTGCCGTCCGCCTTTCCGACCGGATCGAGTCCGTCGAACTCGCAATGATGTTCCCTGCCGGCAATGGCTCCGATCATTTCATCCACCAGATCGTCTATGTAAAGCAGTTCCAGTTCAGTGGAAGGATCATTTATCTGAATCAGAAGATCGTTCGCGATATTGTTGCAGAAAGTTGCTACGACAGAATTGTAGTTCGGCCGGCACCATTTCCCGAAAAGATTCGGGAAACGGTAAACCAATACTTTTGCCCCCGTTTCCTTAGAATAATCGAAAAAAAGTTCCTCTCCGGCAAGTTTCGATTTTCCGTAATCGGACGCACCGTAACGGCCGATCAACGTGGCCTGGATCGAACTGGCGAGCATGACGGGACATTTGTTTCCGTACTTTTTCAAAGTATCAAGCAATACCGATGCGAATCCGAAATTCCCTTTCATGAATTCGGACTGGTCCTTCGGGCGGTTGACGCCTGCAAGGTTGAACACGAAATCCGCATTCCGGCAATAGGCATCAAGCTCGGCAGGATCGCTGTCGATGTCGTACTCATACACTCTGATATCGCTCCCGACAGGATACCACCGTGCCTTGCCATCCTGTATGTTATGGAGTTGAGCCACAAGATTTTTCCCCACGAAACCCTTGGCTCCGGTGACCAATATGTTCATCTTCCTGAAATTTATTCCGAACGTATGTCCCTTGCCTTGGCCCTCGGAAGCATTCCGAGATCCTCCTGGATAAAACGGAGCCTCATCAGCTGTTCCTTCATCCCCTCGACATCGAGCCGGCGGGTATTGTGCGAATGATAGTCCTCTATCGTAGCGACCTTCTCGTCACCCTCCACGAAAAATTTGTCATAATTCAGATCACGGGTATCGCATGGTATGCGGAAATAGTTGCCCATATCTATCGCCCTGGCCATCTCCTCCCGTGTCACAAGTGTCTCATACAGTTTTTCTCCATGCCTTGTACCGATGACCTTTACCTCCGTGTCACCGTATTTCGGATCGACTTTCGAATAAATCTCCTTCAGGGCCTTGGCCAAAGTATCGAGAGTCGCGGCAGGAGCCTTCTGTACGAAAAGATCTCCGTTGTGTCCATGGGTAAAGGCATATACGACCAAATCCACGGCATCATCGAGAGTCATCATAAACCTCGTCATGTTCGGGTCCGTGATTGTAATCGGCTTGCCCTCCATCATCTGCTCCACCCAAAGAGGGATTACAGAGCCGCGGGATGCCATCACATTGCCATATCTTGTACAGCATATGGTCGTGGCGGCGCCTTCTCCGAGTTCACGGCCTTTGGCAATGGCGACTTTTTCCATCATGGCCTTGGAAATTCCCATCGCATTGATAGGATATGCCGCCTTGTCGGTAGAGAGGACCACGACATTTTTCACGCCATGCTCCACCGCCGACAGCAGAACATTGTTTGTGCCCTCGACATTTGTCCGCACGGCTTCCATCGGAAAAAACTCGCAGCTCGGGACCTGCTTCAACGCGGCCGCCGAGAACACATAGTCCACCCCGCCCATGGCTATGTCCACGCTTTCCTTGTTCCGGACATTCCCGATATAAAATTTCACCTTGGGATTCTGAAGCATATGCCTCATGTCATCCTGTTTTTTCTCGTCCCTCGAGAAAATCCTGATTTCCTTGATGTCGCTGTCCAAAAAGCGACGGAGCACGGCATTTCCGAAACTGCCCGTACCGCCTGTTATCAACAGGACTTTGTCTTTGAATACTGACATGTTTATATTCTTTTCTTCTGACTTAATTTTCCATAATTTCCCAATGACCGCCCCTGTCCGCACCGATACGTTTGAGTAACCCCATCTGTTGCAGTCTGTTAAGATTATATTTCACTCCATCCTCAGTAATATTGCCGATATGCTCTGCCATTTCCTTTCGTGAAGCCGACGGATGCCCTGAAAGGTAATCAAGAATAGCCTCCTGCTGTTCCGTCAGTTTCTGGGTAGTTTTCTGGGTAGTTTTCTGGGTAGTTTTCTGGGTAGTTTCTGTGACATTTTCCACCTCATTCGATGTAAGATGCAGCGTCACCAGGACATAATCCCTCTCGTTTCTTATAGTCACATCGTTTCCCGTCAACTCTTTCCAGCTCAGCAGTTTGCTTATCCCGAAACCTGAATTTCAATTAGCCCTCTGTCAGCCAAATATGGTTTAAGGACCTCCTTTACATAAAGTTCTTCAGTCTGTCCTTCGCATAAAATATTCAACACCACAAACTTCATAACGGCCTTCCCCCGATAACATTTTTATTCCACAACTCACTGACCGCGTATTCCAAAACAACCTGATACGGATGGCTCTCCCCATGTCTTTGCCATATCAGACTTTCTTCAGTTACTACCAGACGATCAGACGCTGCGTAAACCAAAGAAAAACTATACACATCGTCTGATTTATCGTTAGAAAAGACTAACCGTCCCGAAATAGTCTGCGTATTTTTTACACCGTAATGTAAGAGAGAGTTTGCCCCTCCGGCTTTAGCCACATATACGCCGAATGATTTGTTCATCATATAGCTCAGCATCGTGAAAAAACTTATAATATTGCTTTTCCCCGCGCCGTTAGCCCCCAGTAAAATATTAATATTGTTAAAGCTCAGTTGGACCGGACAGTCTGAAGCTATCGATTTATAACCGCCAATCGTCACGTCTTTCAGTCGCATTCTATAATGTGTCTTTGCCATATTATGCTGACAAGATTTGTCTCTTATATATTATATACTATAATCGTTTATTACAGGCATATTTTGAATAATACGTCCATCCAATAATTTTCCATTGGCATACTTGCTCCGTTTTACGCCATCACTTCCCCAAGTCCCCCATTGTTTGAAAAAAAACTGAGTATTCTGATGTTCCACTTGTTCCTTAATACTTATAACCCATTCTTTCTTCATTGGCCTTGCTGAGCGGCCGCTTTCTCCACCGACTATTACCCAGTCAATATTTTGCAAGTCCAATACACCAATATCTTCCAATAATGGCTCACAAGACAAAAATAAAACATTTGCTTTCAAATTACGCAAATGATTTATTCTATATTTTGCATCCCGATTCTCTACTGTCACGCCAAGCCATACGTTCGTTGGAATAGGATGCTGCTCAAAATAAGTCTCCATCCTTTCAGCCCTTTTCGTAAGAATCTGATAGCAATGCTGTGGAGTATCTGCAATGACTTTCATTATTTTATCTATAAACTGTATCGGTACTGACTCATGGAACAAGTCGCTCATGGAACACACGAAAACCTTATGAGGATTTCTCCAATGATATGGCTCTTCCAACGCAGCATCATGAAGAGTCAACTGGAAGCCGTTCCTGTATTTTTTCAACCCCATAGCCTTAAGTCTGTGAGCCATACTTTCTGCATAACAATGAGCACACCCTGCTGAATATTTCGTACAGCCTGTTATGGGATTCCATGTTTTATCTGTCCATTCAATTTTTGTTGTTCTCATCGTTCGGACCGTTTCTTCGTTATTATCTGAGAAGCTATTTTTTTAGCCGTTTCGTTATTAGATGCAAAGGCGAAATGATATATAGGAACATTACGTGTATTACACATAACCAAAGGTTCTTCTGTCACGTTAGTGAAAATCGACGAAAGTTGTCTGATATACAATGCTGCGATTCTTTTTATCGGCTGGGACATTTTGGTTATTTTTTCTTCTTCTCCAAATAATGTCTGCTCTACCGTTTTTTCATAAAAGTAATTTCTAATTTCTTCCTCTGGCAATCCGAAAAAAGAACATAACGTTTCTATATGAGCTAATTCGCCTCTTCTATCTAATAGTCGATTTACTATAACGCCTGTAGGAATCAAAATCCAAAGGTCTGTATGGGTTTCTGCCAAACTTGATATAGAATCCCAATTAACCTGCATTCCAAAAGGATCCAATAGTACTAATGCCCTTAATTTGGTATTGTGTCTAAGCGCATTTGCCATAATCTTAATTTGATTATTCGCATCAGAGCATCGGAACACTAATATCTTATCTTTCGTTTTGTACTTTTGTAATCTCGTCTTCAGCAAATCTGACGAAACAGTATCCTTATCTACAAAATAATTATAATCAAATCCCCGCTGTCCAATTGTCAACACACGTTCAGCAGCACCCTGATACACATTAATCTCATCTTGATGAATAATATCTTCGTTGAATAACTCAAGCAATAATTCCGAGTCGGTGTTATCACTTTGTCTCGCGCCACTTCCTGCAAAACCATCAAAATAAATCAATTTCCAGCCATAGCGATCTCTGTTTTTATTCATTATGGTCAAATACGCACTGACATACCTTGTAAATGTATCTAATTTATCTTCAGTCCATGAGCCGCCCCAACTCAAAAGTGGCTCGCATAACATTTGCTGCTCTATATTATTATCTTGTTCTTCTTTCGTCATAGTCTTTCATATTTGTTTTCACAAAGTTAGTCTTAAAAATTCAAACGTGGAATAACAATACCTTTACCTTAATATATCAATTACAGTTTATTTCTTTTTAATAATCTACTTTGTCAAAAAAACGCTCAATTTCAGCTTATTTCAATAATTCAAAAAACTGATTCCACGAACTACTAGAGGTAGAAGCTAATGGTCTGAATCTTCTATAATTACTGATAATCATGATCATATATTCTGCCCATTTATCTTTATCGTCAAATTGAATGTAGAATGCACCGTCATACTTTTCCAATACCTCATGAGCATAAGGCAAATCAACTGTTAAAACTGGTAGTCCAAATGCAGCAGCCTCCAGTAATGGCAATCCCAAAGTTTCAAGATAACTTGGGAAAAGTAGACATTGAGATGATTTATAAAATTGCAACAATTTATCATGCGGCATCGTGCCATCAAAAGCAATACATTCAACTACTTCATTATTGCTTATTTCTTTTCGTACAAACTCCGGACAATTGGATTCAGATATAGTAAAATGTATCCTAATTTTCTTATAGATACTATAATTTATTTTTTTTATAACACCTAAAGCCCTACACAATATTGCATGATTCTTATAGGATGCGCCAGACGCCGGATAGATAAAATGAAAAAAAGTCTGTCCCAAATCTACAGTTTCCACATCATTTGGACATATTTTTTCTACATCCGGAAAAAGAACGTGCACATTCTCATCAGAGAATCTGAATTTTTTTATAAATGCCTGTTTAATAAAATTTGTTTGTACAATAACTGATGTATTTTTTCTTAAAAAAAGCCGCACAAAAAATGGATAGATGTTTTTATAAAAAAATAACAATCTCTCGTCTTTCTTTAGGAAACTCCATTTATATTGATATAATGGCAACGACTGATGATAATAAATAACGGAATGACATTCCTTTCCCATATTTATTGATGTATTCTGCAAAGACACTATGACATCAATTTTTATATGATGTTGCTTAAAGTATTGTTTACAACCAATAGCATCAAAGAAAATTCTTTGCATACCAGAATGCTTGGAACTATCGATGTAAAATACATTGCGGATATTTGGTTTTGGCATATCAGCACTAACAAATACATAATACTTATTATCAGAGACATGCTCTTTCAGGTGAAATAAAAATTGATTATATATAGTTAATGCACCACCTGACCTTAATGCCATTGCAGCTACTGCTATATTCATATATAATTAACTTAAAATTCTATTATACAGACAAATCCACTGTCTAAGAATCTGACCTTGTTCAAATCGTTTTGCATTAATAAAACCGTTTGAAATCAATTTATTACGCAGTATCTCATCAGCCATAACGGTTTTGAGTCCGCTACGTATTGACTCAACAGAATACGGATCAACATAAAGCGCTGCATTACTGCCGACTTCTTTTAAGACAGGTATATTTGAGGTTATAACTGGACGTCCGACAGCATTTGCTTCAATCAGCGGCATACCAAAACCTTCATATAAAGAACAAAACAATACTATGTTACAATTTATATATTGGTCTATTATCTCCAGATCCGACAAGTCATATACATTAATACATCTCAATTTCAGGTCTATGATATGCTGCTGAAGTGCATCAGTCAGATGTCCTACAATGGTGATAGTTAAATTCAGTCCAGACACAGCTTGCATCATCCTATATAGATTCTTATTTTCATTTGTTCCTATAATTAAAATATTTGGACAAATCGTATCATGCATTATTGGGTACGGCTTAAGATTCGGATCCACAGAATCGTATATAACTTGTATATCATTTCGATTTACTATTTTCTGAATAGAATACTTAGTAGCTTCTGATATACAAATGACCTTTGTCGCCAATTTAAGAGGAAGATAAAACCATAAAAACCTTATAATAATGCGTTTAAGTTTTGAGCTTTTTGCAAAATCCAAAGATACAGTATCATGTATCGTCAATACTGATTTACAGCCCAATAAGGCTAAAATACAATAGTGAATATCTCCTGTAATATGGTTAATGCCCGTCTTATTTCTATGTCTATAAACAAATAGCAAATTTCTAACTACCGCTTTTAACGAAGCGCGTGATTCTGGCACATAAAATTCTTCTTTATCATGAATTTCAGATATAATAGTTTGAGTAACTTTATTAATAGAATATCCAGCTTTAAGGTTTCTATGAAAATATGTAATAGTGCTCATAACATTATTTATGAAAATATCACTGTTTTATATGGATGAAATACTTCATACGGATAATTGTTAATACCTCTACTTATAGATAACCAACTTAATCCAATAACAAAAACCCATAATAACAAACGATAATTCCATTTTCCTATTGCACAGATAATCATAGGAATTAAAACTGCTTGAAATATCGTAAAATATATTGTCCCCCTACCAACTACAAACTGGAAAACTGTTCCACTACATACTGTATATATAAGTGTGCCGACAAATAGCATATTGAAAAACAAATTAAAAGACCGATAGACAGACAATTGTTTTTTGAAAAGCAGTAACAACACTATCCAAACCATTCTTTTGAACAAACCTAAAACGGTCGTAAAGGCAGATGAAATAAATTTCTGATCTATATTCATATAGGTTTCTCCACGGGATGATATACGATCACCAAACGCACTGAAAACGCTGTCTGGTACTAAATTCATAACACCTGAAAATGCTATAATTAAAGCTCCTCCAATAAATAAAATTATAAATTTCAATGGGATATCCCGATTAAGAAAATATGCAATCAAGAACATAGCAGCCGAAACATGAAATATCATAGCAACCATTACTGTTAACAACCAAGGTACGAACTGCCGATTAAGAATGAATTTTACAGAAATTATACAAATCACTACTGCTATCATCTGACGGTTCATCCCCATAAGTGGAAGCAAATTAGAATATAATACCAACAATGAGAGAACCGGGATAGGTGAATAATTTTGGAAAAACTTATAAAATGTACAATAAATAAATGCAGCAATAATTAGTAAGAAAAACGTATAATTACCTCCAGAAATAGAATAAATAATTCTATTCAGAATTATATAACCTATTTCAAAGTCTCTTTCTTCGTTCAAACAGTTAGTATAATACTCATAATATGGAAACCAGTCTGTACCACAAGCCCACCTTAAACCGTCATGTAAAATCAGCCACACGACCAAAAACACTAATAACACTCTACTATTACCTTTAGACAAGCACCACAAACTGGCAAGAGCAAGTATTATAAATGTAAATAAATACATAGGATACCTTATTTATACAAATTATTCAAAAGTCTTCTCCAACATATACTTCACCAGATTATCATACGAATAATTCATTATAAAATGCTGATATACTTTTTCTGCTATTGAATATCTTTCCTTAGGATGGTCAAGATAATATTTAATCTTATCTATACCTTCATCTATTGTCCTAAACGAGACTAATTCAGGATCTATTGGTAATAACTCATGCAATATCGGACGATAATCAGATATTTGAAATGCTCCGGCACCATTGACTTCAAAAAAACGGCAATTAACCCCTTCTATCTCGGCATAGTGCATTTGATTAAAAACAATTTTTGCTCCATATAAGATTTTTGCTTTCTCTTCACCTGTTATATATTTATGTTGATATGCATTATCAAGTTCTCCATAATAAAACCTATGTGGAATAACTCCATATACTTTCAGGTCAATACCTGCATTTATGACTTGCTTCAGCATATTCACCCGATACGGATACATAGTTCCATAGGTCATCACGTCAATATTAATATCGTCCTCCATATCCTGTTTAGAGCAATTCGGTTTATAATGATTGCGCACTGAAAACGCCTCATTATAATATACTGCATTTAGATGCATGTTATCTCTCATAAAGTGCACTATATATGGGTCCTTTGTAAACCAAACATCATACATAGATGCAAAAACTTGTTGATACTCAAACGTCGTCAAAGCATCAGGGTTAATATGAATAACTTTTCGATATGGCGACTTAACTTTTTCAACAAATATCGGATGAATAAAACGATAAACACATACAACTAATTCAGGACCAAATTCATTAACTTTTTTCGCCAATTTAATAAATACACTTCGATCATATTTATCAAAGTACGCTCGAAATAATTTATCCATAGTAGAGACTATTTTGTTATTAGTCTGCACAACATCAAAAATCCGACAATTATGCCCGGCATAGACAAACGCCTCCATTAGATTGGACTCCATAGAGTCCAGTTTATCTGATCCTATTATTGCTATTTTCATAAACTAATTTAATGATGTTAGAAGCACCTGCTTTGATTGTTCTACCCACGAAGATAAATTAACATTAACGTTATCATAATCTATATCATCGTATATTATATTAAAATCGCCAGTATAGATTCGATTAGATAAATGAAATCTATTTAGCAATGAATAAATACGTTCATTATTAGGCTCACTTTTATTTATCAGCGGTAAATAAAGGAACTTTTTTCGGAACAAAATGCAAAACATACAACCATGGAAACTATTGGTAATAACATACTCTGCATGATGAATAGCATATATCCATTGCCCTATTGTAGGATAGACTTTCGGTAATTTATCGCGCCTCCCCTGGGAGGCGCGATAAATTACCGAAAGATTATTCGCGTTAGCGAATTTTTTTATATCAGAAAAAGGGACATACGTATCATGGCCTAAAAGATACATAAATATGTACTTATTTTTTATTTCAATTTTATCTTCAATCTTTGAATAATCTGAAATATTTAATAAACCTGTAGGGTCTATTACCCAATATGCATTAAGTCCCAGTTGCTTACAAATTGCCACTCCAGATTCTTCTCGAGTAGTGATTAACGTAAAATCTGCTAATAATTTTGATATTTTTTTCAAATATTCATCACTTATTTTTTTTGCTCCGAATGACGGCGCATAAGCAATTTTTTTTGTATTTTTTACAAATTCGAGAAAATATGGCGCACTCTTGCTACTTTCTGCCCATATCATATCGCTACCACATATGTAAGCATCAGCAATAGGTGTATTATGTCTTAATTCATTATAATTTGAAAATGTTTGACTCCACGCAAAATATTTCTTCTTAAAAGATTCGAATCCGCAATCATGTACATTCAGATCTTCTCTTATAATCTTTTCTTTTTTATGAGCTTTAATGAAATCAATTATTTTATTTGGTTTTTTTATTACACTAAAAATCCTGCTCGTAACTGATTTTTGAATGGTTTTATCTGCATATCCGTCATATTTTACGATAAACACATCGTGCCCTTGATTGCTTAAAAACGTAAACAAGGCATACATCTGTAAAATTTGGCCATAATTCTCCTTTGATGTCCAATATGTCATTATACCTATTTTCATATCGCAATATATAATAGTTATTTAATGATATGCAAAATTATCAACATTCGTTTTATCATGTGTCGCAAATATAAGTAAGTCTTTTTTATAATATTCGGCTGCAACCGATTATATATAGGCGTTATCGCATCTATGCCGATAATGCTGAACTCTTTCCAAAATTCACTCCTGTACTTTGGAACTTTGACACTTCTTTCTATACATGGATTAGCATATAAACCATACTTATAGTCAGATTCGACATACTCGCAATTTTGCAAAATCGTACTAACTACATCAAGCCCCTTGATTGTGTAAGCAAGGACAAGACTCGTCCCCTTATCATCATCCATTTCTGGATGGAATTTCGACACTCCCCAATAATCAGCTATTGTAACATCACTGCACGATTTGCCGCTTTTTACTTTGCAATTATAGCAGCTGTCCCGTAAAATCATATTGCTCAGAAAAGCCTGCATAAATGGATTAATACGGTGCATAGCGGACAACAAAACTGTATTTTGTCTGCCTTCGGCGGACTTTCCGCGGACAACAAAACTGTATTTTTTCCAGCCTAACTTCTTATCTCTAAAGCTAATACCCGTAATAACGGGTATTTCTTTAGAAGATGACAAAACTGTATTTTTTCCACGGTCCTCCCTACGGTCGGACTTCCTTATTTCCTGAAGATATTGCCGCCATACCAACGGGCTCGGAACACCATGACAAACTACATCAACTGTGATCAAATTATCGTATTCCTGTCTCAGGAATCGCTTCAGAGCAGCTATCTGACAAGATGTTCCGCTAAACAAAACTTTTCTTCCCTGCCTCAAAAATGCTCTTGCTTCAGAAAATGCAGTTCCTACTATAGCCTGAACGTATTTTGACCCTCGTAATGGAGCAAGTTGATCCATACTTTCAACATAGGTAAAAACCGGTTGCCAACACTCGTCAAATTTAACTCCAAAAACCACTCCGCCTTCCTCAATCACTTTTCCAGCCAGCAGAGAAAACACGCCACCGGAAGAACTGTGCAGTCTAACATAATCATCCTTGCTTTTCGCTGCAAACACTTTTTGAGGACTACGCGGAACAGATTCATTGAGAAAAGGACAGACTTGTTCGCACAGTCCACATTCGATACATTTTGAATCATCGGCTTCCGGATATAAAAAACCTTCCTTATCCTCCCGCATTTCAAGGCAATGCACAGGACAAGACTGGACACATGCGGTACATCCGCAACAATTCTGTTTATCTGTAATCTTTATCATCTCCTTTTCAAGAACTTTTCAACCGGCGATTTCAACAAATCTCGTTCATACTTGGACATTGAAAAAGTCCAGAACAGTAAAATATACACAATAGAAAATATTGCGATAGAAACACATAATATCACAATATTTGACATATCAAAAGTCTTTATTATATAAAGAGCCGCAACAGTCAGGATGACAGGGACAACAGACATTTTCAATATTTCCTTCCAGAACTTCAATATGTCTATATGTTGCTTGACCTTATAATATATGTTCATTATAAGTCCCTGCCCCAGAAGCAATGCTCCGGCTATTGCTACGGCACACCCTACCGGTCCATATTTCCGGGATAGAACTATTTGCAATGCAAGACTGACCACGGCAATTCCTATATATAATATCGATCTGAATCTCATCTGGTTACGGGCTTGCAAAATAGTTATTCCCATATTTTGTATAAGCGGGACTAAAAGAGAAGCAAAAAAAAGCAACGTAATAACATATGTGTCATCATAACCACTCCCCGCCCATATATTTATAAAAGGTCTTCCGAATACAATAAATCCGGAAAGAATAAATGACATGACAATATACTGTATACGTCCGGTCTTTATGAAAAGATCCGAAATCTCATTTTCCGACCGGTTTTTTGCAACCATAGCCGACACTTTTGGTAAAAACACACTCGATATGGCCGTCGAAAACGACATATACATTCCAGTTAACGTTATGGCTACTGCAAAAACCGAGATAGCAGTCGTCCCGGAAACTGCACCTAAGACAAACTGGCCTGTATTCCAATAAACTTTATCCATTATAGCATTCAGGAAAATCCAAAAGGAATAGACAGCTACCTCTTTAAGAAAACCCCATTGAAATTTTTTATATACGAACTTGACCTTTAGTTTTCTTTTACAATATATCCAGTTCAACGCCAAAGTCATCAAATTGAATACCGTATGCACTATCACCATCGCAACAGCCTTATATCCCATTTTCAGCAAACATATCATTACAACGGTATTCAATACAATGCGTACTATATTCAGAATTTTCTGAAAAATAAAATCTTCATAAGCTGTTATTATATAGTTATATATGCTGAAAGGGAATGTCACGGCAAGATTGAAGGAGAGAATCGCCATCATGATTTTTGCCTTATGCAATTCCGTAACAGACATCGTACTGCCGAACATTGAATCGACATTGGCGTAAAGAAGCATTCCCCCCGCAAAAGCCAAAACACCTATAATGGAATAAAGTATCATGAACATTCCGAACATCTCCTGTTGTTCCTGAACTTTGCCCTGGGCCCTGAAACGCGCAGTATAACGTATAACCGCATTTCCAAAGCCGAAATCCATTATGGTCAGATATGCAATCACAGATGTCACCAACGAATACAGGCCATACTCGCTCTGTCTCATCATTCGCAACATATAAGGGGTATAGAGCAAGCCTACCAAGGCATTTAACCCGATAATTATATAATTAAGGACTACTCCCGCCTTACGTTGGTCCATATTTTCTGCCATTTAATACAAATTTTCAGTTATCGGACTATTCTGAATCGCTCATTTCACCACCCACCTCTCAATATTCCTCGTCTTGCTGCTGAAATTCACTCCGACACATATTATTTTCCGACTGTCCGATTCGAACGGAAGAGCATACTTCATTTCCTCTATCTGCTTCATAGCCTCCTCGGCAGTACCGTCTAACTTAAACTCCATCACATAGACATATCCCGAAGTCTGCAATACCAGGTCGATCCTGCCCTGTGACGTTCTGTACTCTACCTGTGCATACAGTCCGACCAGACGGAAGACTATAAACAATACATTATGATAGTGAAGCTCTATATCACGTGCCATTTCATACGGACAGCCTGCCAGAAAACTACGGAGGCGCTCCATGAAGCCGTCAATATTCCCGCTCTCGACGTCCCTGACGAAATTTCTGATTTCGAATGCCGACCGAGACCTGTCCGTATTGGCATAATACGGTAACAGGAATTTCATGAATCCTTCTTCCACCTCCCTGTTGGGAAAACCGAGACGGTAGAGTCCGAATTCCTTGTCATAGCCCTTTATGGTCAGATAGCCGCTCTGATAGATGACCGGCAATGGATTATCGCCCTCGAACATGCAGTCAAGAGTATCCGAATCCGTCTCCTCATACGGCAGCCGGTCAAGGTCGTAATCACTTTTCTTCAACAACTCCACGAGATATGTCGGCGTACCGGTCTCAAACCAGTAGCTTCCGTAACGTCCTTTTGCAAAGGCATTAAGCAGGCTGAACGGGTTATATATGCCATAAGGTGTCCACGGGTTGAAGTGATAGCCGTCGTAGTTCGATTTCAGCTGTCCGCATGCCTCCTCATAACTCTGCCCGTTGGTTTCTGCAAGCGCTCTGATATCCTCGTCGAAGTTTTGCAGCAGCTCTGATTCGCTGATACCGCATATATCCGCATACCGTTCGTCCATCGATATGTCCTGAAGGTTGTTCAAATCGCTGAACACACTGACTTTCCCGAACTTCGTCACGCCGGTCAGCATTGCAAAACGGATATGTGCGTCCTCGGACTTCAATGCGCCGTAAAATGCCTTGAGAATCGTTCTATACGATTCTTGGAGGACATCGCCGCCTATTGCCTGAAGCAGAGGCTTGTCATATTCATCAACAAGTATTACAGCACGAACTCCCGTTTTTTCATGTGCCCTGCGGATTACTCCCGCAAATCGTCTTTCTATTCCTACTTCCGCAACGTTTCTTCCATACTCAGACTCCCATCCGACTACAGCTTCTTCAAGGAGCATCGTCAATGATTCAGATGTCTCGTATTTCTGCGTATTCAGATCCAGATGAAAGACGGGATATCGCTGCCAGTCCTTCTCCATGCCAGCTATCGCCAGCCCGTCGAACAGCTCCTTTTTCCCTTCGAAGTAAGCCTCAAGAGTACTTATCAGCAGACTTTTACCGAATCTCCTCGGCCGGCTGAGGAAATAATAACGACCGGATTCAGCCAGTTCATACATAAATGCTGTCTTGTCTACGTAATAGTATCCATCTTTACGCAGACTTTCGAAATTCTGTATTCCTATCGGATATTTCTTCATGACATAACAATTTATCCGGGCAAATATA
>CALUQC010000169.1 GCA_944322805.1 uncultured Bacteroidales bacterium | reverse complement strand
CTTTTTTCTCCCCCTGGGACATCATAGATCCAATAACTGCGTCTGATCGTGAATGGAAGCCGGGCGCCATTTTCGATTACCGACAGATTTCCACGTCTGTCAGTGAATTTTGGCAACTCGATTATCTTTGCATGTTCCATGTACGCTGGATTTTTGCAAAGGTACTTTTTTTTTAGAAACAGTCTTGAAATTTATTCAAAATAGTTATTTGCTATCCGCAAGAATACTCCTTAAGCGGTCCTGCCGGGATATTTTTTATTGAATGAGAGAGCCTCTTCATTTCGGGCTTTGCCCTTCAATAGACAGTGGGTAATGTGTGTGACTCGTTATTTTGTAATTTTATGGATTTGTATTCCATGCAGGAAAAACTCCGTGTCCGTCGCAAATATCCATTTTTTGGGAAAAAAGGTCAGAATTGGAGCAAAGGATCAGAATGCGGTTGTCGGTAATTTTGATAATTCTATTATTTGTGGAGTATCCATTTTACACAGGATTAGTTGTTAGCATCTTCTCCCATTCTCCTGCGACATTCTCTATCCTGTTTTCTTCGGACTTGTAATATGCAGACATCGACATACGCTTCATAAGTGCATTGTCACACGTCAGGTTATACACGGTCTTTGCCAGGCGTTTGGGAGTATTACCCGAGACTATGACGCCTCCTCCGTTTTCGACAATGGCTCTGACGCCGGCACTGATATTGTAGGTGACGGGAACGGTCCCGAATCTCTGTGCTTCAATCAAGGCCATCGGATAGCCTTCATATTTCGATGTCAGCAGGATTATTCTGGCTTTTTTATAATATTCTCCCGGATTGTCAATATATCCGGCAAATTCCACGTTTCTCAATGCGTTCGCTTCTATCTCAAGTTCCTGCCGCAGCGGACCATCGCCGACTATTATGAATTTCCATTCCGGCAGCCAGTCCTGAAACATTTTCCAGGCTTTAAGCATTATCCGGATATTCTTTTCAGCGGACAGTCTTCCTACATAAAGTATAATGTTTTCCTTGTTATCGGGAACAGGTGGAGGCAGACAGGAAAACTGTACTGATACTGGATTGGGTATGGCGGCGATTTTATTCGCGGGGATATTGTAAAGTCTGCAGAAATCGCTGAGATACTGTTCGCAGAGTAATATTATGCGTTCACCTTCTTCCGCCGCTGTTCTATAGCATTCAGCATATATTTTCAGAAATCTGTTGTAGCTGCGGTTTATGCCTAAGGTGCAGAAGATCCGCCGTCTCAGTTTCTTCAGACGTCCGGCATTCTTTATGTGATTTTGCAGCCAGTACTCCTTTTTTTCATACCCGGGCATGCCGTGCAGAACGGAAATCACTTTTACATGCATATCCCGATTTTCGTTCATCACTATTTCCGTTATAAAAGGGTAGATACCCTGGTTTATTACGTGGGTGATCCGGAGGTATTTCACGGTTTCATTGAAGTATGATATGTTATCTTCGGTTGTCTTACTTTTGAAATATAGTGCTTTGCCGAGCTGCTCCGGAAGCTGGATTCCTTCCGTAGACGTGAATGCCAATGTGTAAATCATGTGATTTTGTCCCAAAGCCTTTATCAGATTCATTGTCACCGTTTCCACTCCTCCCATACCTGGGAATGCATACATTACGAATAAAATATTTGCCATATAATTATATGATGCTATTCGTTTCTTATCACAAGTAATTTTATCGTGTGAAAAAACAATTTGTCGACAGCACTTTTCCCGCAACAGTTTTGCCGGCAATTACCGCCAGACCATCAGTTTTATTTCAGCGTTTCTCCCCCCCCCCTTACGTTGATGTTGTTGAATATGCCAGTCCCTTTATTGCAAACTTACATATAAATTACCGGATTTTTGCATCGGTTTCATGAAAAGACCAAAAGAATATTCCAAATGTAAATAAAATGTTGCCTTGGTTGAATAAATCAGTAAATTTGCCGGGGCAAAACTGACTCAGTAATTATGGCGCGAATCTTATTTGTGGTGAATATTTTTCCCGGACCGGGCGGTGTGGAAAACGTTACGAAAACACTGATTGGAGAATTAGGGCGTGAAAACAGTGTTTTTGTGCTGGCATTCAGTTCCGTAGAGAGTTTTCCCGTGCCTGAAACTCTTGATGGGGTATTCTATTTCAAGAACATGGATGTCGCCGGGAACATCTCATATTACAATGAGATAATAAGCCGGCTCCGGATAACACACGTGATAAACCAGGGCATTTACTTTTTTTTATCCGATATTGTCTTTAATAAAGATAGGGACAAAAATCTGAAAATTATCTCGGTCTTGCATGGAATGGCGGGGTATGAAAAAGAGGAATACTGGTGTCAGGAACGGTTGAGGACTGCCGGACGTATCGGGATTGCTACTCGGAAAATCCTGAGTTTTCTCGGTCTGAACAGCGGACTGAGACGTTATGTCAGGCTTTTCGTTGATGCATATGCTGTTGCTGTGAGGGAAAGTTACAGGGTGGTCCTGTTGAGTGACGAGGATGTTTCTTCATTTTGCCGTTATTATCATTTTGAATGCGACAGGTGGAAAATAGCCGCCATTCCGAATCCTCTTCCAGAGAGCTATTCTGATGTTCCGCAGCCTGACCATGGACAGAAAGAGAATATCGTGCTATATGTTGGACGATTTGCTCCGGTAAAGAATATTCCCGATATCCTGCGGGCATGGGAGATTTTCTGTAAGAGGTTATCAGGATGGAAACTTGTTCTCGTCGGCGATGGTCCGGACAGAGATAAGATTGAAAAGCAGGCCCAGAAAATGCGGGACGTGGAATTTAAGGGGTATACGACAAATCCGCAGCCGTATTATAAGAGGGCGAAAATAATACTTCTGACCTCGAAACTTGAGGGTTATCCGATGACATTGATTGAGGCCAGGCGATTCGGGGTAGTGCCTGTCGTTTATGATATCTGTCCTGGAGTCAGGTCTATAGTATCGGATGACTGCGGAATCATTACCAGGAAGAAAAGTGCCAGGGCGCTGGCAGAAGCGATGTCTATGCTTGCGGCAAACGGGGGAATGTTGGGGGCAATGTCGACATCTGCCTATATGAAGTCGGAAGAAAACTGCCTTCAAACTATAATGGAAAAGTGGAAGAGTATTTTATAGTACGAGTATATGGCTAAAGTTTCAGTTATAGTACCGGTACATAACGTCGCTCCGTATGTCGAGAAGTCCGTAAGGTCCGTTATGAATCAGGAATTGGAAGATATAGAAATTATATTGGTCGAAAATTGTTCAACTGATGGTTCCTACGAAATATGTAAAAGACTTGCCGGAGAGGATAAGCGTATAAAGTTACTGAAATCCGACCGCGCTGACTTGTCTTTGGCAAGGAATACGGGGATTGATGCGTCTACGGCTGAATTTATCAGTTTTATCGACAGCGACGATCTGATTGACAGGGATATGCTTTCGACCATGTATGCGGCTGTGACCGAGTACAATGCGGATCTGGCTATTTGCAATGATGTCCTGGAGTTTCCTGACGGAAGGGTAATCTTTCCGTATAATGAATCTGGGGAGGTATGCTATTACGGCAAGACAGAGATACTGGCGGAGTTGCTTGAAGAAAAAATATGCAGTTCTGCCTGCGTTATGCTGTGCAGGAAATTCCTGTTTTCAAAAGTAAGGTTCCCTGTCGGGCGTTATTTTGAAGACCATGCGACTACCTATCGCCTTGTGAATGCGGCTGAAAATGGCGGCGTATATATCGGCAAGTCATTCTACCACTATGTCCACAGATCCGGTAGTATTTGCCACAGCCTTAATTTCAAAAAGACTTTCGATTTTGCCTTGGGCAATGCGGAGAGAATAATGTTTATCGAGCAGCATTGCAAGAATGGAGACGATTCGGTTTTTGATGCAAGGACGAGACACTCTATATTGATGTACAACATCAATATGTTCATAGATAATTTTATCAGTGCCATTAGATTAGTAGAAAACGAGGATGATAGAAAGAAATTGGACATTCTGAGGGCATACATACCTGCGGTCTTAGCCTGCAAAGTCGTTCCGGGAAGAACTCGGTACCGGCTGTTGAGAATGCGTTGGCTGTGGCCTTTTTTCTACCTTTCCCACAAAAAATGATACATATAAAAAGAGAGTTTGTCAAGTGATGATAAAAAAGAAAAAAACATAATAAAACGTAAAAACTTTCGTCGAATTTCACCATGGCTTTGCCGATAAAATTAAAAAACTAACTTCACGGAAAATTTACTGATTAACCATGCCGATAGTTTCTGTTATTGTTCCGGTGCACAATATCGCATCCTGTTTGGAGGAATCCGTACATTCTGTTATGATGCAGGATATGAAAGATATAGAAATCATTCTCGTGGAGAATCTATCTACGGACAATTCATACGAGATATGCGAAAAGCTGGCATCGGA
>CALUQC010000168.1 GCA_944322805.1 uncultured Bacteroidales bacterium | reverse complement strand
ACTTCTCCCATATAGTCAGTACATTGTTCATCGCCGAAGAAAGTGATTGTAAAACCGGTTGCAAGTTTCGTGTCCGGGGCTATGGCAATATAATTTTCTCCCGTCGTATTGATATCGACAGTTATTTCCTTCAGGTCGGCCTCGTCTCCATCCGAGACAATGAGACCCTCCCCTGTCTCGGTATCGGACAACATTTTTCCTGCCAGCTGTTCGTCAGCATTGCCCTTTAAGACAGCTTTCATGACTCCCGGCTTCGAAATTCTAAAAGTCAAAAGATTCACGACATTGCGAAAAGTGAATTCCTGACCTGCTCCGGCGTCGATGGACGCCACGGAGACAATCTGATTCCCGCTCTTCTGAACGGGACTGACTGCATCAAGCAGAATCTTGCCATCCGATATTGTAACTGATCCATCTTCTACGGCACTGTATGGGCACACTGCCACATATTTGTCAGCTCCGGCATCTACTGTCGCCTTGAAGTCTATTCGATCTCCGCTGACATTCAAAATCGTGGCTTTCACATACGATGTGCCGTCATAAACACCTATTTCGTCCGACGAACTCCAAACGACATTGCCGTATGAGTCTGGAACGGATTTGGTAGACGGGTATGCTTCCATCCTGCCGGAAAACAACACCTCGTCTGACTTAAGGCCATAATAATCCTGGCCGTCATTTTCCAAAGAAACCTTTGCGCATGACACCGTCAACATACAAAGGAGCAAACTGAAAATAAAGTAATTTTTCATACGGCAATCATGGTTATTTCCAATCATATTCTTCAATACCATATTTCTCTGATGCACCACCCATTGAGGTACAAGAGGCCGTTTCGGGCACTATTTCCAGAATTATCAATTCCGGTGTACTATATTTTTCCATAACAGTAATTGATTATGTGGTTATTTTTTCCGGATAAAGTTTCCATATATCTTTTTCAATAGCAAGAATACAAGCCTCGGCACCCATAATATGAAATATATTGCAAAGCTGGTAACAACTATATATCCAAGGCTGGTAAACAACTCTGTCCACGGACGGGAATAATATACGATCGCATACACGTTTAGAAAGCATGCCGCCGTGAAAGCCCCTGTCAGCACGAATAATTCAGTACGTATCGATTTGCCCTTTATTACGATATCTTTCATCCTGTTCAGAATTTCATATACGAGATTTTATATTCATCCGGGAAAGCCACAACCGTTCGGGTATCCATAGCCTTGTTCCCGAGAAGACATAACATAGTCGAGCAATAGGCTTCCTCGACGAGGTTTTCAGCTTTTTGCCCCGTAATACAGGACTGGCAAAATGCGGAAAGAATCTCCACGGACCCGTCATTTTCTACTCCCGTCATATTCTGTCCGCTGTTCACGCTTATCGGAGATTTCAAAATTGCATGAGGGACATACCGGCCCTTCACTTCCGGTCTCCAACTCGGACCGGCCACAGGGACAGCTGCAAAGACACCGTCCCTTATCTGATTCAATAGCTGACGCATACCGTCAACCTGGTCGTCCTCTTCCAAATAATATATTCCCTTGGACAAATCAACAGTACCCTTATGACACAGTATCTGATCTTCCATTCCATTATATTTATTGGAAATCAGCGTCTGATAATTGATCAGTCGTCCATCAGAAAATCTATAGACAAGACTACAGTTGTCATATACTTCTCTTCCGTCTTTCCAAAAGATTATGTCCCCGAATCCAGACACTTCCACAGGAATCTTTCCTGTCGTCAAAGTACAAACTTCAAGTTGATGAGACGCAAGTTCCGTCATCAGACCGCCCGAACTTTCCTTGTAAAGTCTCCAGTTTATCATCCTTTCAAGTTCCGGCGAAGGAACAGGCCTGCGCCAATCCGAATTTCTGAACCAATGACAGCGCATACCTACTACCTCACCGAACTCTCCTGAATGAATCATCTGAAAGCCTTTGATATACTTTTCATCATACATGCGTTGCATGCAGTAATACAAGACTTTGTTCTGGCGGATATATGCATCGTATACGGATTTGCATTCATCCATTGTCCTGGCCATAGCCTTTTCACAGAACACATGCTTCCCGGCTGACAGACTGTCGAGGGTAATCCGTGCATGAGTTCCCAACGGCGTTGCTATGATTACTCCATCGATATTCTTGTCCTCCAACAACTTTCTGTAATCCGTATACAACTTTGCATCGGGAAACATTTCCTGGCCATGCTTCAGATTTTCCGGATAAATATCGCAAAGAGCCACAACTTTAGCATGATGAATACTCTGCAGGCTTGTCAAATGATAACATCCCCTGGAACCGGTACCAATCAACGCAACACGAGCCTTTGGACTGCTTTTTATTTCGTCGAGTTTTTCAGCAGTACACGAAGTCAGCCATGGCATGGACGACAGCACTGCAGCACCGCCAGCCATGAAGCCCAGCTGTTTTATAAATTGCCTCAGGCCCAAGTCCACTTTCTCTTTCATCATACCAGATTTTTCAGATAATGTATTTGCTGCTTTCGGCATCCAGATACAATGTCGCAGCCGCATGCCGTCTCAATATCGTGGCCGGACACTTCTCGGAAACAGGGCCTGTCACAGTTTCCCTAACAGCGTTAGCTTTTTCACGCGAAGGAACTACACAGAAAATCCTGTCAGCAGAAAACAAGGTAGGACAAGTCAGCGTTATGGCATATTCCGGAACATCCTCCAATTTTTTGAAGCATCCGTCATGCACCTGCTGATTCCTGCATACGTTATCAAGCGCGACTTTTTTGATTCGTCTCGTATCATTGAAATCAGCTTCATGAGGATCATTGAATGCTATATGGCCATTTTCACCTATTCCCATGAAAACGACATCGATATGATGCTCCTTCAAAATACGGTCATAACTCTCCATAGCCTTGGCTGCATCTCCATAACTGTCAAGACAGTCCACCGATGCAAACGGAAGTTTGTCGAAGATAACCCGACGCAGATAATTCCCGAATCCCTGCGGTGCGTCCTTTGGCAATCCAATGTATTCATCCATATGGAGGGCATGGACTCTGCTCCAATCGATATCATCATAAGATGCGATTGTGGAAAGAACTTCGTTTTGGGAAGGTGCCGCCGCAAAAATCATGTATATATCATCCTTTTCCTCCAAAAGAGTCCGGATATATGCTGCCGCATCCTCTCCTGCTGCACGGCCCATAGCACCGCGAGTGTCATAAACTTTGACTGCCAACGAATCGGCATTAAATGATTTCATTAACATCTGTATACAGTTTTGCCCTTGATTATTGTCATTCGTACATTTATATTTTCATCGAAAATAACAAGATCGGCATCTTTGCCGATAGATATGGATCCTTTCCGGTTGTCCACATGCATAAACTTTGCAGGATTCTCCGTCATCATCCGCACAGCCTGACACAGAGTGCAGCCACCGTCTTTCATCATTGTCCGTATCAATCTGTCCGCAGTAGCCACGCTACCTGCGAAACAACTTCTGTCAGGCATCTTTGCCACACCGTCTTCTACTATTACCTCCTGTCCGTCTGCTATTCCGCCAAGAATGCTCGGACCTTCCGGCATCCCGGCACCCCGCATCGAATCAGTAACCAAAGCTATTTTGTCCGGTCCTTTTATTTTCACTATCAGATGTAGCAGCGAACTGGGAACATGTATTCCGTCTGCAATGATTTCCACAGTCATGTCGTCCTGATAATAACCGTATTCTATGGCTCCGGCATGTCTGTATCCATTTCTCCGCGTAATTGTACTCATACACGAGTAAAAATGAGTCATATGTGTAAAGCCATTTCTGAATGCCCGTTCACAATTTTCAAAAGTTGCATTCGTGTGAGCTATTGAAGCCAGGATTCCCCGTTTGCGTAATTCCCTTCCGAATTCATCGATACCCTCCAGTTCAGGTGCAGCACTCCAGCGCGCTATTTTATCGGTCTTTTCGAGTATCCTGCGGTAATCATCTGGCATGGGGTTTCTTAAATAACGTCTATCTTGAGCTCCAGCCTGCTCCGGAGAAAAGTAAGGTCCTTCAAGATGCAATCCTCCGAATGCTGCCCCTACCTTATTTTCGAGAATGGCCTTTTCATATATATCGAATGACTTGAACAGGACTTCATCCGATGATGTCAAAGTGGTGGGATACAGCAATGTCGTACCATGCATGGCGTGAGTTTTGGCTATTTCGAGATATGCCTCCACCGTTCCGTCCATAAAATCCGCTCCACCAGCCCCATGTGTATGCATATCTATAAAACCGGGACTGACATAGCATCCTTCGGCATCAATTAAAGCCATATCTTCAGGAACGGTCCTGGCAATATCGGCTATCATGCCGTTTTCCATTATCAAAATACCGCTTGTTATTCCTTCCGGAGTAATAAGTCTGCCGTTTATGATTGCTGTTTTTTCCATGATTCTATCTTATATCCATAAAGCGCGTAAAATATCATATATGCGAAACATGGCAAAAGAAGCCAATACGCATTATGCGGCCCTATTCTGTCACATTCCGCCCCGTACATAAGCGACATTACTGCATTTCCGCACAAAGCCATTACAAGAAGAGAACTCCCCAGACTTGTCCATTTCCCCAAATTTCTGATAGCAAGCGGCCAAATGCCGGCATATATCAGCGAATTGGGAATACCGAGCAGTACCAGACTCCAGATACTTGCCTTCCCCGGCAACAGCAAAACAAGAGCAGACAGGATAAAACCTGTGACGGTGCACAACAGCAGGGCTCGCTGCTGACTCAACCATGCCGGGATACTGATCACTCCTACGAGATATCCTATCATTATGCATAGTAGCGTATATGACGGAAACAACATTGCGGACTCCATTCCGTAGCCCAATGATTCGGCATAGCTGCTTATCGTGCTTATGGAAATTTGTTGCGAACCGACATGTGCAAACAATGCCAGGACACCGAGTACAAGATATGGATATTTCAGTATAGAGCCTCGTTCCCCGTCTTCATGAGCCTTATTCTCATTATTCGGATTGATATCAGGCAGGGATGACTTGTAAAAGATAATCCCGAACAGAATCAGGGCGACACCAAGAATGAGATATGGAGTAATGACTCCCTTGATCATTTCGTCCAGGACCGCTTCCTTTGCATTGCCGGTCAGAAAACCATTTTTTATAAGGTCCATATTTTCCTGATCCTGAGGTCTGATCACTGCAGCTGCAAAAATCACCGGGCTTAAAACACCTGCCAACTTGTTGCATATTCCCATTATGCTTATTCTCCTGGCAGCACTTTCCAATGGTCCGATAATCGTTACGAAAGGATTGGCTGCCGTCTGCAATACGGCCAAAGCTGTTCCCATGGTAAATAATGCCACAAGAAAGAATGCATAACTGCGAGTCAGCGCTGCCGGAATAAACAACAAGGCACCGATACCAAGCAACCACAAACCGGCCATTCCACCTTTTTTTAATCCGACTTTTCCAAGAAACAATCCTGACGGTACGGTCATCACAAGATAAGCTATATAGAAAGCAAATGTCACCAGATAGCTCTGTACCTGAGTATGAAGGTCACAAGCCACTCTGAAATACGGCACAAGTACTGAATTTACCCATGATACAAGCCCCATTATGAAAAAAAGCAGAGCAAGCATCACCAGTGAAAGGGTATTATTTTTTTTCATTGTTTTCATATAATGACAAAGCTATTGTCTGTTAGCCATTTCGACAGCAGTTGTCGTGATATAATATTTTGTCAGAGTATTTACCTTCTCCCATTCCTGAATGCCGGTATCGTTCATAGATGAAATGAATGTACGTGCTACTTTACTGAAGTGTTCCTCATGTCCAGTACGATATTCGTCCGGCACGGAAACATGGAATCTGTCGTCATCTGTTTTTGTCACAGATACATATGGATACATGGTTGACAGCCGTTTTATTGCAGACATAACGGCATCTTCATCGAATGATTTTATAAATAATTCTCTCTTATAGCCCGTTTCACGGTCCTGAAGTATGTCCAACTCCGCCTTCTTCGACAAAATTCTTTGGCAGAAACTGTCAGAAACTTTTTCATCAGACGGCATGAAATCCCAACGCACGGCGATATTCACATATGTACCGTTTACATTAAAACTTATCTTTCCGTTTGAATAGACATCCAGATTGCCGTTTATGTTTACATATTCCTTCAAATAATCAGGGAATGTTTCCAGTCCTGTCGAAAGTCTGTATTGTTCCGGGGAGATTTCAGTAGGATAATGCTCTGCCGTAAGATTTTCTATGTTTGCAACACCTATCGGCTGCTCCGGAAACAACTCCCAAAAAATCAAATCTATGAAATGAGTCGTAACATCCGCAATACCTTCTCCCTGCTGCTTCACGTCATAATACCAGCCTGGACGGCGCGTCGGTTTTCCCAAAACCATTTTGCAAAAATGATGAATATCAATAACATCCACCGAATCTGCTCCATCTGGGAAAAGATCCTTATCCGCCAGCAGAGCCTTAGCCAGGATATTGAGTGTTTCATATCTCTCTGTCATAAGATCATATATGACAAGACCTTTTTGTTCTGCATCAGAATAAGCCTTTTCAAGTAGACGCCAATTTTGGGAAGATATGGCCATAGGCTTATCAGATAATACATTATATCCTTTTTTTATAGATTCGGCAATATATTCCGTCTTGTCTCTGTTGTTCCCGCTCAAAATCACGAATTCTCCTTTGCCCGCCTCCGGGACCGCATCGATATAATCTGGTCCGGAATATACTTTTTCTACCCATGCCGTAGGATTGCACTCCCGGGAATTGAACGATCGCACAGTCTCAAGGTAGCTTTCCAGTTCTTGTCCCTCTGGAGCAAAAACATTTACGGTATCACTGACGCCTTCCAGTTTTTCCTTCTGGATAAGACTTGCATGAAAATGTGCTGGAGCAATTACCGTTAGCCTGTTTTCCACACTTTCGGAGCATCCGGAAGCAACAATGAAACCAAGCACAGCAATATGAATCCTAAAGTTCATCACTGTATGATTTTAACAGTTCGGCTGCTTCTTTCTGCCCTGCAGCATATGCTTCTTCGAGGTAAACCGCTTTGCTGTCGCGTTCCATACTCATATTCGAGGCTTCCATAAAAGCAAAGATCTCCAAAGTTTCTTCCTTACTTACAGGTGGAACGTCCGTCTCGAAAAATTCCATAATTGCATCGAGCAGCACACGGTACCCCTCGTAGCCTCCTA
>CALUQC010000167.1 GCA_944322805.1 uncultured Bacteroidales bacterium | reverse complement strand
CCGGGATATTCTTCCTTGAGTCAGCAGATGATCACCGTTTCGTATGTAGTAATGCAATCAATGTCCGTAATCTGATTTTAGTAGGCCGTTATGATATGCGGAAAGAGTTATTTGCACCGACAACCGCTGCTAATGCAGGTGCCATGTCTTTGGTGGGAGAAAACGGCAATCTGATAGTAAAGGGACTAAGATTTGATTTGTCGAACGGCCATGGAATACGTCCGTTCACCGCGAAGATGAATGATGTTCATATTGATAACTGTGAAATATATATCCCGGATGAGAAAAAATTTTTCGTAATTATCAACAATGCTACACTTGTCGGTCCGAAAAGTTTCAAACTGGTGAATTCCAATATCACGACATCTGCCGTTACGGGACTCGTAAGACTGTTCGGCGCTACGTATAACAGTAAACTTGATACATGGGATAGCATATTCATAGATAACAATATTTTCTATAGCAAGACTTACACCCAAGGTTTTACATTGTTCTACACGCCAAAAACGGATGCTCCGGAAAGCGGCACACAAAAGACGGAAGTGACTTTGACAAGGAATACTTTCTACAATATGATGCCGCACAGCAACAATTTCAGTTTTCTATATGCGTACTCAATGGGAGGTCTTACTGTCAGGAACAATATATTTTATAACGGCAACGCCTCGGCAGGAGCAAGGCGCTTCGCATATGTCATCGATAAAAGCAGCACATTCTTGCCGGAATTTGAAAACAATATAGTTTCATCCGGAACAGATATGAGTTATTTCAATCCAAACGGCTATTGCCCGGATTCAGGTATTTTCCCTGTTGCGTCTGAAATCTTTTCCATTGCGGATGTTGAAAACGCTATTTTTTTACCTGTAAATAATTATGACAACTATGGAGCACAAAGGTAAATTTTTAATTTCATCACTAATGACTTTCTTTTTTACAGTGATGAACCTCTCTGCTCAGGAATCTTTCACCGTTTCGGGAAAAGTGACTGATGCAAATGGAGATCCGGTCATAGGTGCCGGAGTTGTGGAAACCGGGAGTTCCAATGGAACAATAACGTCTGCTGACGGTACGTATACGTTGGAAATAGCTTCCCCAGAGAGCGAACTGGAATTTTCCAGTATGGGATATGCGGATAAAACCGTCGCTGTTGACGGCAGAACTGTAATCGATGTCTTACTGGAAGTAGATACGAATTATATAGATGAAATAGTAGTAGTCGGGTACGGTGTTCAAAGAAAATCCGATTTGACAGGAGCGATTTCCTCGATAAACGCTGAAGAAACTATGAGAACAATGCCAGTTTCCCAGATTTCGGACATGCTCCAGGGGAGGGTGGCCGGATTGAGTATTGTTTCTTCTTCGGGAGCTGCCGGAGCAAGTTCTACCATGCGTGTCCGGGGAGTCAACTCAATTAAGGCTGATGGCGGACCTCTCATTGTTATTGACGGTTTTGCCGGAGGCAGCCTTGATGCCATAAACCCATCCGATATTCAGTCTATAGAAATTCTAAAGGATGCGTCTTCTACCGCCATATACGGATCAAGAGGTGCCAATGGTGTCATTCTCGTTACTACGAAGAGCACCGGAAACGAAAAAATATATTTTTCTTACAACGGTTATGTCGATTTCGGAACTCCTGCGAATCTTCCGGAAATCATGCCTGTAGAAGAATTTGCCCGTATGGCAAACGAGTGGAGCCAGATCATGAATTCGAAAAATCTTTACTCGGAAAGACAGATTATAAATTTTTCGAACGGTTACGATACCTTCGATTATATAGATGCAATTTTCAATGATTTTGCACTCAGCCAGGTACACGACATCAGCCTCAGAGGAGGAAGCAAGAAAGTAAAATTCCTGTTTTCCACGCAGTATGCACATAATGCGGGTATTGTCGGAATCTCGAAGAATGATGTATGGAACTACCGGCTGAAAGTAGACGCGGATATTCTCAAAAATCTCAGAGCCGGAGTGAATTTTTACGGAAGTATCGTCAATGCTACCACGAACGGATTTTCCGGGGCAACCAGCATACTGACATTGGCTCAGGAGTTCCCGCAGACAGTGTTGCCATACGACGAAAATGGAAAACTGACACAGGGAACGATATCCAATGCGAGCGTATATAACCCAGTTGGTTTCATTGACGAACAGAAACGGAACAACAATCTGGATATGAATTTCCGAAATTACCTGCAGGCGTATGTAGAATATGAACCTATTCCAGGGCTCAGTATCCGACATGATGAGCAAGTGAACTTTTCCAACAGGTATTACGGGACAACAAGCAGCGAGCAGAGTTATAACGGTAAGTTGAGAGGCAAGTCTCTTGCTGCCTATAATGACACCAATGCATGGGGTTGGAAAAATACTACTACCATCAACTATACCAGGGAATTTAACCGCAACCACCGAATAAACGCGACTATAGGATTCGAGTCCAGCATATCGAATAAATATGCTTTGGCACTATCCGCAGAAGGTCTTACATCCAATGATATAGGATGGAAAAACCTGATGCTTTCAGAAAACAGCAAGATCACGTCGCAATCCGTCTCTACCACAACGGCCATGTCTTATTTTGCCAGAGTGAATTATGTGTTGATGGACAGGTACATGTTGACGGCGACTTTGAGACGTGATGGCTCATCACTCCTTGCATATGAGAACAGATGGGATACTTTTCCGGCAGCCAGTGTGGCTTGGGACATCAAGAAAGAGTCCTTTCTGAGAAATGTAGATTTTATCAAACAACTTAAACTCAGGTACGGTTACGGTATTTCCGGTAACCAGGCTGTAGCTGCTTATTCCGCATTCAGCACTTATAATGCTGTGATAGGTTCCGATAATTCGGTAGCATATACTCTTGTTCCCGGTAATTCAAGCCTCAGATGGGAAAAGACTGCTCAGCATAATGTCGGTGTTGATGCCTCATTTTTGGACGACCGTATTACGATAAGTGCGGACTACTACATCAAGAATACTCGCAATGCTATCAACGAAGTAGTTCTTCCTGATGATATGGGGATGTCTTCCGGATTGCGCAATGCTGCTTCCATCAGAAATGAAGGTGTAGAGGTGACTATAGGTGCTATACCTGTAAACACATCGGACTTTTATTGGAAGGCTGATCTTACTCTTGCCCATAATAATGCCGTAATAACGGCGCTTGGAGATATTGAGTCCGATTATATGGAATTGGGCACAGGATGGGGAAACGCCTTTTTCAGATTCTATGAAGGACAGTCTATAGGAACTATCTACGGTTTGAAATCATTGGGAGTATGGTCAACGAGTGCCTATTACGATGATTCCGTTCCAAAACCTACAAGTCCAGCGGTAAGACCGGGATCATACAGATATGAAGATTTATCACAAGACGGGCTGATAAATGCTGACGACTACCAGATTATAGGTAACGGTCAGCCGAAATTCAACTGGGGATTCAACAATACATTGAACTGGAAAAATTTCGATTTGTCCATATTTTTTATAGGATATCATGGCTTTGACATATACAACTATCCGGAAGCACGGCTTACTTCCCAATTGGCGCCTGTGCCAGCATTGGCGGACAGATGGATTGCCGGAGTCAACGAGGATGCCAGGATCGCAGGTTTCGGAACTGACAGGGATGCCATAACATCTTATGATCAGGTTGCTTCTTCGACATTTATAGAAAAAGGAGGTTTTGTAAAATTGAAGAACGTGACGTTTGGTTATACATTCAAGAAAGTTAATCTCAGACTGTATGTTTCCGCCAAAAATGTTTTCACGATTACTTCATATTCCGGGAACGATCCTGAACTGGCTATCAGTAATCCGCTGAGACCAGGTCTTGATACAGGCGCATACCCTAGCAAGAGGGAGTTTATTTTCGGAATTAATCTGACATTGTAAAACATTGTAAAAATGTAGAAATCATGAAGAAGATAATATATGTATCACTTCTGGCTCTATTGCTTTCCGGATGTGTAGATCTTCTGCAGAAGCCGCAGAGCCAGATAATCCAGGAAACCATCGAACTGAACGAAGACATACTTGCAAGTATGTGCAATGGAATGTACAAGGACTGGTGGGGAGAAAATTACGGCTTCAATACTCGTATAGCATCACTGGCTGTTTCTGGCGATGACATGCTGGTCGGAGACAAGAGCAAGACAAGAGTTCTTATGAATGACCAGATGCGCGTAACAGTAGACAGTCAAGACGTCAGCGTACTGTGGAAATGGTTTTACAAGACCATATTTTCAGCCAATAATATCATTTCTCTAATCGAAGTAAATGATAATCTGGAGCCTTCTGTGACAAACAAATATCTCGGCGAAGCCCGTTTTATGAGAGCTCTGATGTATTTTTATGTAGTTCGTCTGTGGGGAGATGCCCCTGCAATTACCGACCCTCAGTCGTTAAAGGATATAGATGGAGACACCTCAATCCCAAGGAAAAGTGTCAAAAAAATCTATGACAATATCATATTGCCGGATGTAAGGGCAGCCGTGAATTTGTTGGAAGAAACTTCCAGAAGCGAGCAGGCTCCATCATCCTGGGCTGCAAAAATGCTTTTGGCCGATGTCTATTTGACTATGGCCGGATGGCCTCTGAATGAGACTGCATATTATGCCGATGCTGCGGCTACAGCCAAGGATGTGGTCTTGAATTCTCCGCATACCCTTATGCGTGAATATAGCCAATTGTGGCTCAAGGCCAACAGTAATGACAATACTGAGCATATTTTCGCATTACATCATTCTCTTACGTATTTGCCAAGCCAGTATGCGATTTCTTATCTCGGATATGAAGAGGACGGGTGGAGCGATTATGTCGCCGATCCTGTATTTTTTGAAAATTTTCCTGACGACAAGAGAAAGGAATTCTGTTACGTGACAGAAACGACCAGCAAGGATGACGGAAGTATCATACAGTGGGAGGATTTCAGCACGGGAACACCATACATCAGAAAGTACCGCAATTATGGAGGTTGTTCGAAATGGGGTATAGAAGGCGATAATACTCCGAAAAGTTCTCTGTCTGAAGGCCTGACACCGGTCTACAGATATGCGGATGCCTTGCTCTTCTATGCAGAGGCAATAACAAAAGCTACCGGAAGCCCGGATGATCTTGCATATGAATGTATCAATAGAGTGCGGGACCGGGCATTCGGTGACGATGAGCATCGGCTTTCGGGATTGACTTCCGAAGATTTCATAAAGGCCGTGTTCGATGAGTTCGGATGGGAAAACGTTTTTGAATTCAAAAGATGGTTCCAACTTGTCAGAACGGACAAAGTGGACGAGATGCTGTCAAAAAATCCAGACGTCGATGCGAGAACGAATGTAGACAGGCAGAACTACCTGTTCCCGTTGCCTGTAAGACAGACGGAATTGAGAAAATGGAACAATAATCCGGGGTATTGATATGAAAAGCAAGTTAATGATAATATCGGCGGTGATGCTTTTCGCCGCGGTGCATTTGCCGGCACAGACTTTTTACGTATATGATGCGATGCACTATCAGGACAAGCCTGCGTCGCTTGTCGAAGACAAGATTTCTCCGGTCAAGCTGATATACGAGGCTTTTCTCATAGGAGAAGATAAGGAACTGGATATGGCTAAAATTGATGCCAGGATAGAGGAAATCAAGGCTTCAGGAGTGAATACGATAAGTACGGATATCGAAGAATGGTATTCGAGCAGAACAGGAGAAGAAATGAAAGCCGGATTTACTACCCTGTTCAACAGATTCAAGGATGCTGTGCCAGAATGTAACGTAGGAAATTATGGTGTACCTGTTGCTGATCTGAACGTATTGCGATACACTCCGTCCATGGATGGAAAAAGCGAGGAAGAGATAATATCCAGATGGAAATCGAACAGTAAAAATCGCTTTGCAGTTGCAGATGTCAGCGATGTGCTGTATCCTTCTCTTTATGCAATGAATCCGGATATGGATCAGTTTGTCCGGGACTTGGAGACCACTGTCGAATTTATCCGTAAAAAATTTCCTGGCAAAAAGATCATCGGATATATCTGGCCGCAGTATTATAATCTGAAAACAAATCCTTATTATCAGCAATTCATATCTCCCGAAGATTGGCGGATCATCCTCGACGCTTGTTATGAAAATCTTGACGGAGTGGTGATATGGGCTCATGGACGGGATGAAGACAATACTACCCGGGTAAAGTGGACAGATAAAAGAGTTCAGGCCATCTATGCGGCTACGAAGAAATTTATTGCAGATCATTACGATGCCATTGAAGTAGATTTGGCGGAAAAACGATAAAACGAATTATAACCAATCAAAAAATCAATCATATGAAACCTTGCTGTATATTTTCACTTATGAACGTGCTTATGATTTCGACTTTGGCATGTTCAAAACCAGAGCCTCCGGAATATCTTGATGAAGACGATTTTCCGGCTGATACCAAGGAATTTTGCATATATAACGCAATGTCTTATGATGGTAAACCGGACGAGGAAACTTTCCTTAAAGACAAGATTTCTCCTATTTCTTTGATATATGAAGCCTTCCTTTTGGGTGACGATAAGGAACTTGACATGGAGAAAGTCCAGACACAGATAGATTTGGTAAAGGTGACAGGCGGTAATACTGTCAGTACGGATATTGAAGAATGGTATACGAGCAAGACAGGCGATGAAATGAAAGCCGGTTTTACGACACTGTTCGATAAATTCAAGGAGGCCATACCCGGATGCAATATCGGGAACTACGGAATACCTGTCTCGGACCTGAATGTCCTTCGTTACAACCCTAACATGGCCGGCAAGACAGAAGACGAGATTATTGCTCGATGGAAATCGGGCAGCGAGAAGCGGATGCAGGTGGCTGAAGTATGCGACGTCCTGTATCCTTCGTTGTATGCGATGAATCCTGATATTGCCAGATACGTACAGGATTTGGATATTACCGTAAACTATATACGGGAAAATTTCCCGAATAAGAAGATTGTAGGCTATCTTTGGCCTCAGTATTATAATCTTGCGTCCAACGAATATTATCAGCAGTTTATTTCCAAAGACGATTGGACGACCATCCTTGAAGCATGCTACGAAAGACTCGACGGTGTAATCATATGGTCACACGGCAAGGATGAGAACGATGCTCCTGTCAAATGGTCAGATCCGAGAGTTCAGGAAATATATGCCGCTACCAAGGCATTCATATCCAAACATTATGACAATATCAAGATTGATGTTGCGAACGGCTCTGGAGAAGGTGATTATACTCGTGTCCCGGAAGAATTTACCATGTGGGAAGACCTGAATTTTACAAATACGCCGGACGACTTGCTCAAATTCGGTCTTCAGCCTATAAATTATGCTGTGGAGACAGTATTTTCTGAAAAAGATCCAGTAGACGGCGTGTATGAACCGATACTTCCACGAATTACCAAACTCGGAGAAAGTGTGACACGGACGGTTTTAATCAATCCGAAGTCATGGATTTCTGACCGTTCTACCAATAATGCTGCAATGGTAGAGCGCTTCAAGAATATTTATGAAACATTTAAGGCCGCCAATTCGACAGCACCAATCGGATATGTCGGTATAGGTCCTACGCAGCTTACTCAGTTGGCGGGATGGAGTGATTATGAAACAGACTTTGCAAGAAAAGATTCATGGCTGCGTTATGCTGTCGAACCTACGCGTGTACTCAGGCAGTATGCTGATGCATTGTATGTGGATGTCACCATGATTGATGATGACCTCGATTTCTGGAAATCAGACTGCTCTTTAGTATTTGAGGAGGCGCGCAGGGAGCTTCCGGCCGGAAAGAAGATATATGCCTGCATCGGCGCAGTTTATTATGGCAACAGGAAGTTGGAATCTTGCTATGTGGATATTTTCAAGCCAATCAAAGAAGAGACGTGGCTTGAAGCTCTTGAGTACTTGTATTTGAGATGCGACGGAATAGTAATTCTTGGAAACTGCCCGGAGTCCGATCCGGTGGAGTACAGTGAAAGCATCGGAATGATGAAGGCGACGAAGACCTTCTATGAAAACCACAAATCTGTCATAGATAAGACTCTCCCTGACTCTCCAATTTCAGGAAGCGAAATACCCGTATTTTCGGATGAAGATCAGCCTCCGGTGGAATACAGGGAGAGCATTGTCAATGGTGGTTTCGAAGATGAGTTGGTCCCGTCGTCTACGGACCCTGCCGTTCATGGAACTGCTCTTGTAAGACCGCTGCGTCTTGCAGGTTTCTTTGACAGAACTGCTCAGACGACTTTCCCTAAAGTGACATCCGGAACGACTGTCCCTGATGGAACATGGTTTCACAGATGCAACAACAATAAGTGGTTTTGGTTTACGTATATTGACGACATATCGATGACGTATTCAGGAAGTGATGCCCAGACCCCGATTGCCCATACGGGAACGAAATCAGCTGTATTGTATCCTACAGTATGTGCAAATACGTCTTATTTTGCCGACCATGCAGACAATCTTGAGCATCTTTTCAGTCTGGCGCAGACTCTGGCATTGGATGACAGCAAGGTCTATGAGCTAACATTCTGGTATAACAGACCGGCTACCGCATGGCAAAATCAGGCGAACAATATCGAAGAACTTATTGTAGGGATAGTTTCTTCCACCGGAGCCGATAAGAATACGGACACTACGTATGAACAGACCATAACTCTGGACAAGTCGGGAGAATGGGTGAAATGTTCTGTCACGTTCGACCTTCCTGAGATTATCGGAAACAATCCTGGTATCAGCTTCAATAAATGTGCGATTCATTTCAACCCTGTTCCTGTTACCGGTCCTGATGGTGGTATATTGAAATGTATTGTAAACATAGACGACGTTACTCTTGAGGAGGCAAATCAGTAGTGGTATGAATAGAAACGTATTTATTATTCTGTTTTCATTGTTTGTTTTGTCCTGTTCGCAGGACAAAACAAACAATGCTGTTGAAAATATTATTCCTGCGCCAAAGGAAGTAGTACCGGGAGATGGTACATTCAAAGTGCCCGGTGCAAAAGTTTCTTATGCGGAAAATATGGATGCCAAATCTTTGGCGGTAATAGAAAAATTTGCCGGAAAACTTTCGGAAACGACGGGCAGACGCAGCCGTATACAAAAAGGACTGGGAGAGGGAGGCTTTTTGTTTGCCATTGATACGTCGATAGTTAGGGAAGCATATGAAATAAATATAACCAGACGCGCGGTCAAAATTTTTGCAGGCGATTTTCATGGAGTACTTTATGCCATTCAGACCATAGGGCAGATGCTTCCTCCTGAATATTATGGTGATACTGCGTCGAGAAATGCGGCATGGAGACTGCCATGCGTGACAATAAAGGATGCTCCTGAATACGGTTATCGTGGTCTCCATCTTGATGTCGCCAGACATTTTTTCGGTGTCGAGGAGGTGAAAAAATATCTTGATCTGATGGCTTTGCACAAGATGAACACTTTTCACTGGCACCTTACTGACGATCAGGGATGGAGAGTTGAAATTAAGAAGTATCCGCGTCTTACCGAATACGGAAGTATCCGTAAACAGACGATTGTTGGCCACCACAATGATCCGATGCACAAGGTAAATGGCAATATTTACGACAATACACCTTATGGAGGGTATTATACTCAGGAACAAATAAGAAGTGTAGTAGCCTATGCGGACAGTCTGGGTATCAATATAATACCTGAGATCGACATGCCCGGGCACATGGTAGCAGCCCTTGCAGCTTATCCGGAAATGGGCTGTACCGGGGGTCCGTATGAGGTGAGAACAACTTGGGCAATTGCCGACGAGGCATTGTGCCCTGGAAAAGAGGTGACATTTACTTTTATAGAAGATGTGCTTACTGAAATCATGGATATGTTTCCATCGAAAATTATTCATATCGGCGGAGACGAGTGTCGTAAGCAATATTGGGAAAATTGTCCTGATTGTCAACGTCTTATAAGAAAACTTGGACTCCGTTCTGATTCGCACTTTACGAAGGAACAATATCTTCAGTGCTATGTGACAAGCCGCGTTCAGAAATTCCTGGCTTCGCATGGAAGGTCTCTTATGGGCTGGGATGAAATCATCGAGGGTGAAATTTCCAAGGATGCGGTTGTTATGTATTGGCGTCCCGGAAGAAGCAAAAATCCGGTTAACGAAGGTTTCAAGTCAGTAATGGTTCCGGCACCGTATTTCTATTTTGATTATTACCAGTCAGATCATCTTGATGAAGAGCCTCTGAGTATCGGCGGTTTTATTCCGATAGAAAAAACCTATTCCTATGATCCGAAAGAAGGGGTCGCACCTGAAAATTATGACAATATTCTGGGCGTTCAGGCAAATTTATGGACGGAATTCATTTCTGACAGAGTACATATGTACTATAATCTTCTTCCGAGGGTGGATGCTTTGAGTGAGGTTCAGTGGTGCGGAGCCGAAAACAAGAATTATGAGCGTTTCAAGCGAGCTCTTATCCATCAGTTCAAGGTGTACGATATTCTGGACTATCCGTATAGCCGGGCAATTTTCGGTGAATACGGGATTCCCGATAAATTCAAAAAGGAAATGCAATGACAGGCTGGTTGTTAATATTTTCAATGGTTCTCAATTATTTGGCTGTGCCGGAGACCTATGACTTTCCTGAAGAAACAGGTCAGGTGGTATCATGTCCTTTTGAGGAATTCAATGCGGAAATATTGTATCAGCGCAATGGTCCTGATACCTGGCAAAGAGTTGTTAAGGTACTTCCGAAAAATATCGGGGACAAGCAGCTCCCTGCTGTTGTGGTACCGTTTTATTTTCCTGACGCCATGTTGGGTTTCGATCTTGCTACCGGAGACAGTCTTCCGCGGTATAAGGGCGTGGAAATAATGTTGCATCTTGTCAGACGTGGTTTTATCTGTATAAGTGCGGAATCATACCACCTGACATATTGTCCGGAATCTGTGAAATCCCGCGATGATTTTTCGAGATGGCAGGAAGCTGCCGATGCTCTAATTCATGATTATCCTCAATGGTGCGGCATGGGAAAGTTAGTGGCGGATACACGGCTTTTGATAGATTTACTTGAGGCTGATCCTCGTGTGGACAGAGACAGGATAGGGATAGCCGGACATTCCTTGGGCGGTAAAATTGCGTTCTATACTGGATGTCTGGACCCTCGGATAAAAGTGATTCTCGCGAGCGATTTCGGCCTGCTTTGGCGACAGTCCAATTGGGAAAAGTTATGGTATTGGGGGCCCTTGTTGGACAGTCTTGAGTCTGCCGGTATTGATAATACCGATATGTGGAAATATTCCGGTTTCAAGCCATTCGGACTGATAGCCGGTGATGCGGATGATGATTCAAGTTATTATGCATTACTTGATTCTTTGCGGGAGAGTGGACGAGATGATTTTACGGATCTTTTTTTTCTGAATCATTCTTCGGGACACAGGCCTCCGATTTATGCATTAGAGGAAGGATATGATTTTCTGGAAAAATATTTGAAAACCGATATGTCGGAGTGATATAAAAAATAAAAAATTATGGTTTCAAGAAGGAATTTTATAAAGGAAGCAGGTGCCGGTGCGGCAACGCTATTGCTTGGCAACTTATTTAAGTCCATGGCTTTCGATACAAAAGGATCGATAATGGGCGCCAATGACAAAATCAGAATAGGTATGATAGGCGTCAACTCGAGAGGCCGGGGCCTGGCATCGGGCTTGTCAAAACTGCCGGATTGCGAAATTACATGGATATGCGATGTGGATAGCCGTGCCATAACGAAATGTCAGGATGTAGTTAAAAAAAACACCGGCAGGACACCGAAAGGAGAAAAAGATATCAGGCGTATGCTCGAAGCCGAAGACATAGATGCTGTCGTAATAGCTACTCCTGATCACTGGCATGCCCCTGCGGCCATCATGGCTATGAGCGCAGGCAAGCATGTCTATTTGGAAAAACCGACGAGTCACAATCCCGCGGAAAATGAAATGCTGATACGAGCCGCATTGAAATACGGTTCAGTCGTTCAGGTTGGAAATCAGCGCCGTTCGTGGCCTAATGTTACAGCTGGAATTGGAGAAATCAAGTCTGGCAATATCGGGAAGGTAAGGTATGCAAAAGCATGGTACGTGAATAATCGTCCTTCAATAGGAATTGGCAAGCCAGTCGCTGTCCCAGAGTGGCTCGATTGGGATTTATGGCAAGGTCCGGCTCCGAGACAAGAATACAAGGACAATATCGTACACTACAACTGGCACTGGTTCTGGACATGGGGTACCGGTGAGGCGCTGAATAACGGTACTCATTTTGTTGATATGATGCGGTGGGGGCTTGGTGTGGATTATCCTACCAAGGTTGACTCCACGGGAGGCCGGTATCGCTATCAGGATGATTGGGAAACGCCGGATACTCAGATGATTACTTATCAGTTTGGAGATGTGGCTTCAGGATCTTGGGAAGGACGCAGCTGCAATCCTGCTCCTGTAGACGGTTATCCATTGGGAGTGATGTTTTACGGCGATAATGCGAATCTTCTGATGACCGGAGGAAATGAATATAAGATACTTGATTTTAAGGGAGCGGTGGTTAAGGAAGTCAAGAGTGACCTTAAATTCGAAACCGGGAATCTGCTCAACCCGTCCGAGGCTTTGGACCTTTTCCATTTCCGGAACTGGTTTGATGCTATCCGCAAGGGCGGAAAAGTCAATTCCGGTCTTGAGGATGCCTGTATATCGACTCAGCTTGTACAATATGGGAATATCGCTCAGAGAGTCGGACACTCTCTTGAGATAGACCCTCTTACGGGAAGAATACTGAATGCTGACGCTGAAATCAATAGATTGTGGGGGCGTAAATACGAGAAAGGTTGGGAGCCGAAGATTTGACTTGCATTGATAAGGGCTTCGCAAGTGATAACTGAGTTCCATGTTTAACATAAAGATGGGCTCATGCCACTTGTTTTTTATAAAGATACGGGCCGGGATTTCCGGCTCGTATCTTTATTGTGTTCGCCCAGCATGAACAATCTCTAAGCGGTGCAAGTCCGTAACACGCCCGATAGCGGGAAGTGTATAGCCAAGAGCAAGGGTGTCCATCGAGAGTTGGAATCTGAAGGAAGCTGGCGGCAAA
>CALUQC010000166.1 GCA_944322805.1 uncultured Bacteroidales bacterium | reverse complement strand
CCTTGCTTACGCCGTAGATTTCATATCCTGCGGCTTTCAGGGCGGAGAAATTGTCCCTGAGATTGCATGCTTCCGCCGTACATCCCGGCGTACTGTCCTTCGGATAGAAGTAAAGCACGATTTTTTTTCCTTCGAAATCCTTTTGCGTCACTTTATTGCCGTTCTGGTCGCAGACCTCGAATTCCGGCATCCTGTCACCTGTTTTCAGCATAATTTTTAATTTTTATAAATTGCATCTTCTGCAAATGTAATAAAAATTCCGACTGCGGCATCAGTGTCTTTGCACAATCTGTTTGTCAGGCGTGCAGGGGCACTCCGTTATTGGTGTCATGATGCGTATGTGTGAATCGTGTTTGCAAACCTGTCAAAATACGGCAAACGAAGTTGTACATCAATGTTGATTTTGAGCGGATTTAGTGTCAAATTTGTAATGCAATACTCCACGGATGTTGGAAACATTTTCTATCTTTGCGGTGTCATCGCAAGGTGACGCAACATATTGATGAAAGTGTTTTGCTTTCTCCTTGAATGGGAATCTGGAAAATTCACTGGTACAAGGTACAGCAGGCAACATTCACCACTTGTCTTGTCATATATCGTTCCTGATATATAGCAGCAGGTGTGGAGTATTGTTTATTTGTACCAAGGTATTCCAGAGCCTCCATTCAGATAAGCAATAGGCTCCACACTTTCTTTTTAATCTGTGGCCCTGGAGCAAGCTGCACGGAGTAAATATATTATGAAACTTAAAACTTTAGCGGCAGTCATGTTGCCGCTTTGCCTGTTTTCATGCAAGAATGCGGAACTTGAAGCGGAATATTCAATTTCGCTTGATACCGGAAGCCTGAATTTCGGATCCGCTGCAGATGAACAAAGCATTATCGTTTCGTGCAACGGGAAATGGACACTCTCCACTGAAGATGATGACTCGTGGTGTTCGGTTTCGGCCTACAGGGGCTCAGGAGATGTTGAGCTTACTTTCAGTGCGGAGCCTAATATGGATGTAGAGGAAAGAAGTATCCTGTATGTCTTCCGGTGCGAGGACAAGACGACGGAACTTACAGTATCCCAAGATGCGCACGCGTATTCGATAAGTGTTGGGGTTTCAAGACTGGAATTCAAGGCGGAGGACGAGACATTGAAAGAAATAACGGTAACGAGTTCCGACAAGTGGACTTTGGAGGTCGAGGATAGCTGGTGTGTCCCTTCTGCCGTTTCCGGTCACGATGGCGATGTCGTGTCATTCTATGTGGAAAACTATTCCGGCACGGAAGAAAGCCGTTCAACAACGGCTACTTTTTCCTGCGGAGACAAATCTGTGGAAATTGAGGTGGTGCAGGGAGCCAAAGTGTATTCCATTTCCGTCGAGCCGAAAGAGTTGACTTTTTCTGCGGAGGATGAATCCTCAAAAGAAGTGACGGTAACGAGTTCCGACGAGTGGACACTTGAAGTTGCGGATGACTGGTGCATACCGTCCCTCACTTCCGGAGGGAACGGGGATAAAGTGTCTTTTACTGTAACCGGTAAAACGCTGGTATTCAGGGAAACTGCCGCTATCTTTCATTGTGGTAATAAAACTGCGGAAGTTGCTGTCAAACAAAACGGGATGGATGCAGTTGCCATAGAGCCCGAAAATTTTCTAAATGCGTTATTGACCGCCGGAGTAGATGCCGATGGCAACGGTTATATTTCCGGAGAAGAATTGGCGGCCACAACAGCACTTGATATTGATATTAAAAGTGCCGGGACAGGCCAGACTTATAAATTCGACATGTTTCCATCTTTGAAAGACTTGACTGTAAAGACTCATAATGAAAAAGATGTAATCGATATTGCCGACCATCAAAAAATCGAAAATATTCATATTATGAGTGGTGATCGCTCATTGAATAAGATTGATGTGAGTGGCTGCCACTCTTTGAAGGAATTATACTGTCCCGGTTATGGCCTTACCAGTCTGGATATAGGCGGATGTTCGGCATTGGAAAAATTAAGCTGTTATAGCACTGACATTACAAGTCTTGATTTGAGCAGTTGCACAGCATTGAAAGAATTAAGCTGTTCCAACACTGATATTATAAGTCTTGATTTAAGTAATTGTGCAGCATTGAAATACTTAGACTGTTCCAACACTGATATTACAAGTCTGGATTTAAGCAGTTGTACGGCATTGGAAGAATTATCTTGTTACCATGCTGATATTACAAGTTTGGATTTAAGCAATTGCTGTACAACATTGAAATTCTTAAACTGCACCTATACTCAAATTACGAGCATAGATTTAAGCGGCTGCTCAGCATTGGAAGCATTATCCTGTGACCACACTCAGATTTCAAGTCTGGATATAAGCGATTGTGCAGCATTGGAATTCTTAGAGTGTGGGGATACTCAGATTTCAAGTCTGGATATAAGCGATTGTGTAGCATTGGGATACTTAGATTGTGGCAATACTCAGATTTCAAGTCTGGATTTAAGCAATTGCCGTACAACAATAGTAAACTTATACTGTGATAATACTCAAATTACAAGACTGGATTTAAGTGACTGCTCGGCATTGGAAAACTTATACTGCAATAATGCGAGAATTGCAAGTCTTGATGTGAGCAATTGTATCAATCTTGGCAGGGTAGACTGTAGCGATAATTTACTGACAATTCTCGACTTCAGTACATGTGCAGTATTGCAATCCATTTCTTGCAGTGGTAATCCTATTACTAAAACAATAATAGGAGAGCGTAATATGAAGGATTTATACTCATGGATTCTATTTAAGAATAATAACGGTATTAATATCGTCGAACCTGTAGAATAATTTATTGATATTAAATTAATTCCAATTATGATAGACTACAACGGACAACTCGACGTGCTTTTCAAGGAATGGGAAGCGGCAAGTATGGCAAACGGCGATGACGTAATATCAAAAGACGGACTGATGAAGATGAAGGATGTCGATGTGAACGAGATGTGGGACAAATCGCCGGTACGGGTGATGTTCCTGCTGAAAGATCAGCCGAACAGCGGAGGTGACGATATAGAAATCTTGAACCCGAACATCATCGTTTGCTGCGGGGGTCCCCAGCATCACTTTGTCCTGCATTCTTTATATAATATTGAGACTCTCGAAACTATAGACGGGAATGTCCATTATGACAGGGAGAAAAATGTTGTCGTTGTCTATTCTCCCCACCCGCGCGCCCACTGTTCACACGATAAATTTTTCGAAGGCGCGATGTGGCACTATGGCATTTTCCTGAAACGTTATCCCGGATGGCCAGATATCAATATGACATCATGTCCCGGTTTGTGAACGATTAATGAAAATTTGATAACAATAGAACATGAAAAAGTTTTTTGTAATATCGGTTGCAGCCTTTGTGGCAGCTGGAATAACCTCATGCGAGTATGACGATTCCGGACTATGGAATGAAATACGGGATCACGATAACAGGATTGCGCATCTTGAATCGCTGTGTGACCGGATGAATACCAATATCTCCTCTTTACAGACTATTGTTTCTGCCATGCAGGAAAATGATTATGTGACGTCGATAATTCCTGTATCATCCGGAGGCCAAACAATAGGATATACCATATGTTTCTCGAAAAGCGGGGATATTACTATATATCACGGTAAAGACGGCGTCAACGGTACCAACGGGCAGGATGGACATACTCCGGTCATCGGGGTAAGGCAGGACCCGGACGGAATTTATTACTGGACGCTGGATGGGGAATGGCTTTTAGATGAAGACGGCAACAGAATAAAGGCAAACGGAACGGATGGTGCTGAAGGTGAAGCCGGTCAGCCAGGAGCAGACGGGACTGTCCCTCAACTGAAGATTGAGTCCGGTTACTGGTTTGTTTCATATAACGGCGGCAGTTCCTGGACCCGGTTGGACAAGGCAACCGGAGAGGATGGGAAAGACGGCAGTGACGGGGATTCGATGTTCAGTGATGTCACATACGATGATGAATTTGTCTATTTTGTTCTTGCGGACAATGAGACTTCGCTGACAGTTCCGAGGAAGACTGCCGACTTCGAATTGCGGTTTGCGGATGGCGGCAGCATTCTCGGATGTTCCCCTGGTGAGACGATATCGGTTTCATATACACTGGCATACGGAGATGACAATACTAAAGTGGCTGTAATGCCGTATGGCGGCTGGGCGGCGAAAGTGGAGAAAACAGACAATACTTCCGGGAATATAATCGTGACCGCACCGGATCCTGTCAAAGATGGCGAAATCATAGTCCTTGCATCGGATGGAAAGGGGAAAATGACAATGAAGAAACTTGTTTGTGAAGAAGGTGTTATCTCGATAGTGACAAAATCGTATGTTACGGACTGTAATGCAACGACGATAGAAGTTGAACTTACGACCAACCGCATTTATACGGTGAGTATCCCGGATGACGCGAAATCCTGGATTTCAGTAGCGGATATCCGGACCAAGGCGACGGTGAGGAATGATGTCGTATCATTGGATATTGCGGCTAATATCGGCAGTTCGACGAGGACGGCGACTGTCTCATTAGTCAATTCCGCAGGTGAAGTCCTGGATGCTGTGTCAGTTTCCCAGACAGGGGCGACGATCGCGGATAACGAAATCTGGTATCTCAGTTCTGACGGCAATATCGTAAAGCCTTTTACATCTTATTCCTTTGTAAACAGTTCGGGGGACATCTATACATATTATACAAGTTCAATTCACGACAAAATAAATAATCCTATAGTCAGCAACGTCTATGAGAACGGGAAAGGTGTTCTGGTATTCGAGAAAGATGTGACAGAAATAGAAAAAGATGCATTTAACTGGAGGGAAAATCTTTCTGAAATTACCTTGCCGAGCATAGTCAAAAGTATTGGAAACTTTGCATTCCAGCTGTGTGACGGTCTTCCTGGGATCATTATTCCGGATGGGGTTACGAGTATTGGTTTTTGTGCATTTAATGAGTGCACCGGTCTTGCCGAAATCAATATCCCAAGTAGTGTCACAAGTATTGGTGAATATGCGTTCGAAGATTGCGTCAGTCTTAAGGAAATTGCTATTCCAGGAAGTGTGAAGACTCTTGGCAGCTGCGCATTCCGAGACTGTAGCGGTCTTGAAAAAATTACTATTCAAGAGGGGGTGACAGCACTTGATAGTGCAGTTTTTCAGGGTTGCAGCAGTCTTGCGGAGATTACTATTCCTGGAACCATGAAGACGTTTGGCAGCAGTGTGTTCTATAATTGTAGCAGTCTTACTGAAATAACGATCCCCAAAAGCGTTACAAGTATTGGTTATGGAGCATTCTATAATTGCACCAGTCTTAAAGAAATCGTTATCCCGGAGAATGTTACAAGCCTTGGCTGGGACGCATTCAGAAATTGCAGCAGTCTTGAGTCATTATACTGCAGACCGATTGTCCCTCCATCGTGTGATTTTAAGCCATCCTATCCGACACTTACTTATTTTTGTATCCCAATGAATACAACAGTTTATGTCCCGACAGAATCTGTCGAACAATACAAATCAGCATATGGTTGGAGTGATTTTGCATCCCAGATTGTCGGGTATGACTTTTCGGAATGATTGATAATCCATCTTTTCCAACGGCGCCTGCCTATCGATTTTCCGGGCAGGTGCGTGTGAATTCGAGTTTCGGGAGGACTATCCGTATTTCCTGTTCCATATCCTTGCCTTCCCACCAGACTATGAAATTGACGGAGGCACCTGACAGAGCGAATCCCTTGCTTTTCAGCACTTCATACTTCGCTGTCATAACAAATGCCTATTGTTTTTCATGGGCTTTATTGAGGTTATGATTCCATATTTTCTTATATCAGGATCATCATATAAGTTATGCATTTCTATTACAGTATCACCATATTCTACCCATTCTGAAATATCTATCCCGAAATAATTAAGTGCAGTGTAAAGCATTTGTATATCATCTTTCAGTATTGGGTCATTAATCCAGTCGTTAATCATATTTTCACGAATAAATTTTTCTTTCTTTTTAGAATAATCAGATGGGTCTCGTGATAATTGTCGTATTGTACCGATATATAATAGCTTATGAGCTATTGTATCCCATTTGTTTTCTGATAATTCAAGAGTATTTAATGTCTTTTTGAATTGTTCGTCTATTGTAAGAAGTCTTTTAAGATAGTCTTTATTTGAGTAATGGTCGAATCGATATAATTGCCCATTTCTTGAAGCTAAATCTTCTTCTGCCAGTCTGATTATTTTTTTGTCTTTAGGTTCTGTTATGGTATTGGCTATACTGCTAATCTTATCAGCCGTTATTTGTGCTAATTGCCCTACTGCTTCACCATATCTTTCTCTGGCTGTGTCTTTTTTAGAATCTTGTGCCAATAAATAAATTACAAGTAAGATAATTAATCCGATTATTACAATAATTTCCATAAGCTATAAAATTTGATATAAATATAAAAATATGTGATATTAATTAAAAAATAAAGAGTCAGTAGATTTTTTGAAAACAAATCCTAATCTGATTGTAGTCAGTCTCTTTCCCTATTGTCCTTTCCATTGTCCCGCTTGTCGCATGGTATCCGACAGGATTGACAAGATTGTGAAATTCTTTGATAATATATGATAGGTAAATTAAAGTTTTGCATTCGCTTTTTTTGCGAAAATACTGGAAAAACCATATTTTTGCAATTGTTAAACAACGGATAATGGAAGTTAATTTCAACGAAGAATATTTGCTGCGGTTATACACGGACGGCATATCTGATAAGAAACACCGGTACCAGCCTCAGATAATCCGCAAATATATCCGTGTTATTGACTTGATGTTGGAAGTTCCGGATACCCTTTCGCTATTGCAATACAATTCGTTGAATTATGAAAAGTTAAAAGGAGACAAAAACGGACTTTCTTCCGTGCGTGTCAATGATCAATACAGAATAGAGTTTGAGGAACATGCCAGGGATGGTGAAACCGTCGCTACAATATGCAATATCACGGAGTTGTCCAACCATTACAAGTAAAGGAATATGGATATAAATAAAAATACGAACGTTAATAAGGAAATGAATGCAGGAAGACTGACGCCGGCATATCCGACGCATCCGGGAGAGATCCTGAAAGATGAAATCGAGTATAGGGGTATTTCACAACGGAATCTTGCAGCGCGGATGGGTATGCAGTACTCTGTTTTGAACGAGATATTGAACGCTCACCGCCCCTTGACAGAGAAAACGGCACTGATGTTTGAGGCCGCATTGGGTGTGGATGCTGAACCGCTGATGCGCCTGCAATTGAAGTACAATATGCTGGCTACCCGCAAGGACACGTCATTTATGGAGCGGCTGGCGCAAATTCGTAAGGTAGCTGTCGCTTTATAACATAAATTCAAATTTTGAATTTAATAAAATAACGGATTGATTAATTTCAGTATGAAACTACCGGATCCTAAATCATCACCATTTAGTGCGCTGATAAGTGATATTGAAAAAGGATTAATTAAGATACCGCAGTTCCAAAGGAATTTTGTATGGGATTTAATTAAATCGGCAAATCTGATGGATAGCATTGTGAAAGGTTATCCTATAGGAACATTTATTTTTTGGAAAACAAAAGAGCGTCTGCGCAGTATTCGAAATATCGGAGGTATAGATCTTCCAGAGCCTGTTCCGGGAGATTTTGTATATTTTGTTTTGGATGGACAACAGAGATTGACTAGTTTATTTGCAAGTCTTAAGGGCATTTCCATTCAAAGGGAAAACGGAAACAAAGACGATTATTCACAAATGTATGTGGATCTTGATGCGGAGGAAGATGAACAAATCGTAATTTTAGACACCGAAAACAAGAGTGGAAAGTCTTATATAAAACTAATGGATTTACTATATGGAGGACTGACATTATTGGCAAGTTATCCTGTAGAATATCATTCAAAAATAGATGAATACAGAAAAAGGATAGAAAGTTATTTATTTTCAGTAATATCATTGAATGAGGCAACACTTGATGTTGCAACGGAAGTGTTTACTCGCATCAATGTAGGAGGAAAGCCATTAACCTTGTTTGAAATAATGGTAGCCAAGACATTTGATGCCGAAAGAGATTTCGATTTGTCTGAGAAATTTCAAGAACTGATAGAGAGGCTCCGCCCATTAAACTATGAAACAATATCTGATGCAACAGTATTACAATGTATTTCGATTTTTATCAAGAAAGATTGTACAAGAAAAGAAATTCTGAAACTAAACAAATCGGAGTTTATTGACACCTGGGAAAAAGGTGTGAGTGCCATAGAATCAGCTATAGAATACTTTATAAGCTATTATAGAATCCCGGTAAGTCAACTCTTACCGTATAATGCCCTAATCGTTCCGTTTGCATATTTCTTCTATCACAACATAGATAAGCCGACAGGATTAAAACAAAAATATCTGCAAGATTATTTTTGGCGATGCGCTTTGTCTGGACGTTTTTCTTCTTCCGTGGAAACAAAACTGGGGCAGGATGTCAAGCGCATTGATGCTATTCTAAACAATGAGTTACCGAAATACGACTGGACTATTGACATTTCAAAAGAAAGCATTACAAGTAACGGCTGGTTTAGTGCGGGACGGAGTTATATAAAAGCAATTTTATGTATCTATGCCTACCAGCAACCAAGGTCATTTAACGATGGCTCACTTGTTAATATCAGTAATTATTGGTTAAAGCAAGCCAATAGTAAAAATTATCATCATTTCTTTCCTAAAGCATATTTGGCAAAACAGAAGGAGGATATTTTCTATGTTAACCATATTGCCAATATAACTATAGTAGATGATTTCTTAAATAAACGGGAAATAGGGGCAAAGTCACCGGCGGACTACATGCGCAAATTCATTAAGCAGAACGATGACATAGATGCAACAATGAGATCCCATTTAATTAATGATCTTGAGGCTTTTGGGGTTTTAGATAACGATTATGCTAAATTTTTTGAAAAAAGGATTGAAGCCATTCATAAAGAATTAAAAAAAAGAATCATTCCCCAAGACAGTGATGAAAAAACCGAAATTTCATTACCATCAAGCGAGGACCTTGCTGAATAATTGATATCTTCCGACGGTGCCGGAGCTATCGATTTTCCGGACAGGTGCGTGTGAATTCGAGTTTCGGGAGGACTATCCGTATTTCCTGTTCCATATCCTTGCCTTTCCACCAGACTATGAAATTGACGGAGGCGCCTGACAGAGCGAATCCCTTGCTTTTCAGCACTTCATACTTCTCTGTCATAAATCTTCTGGAGAATTGCAGGATGAGATTGCCTTCCGTATCGAAGACAAACCTGTCGCGAGGCACTAACCTGTCTCCGCCCATCAGTTTGGATATGCTTTCTTGGCGGAAGGAAAAATCATTGAGCCATACGTCTTTCAGGGACAAAAGAAGGGATATCTCGTCCGGAGCATCGTATGAATTGAGATCTTCAATCCGTTCGAGGCCGGAAACGCGTATGTTGTCTAAAAAACCGGTATTCAGATGGATGTACATATTCTTTCTGGCTCTTGTCAACGCGACATAAATCTGCCGTTTTTCTTCGTCGGTGACAGGAGCGGCGCAGTCCAGCATAAGGAATACATTGTCGAATTCTTTTCCCTTGACCTTGTGGATTGTGGAAACAGAGATACCGGAGCTTTCGATTTCTGAAAAATCTTCCATCGAGGACTCTTTCACGAAAATTGAAAAATCCGACTTGTATTTGGTGTTCCGGTAAGCTGATTCGAATTCCTGTATGATTTTCTGAAAGAGACGCAAGTTCTTGCTGCGGCTGAAATTATCTTTGACTGCGTTTTTCGCTGCATCCCACATGTCTTCCGGGATGGCGGCAATATCGTCCTCAAAGTGCAGGAAATCCGTGAAATACCGTATTTCATCAAGATTCGTAAGACTGAAATCATTGTTGCCCTGAATCAGACGCGCCGGAAGTCCGTTTCTGATCAGAATCCCGGCAATGGAAAGAGCTTCCTCGTTGGTCTTTGCCAACACTGCCGTGGAGCCGGACAAATCCGTCCGCAGAATTTCGGATGCAACTGCTTTTGAAAGATTGCCGCTATGGTAGTGTGTCAGTCTGAGTACTCCATATTCGCCGGAAACAGGGTAGATGGGCTGCTGTTTGAGCCTGTGACTGATGGCGGCGGCGAATCCGTTTGCGAATTCGACTAAATTTTTCCGGCTCCTGAAGTTCTCGACGAGTTCATATTTCACGGCACCTTCTATATTCATCAGGTCCTCCATGTATTTCGGGCTCGAGCCTCTGAATTCGTAAATATTCTGATCATCATCTCCTACGGCTATTATACGCATGTCCTCGTTATTTTCCATAAGGGCCCGTATGAGTTCATATTCATCCATGTCCATATCCTGGGCCTCGTCTATAACGAGTACGGTCTTGGTGATGCGGCTCAGGTCTACGTCGTTGTTTTTTATTTTTTCGACTGCGGAACGTACTATTTCGCCGGATTTTTCTATGCTGCCGGTCTGCCCGAGGAGGTCGAAGCAGTATGAATGGAACGTCTTGATTTCCACGAACCCGGCAGCATTCCCGATCAGGCTGTACAGCCGGTTTTTGAATTCAGTGGCGGCGGCCCGTGAAAAAGTAAGCATCAGAAGCTGTTCATGCTTGACGTCTTCCATCATGAGCAGCGACGCGAGTTTGTGTACCAGTACACGTGTCTTGCCGCTGCCTGGACCCGCGGCCACCACGATATATTTGGCAGCCCTGTCGTTTATGATACTCATCTGCTTGGTGGACAGCGCACCGAAAATCTGCTTGAATTTGGCCGGAGTGATGTTTGCGGATATTTCCTTCTGCCTGCCCTTGAAATATTTGTTGAGGAACGAAGGATAGTTCATCTTGAAATAGTCATCGACAAACTGAAGTGCTTCCGTATAGTTCTCGATCATCTTCTTTGCATATTCTCCGACGATGTGGATCTGCTGTATTTTATTTTCGTAGAAATTGCCGAGACTCCGGTAATCTTCCTGTTTGTAGCGTTTCTTATTGTCAAGTTCCAGCCTTTCTATCGTCAAAGTGTTGTATATGACTAAAAAACCGCCCTCAATCCTGATGGCTTTTATGCGGGAAAGATAGAAAAGAGCGTTTTCAACATCCTCCGTGTCTATTTTCCTCCCCTGGACTATGCCGGAGCGGACAATGGCCTCTTTCAGTTCTATGACGGAAAACTCTACATATCCTTCACCGGCATTCTCTGCGGTATTCTGCCGGTCGGACAAGCCGGCCAGATACTTGACTGTGAACGATGCCAGAATTTGCTTCAAGTCTATCTGTTCTGAAAATTTCCGGGGCGGAATGAGCGCGCATACCGAGCAAAGATTATTGGAGCCAGGTAAAGTGCGTTTCCGGATCCAGCCTTTTATTGCCCAGAAATTCAGGATGGTTTTTATGGTCTTTGCATCTACGCCTTTTATTCCTGCATTCTCTGCCTGTTCGTTTAATTCCTTGAAATTCAATATTCTGCTTGATTCCCTAATCTGGCTGCACAGGAATTTTTCCACGCCATTGCAGATCTCCAGCGTGTGTGCCGGACGCATTTTGCTTTCTCCTTTTCCGAAATAAGCCGTGATGTCTTTCGTGTCTGCCAGTATTTTTTCCTCTCTCATCAGACTTATGCACCGGATGACGTCAACTTTCGGGATTCCGAGCCTGTCGCTGAGATAGTCTACCCTCGACTCGGCATCTTCGGACGAGGTATAGTGGCGGCTTCTGCTGGAAATCAGGCTTTTTATGATTCGCGCAGCCTGAGTTTTGTGCTCTTTGTCGAATTTTTCCGATATTTCTATCCTGTCTATGGCTTCCTGCGCATTGTCGACCAGTATCCCGGTGGCATAGATTCTCGGCATGTTCTGTTTCCGTTTGAGATATCCTGCCTGCTCCAGGGATGCGATTGCGGTTTTTACACGTGTTTCCATGTCGGATATGCTGTCATCCCAGCCGGCTTGCCTTGCGATTTCAAGAGCGGAATTGGATATGGTAGAGCGGAATCTCGTAATTTCCTTTACCGCTTTCCAGATTTGCTGTATTTCCTTGACCGTGATTTTGGTCTGATTCAGGAGCAGGAAATGTTTTGAAAGATCTTCTTCATTGAACAGGACATAGCAGTCGGCGTTTATCTTTTCATCTCTCCCCGCCCTCCCGGCTTCCTGCACATAGTTCTCTAACGAGTCGGAGATTTCGTAGTGGATGACCAGGCCGACGTCACTTTTGTCCACACCCATTCCGAATGCCGATGTAGCTACGATAATCTGCACTTCTCCGGACATGAAGGCATCCTGATTCGCGATTTTCATGTCGGAACTCATCTTCCCGTGGTAAGGTTTTGCGTTGAAACCGTCAGCTGAAAGCCGGCGGGCGATGTCTTCGGCTTTCTTTGTCCTGGTTACGTACACTATTGCAGGACATTCCCGACTTTCTATCAGCCTTCTCATCGCCTGGTATTTATCCTCGTCCGAAGCCTCCGGCAATACCGTATAGTGCAGATTGGGCCGCGATACGGAGGCAGAGAAAAGCTCCATGTCCAAATGGAGGTTTTCCCTGAAATACGTACGGATGTCCTCGATGACCTGCGGTTTTGCCGTAGCCGTGAAACAGGATATGGGAATACTGTCCTGAAGGTTTTTCTTTTCCTGTACGGCCTTTATGAAATCGGCTATGTACAGATAGTCTACACGGAAATCCTGGCCCCATGATGAGAAGCAATGCGCCTCGTCTATGACGAAACGTTCGATTTTTCTTTTCAGAATAATCGTTTCAACGGATTTGGAACGCAGCGATTCGGGTGAAATATACAGGATGGATGCAGATCCGTTTTCTACCCGTTCAAATGATTCGGACCGTTCTATGGGATCCAGAAGCCCGTTGATGGTAACGCTTTCGGTTATGCCTTTTTTCTCGAGATTGTCCACCTGGTCTTTCATCAGCGACTGCAACGGCGAGATAACTACTGTCAGTCCTCCCGTGTTTTCGCCCGCCATCAGCGCCGGAAGCTGGAATGTCAGGGATTTTCCTCCGCCGGTCGGAAATACGGCAATCAGTGATTTGTTTTCCACCGCGGCCCGGACAGCACTTTCCTGCAGCGGGAATCCATCGTATTTCCGGAACGAATCGAAGCCGAAATACCGTTTCAGCCCGGCATGTATGTCGAAAGCCTTGTTGCAGAAGCCGCATCCCTGCAAACACGGGGAAGACCGGAGTTTGAACATGACCTGTTCGATTTCCGGGTAATTTTTCAGCACCCAGGCAGGGATAATGGAGCGGACGGCGGTGTCGTCGAGAACATCTATGAGAGCAAGTGCGTAGGCAAGTGCCACGGGATGTTCCGTGCAGATTTGCACTATGTCCGCGTTGGCGCATATTTTATTCTTGAATACAGCCTGTATCGATTCTGCCGTTTCCTTGTACCCTGTGTTGAATATACGGGAAAATATGCTTCTGTCGGGTTTCCGGTAATTCATGAAACTGAAAAAATCCGTGAATTCGCGATAGTCTTTCAGTAACTCGAAATAGATTTCTTTCAGCCTGTCATCGAGTTTTTCAAAAGCAGCCACCTCGTCATGGAAAAGGGCCATCGCCTTTTTCGAATCGTTCAGCGGATTGTTCAGTTCTTCGCTTTGCAGTTTGTCGTCTTTCAACAGTTTGTGATACGGCTTTTTTGGGAAAAGCAGAGGCGAGACGAACAGTGTGTCGATAACTTTTTTACTGGATTTGCCGGCACCGGACAGTGCCGGTGCAATGTATTTAAGATCATGCCGGATGATATTGTGTCCGCAAATATAGTCCGCGCCTTCTATGAAACGGGCGATATCGGTGTTCGAGCAGCTGTGAAACTCTGCTCCGTCGGTCCTGATGCCGCCGGCATCCAATACTTTTTTTGTCCGTGGATCGACCTCTGTGTCTATGAATGCAATAACGGGCATATCATTCACTTCTCTAAGAATTCTCTGACGATATCGAGGATGGCGCTGCCGTATTTTTCTGCGCCGGCCTTGCCGAAATACGGGATGCGGAGCAGGGCGCCGGTGTCGGTCGGAAGGAGATTCGATATGCCGAGGAGCGCTTTCTGCTGCAGGATGACGTAGGCAGGGACTTTTCGGGCGGCGGCTTCGGACTTGCGCCATGCGGCGAGCCGTTCATACAGTTCCGGATGCAGGATGTCGGACGGGACAGAGACTTTGTCCTGCGCCTTGGAAGCCCCCTTTGTCCTGCCGGCTTTTCCTGAGGCGGATTTGCCGGCAGGTTTCCCGTCAGGCTCCGATTCGATGGACAGAATGGCCTTGTGCTTCAGGAAATCCGTGACTTTGAATCCGTTGCCGGCTACGAATTCCAAAAGCAGGGTCTTCATGACAAGAGCGTTGCTGAAATCTTCCGAAGATGCCTGGAGACGCTTGCGGGTGTCCTTGTTGTCCGATGAAGTCAGGGCATCGGCAAAGACATCCCTTATTGCCGACAGCCGGTCTTTGAAATATACGGCTCCGGCATGGATGCGTTCCTGGAGCGCGGGGTCGGCGGCGTAGTTTTCCGAATTCCCGATCATCCGCATATACTGATTCCTGAAACGGGAAGCCACCTCCGTGATTTTCTCCTCGAATTCTATCAGGGCGTTTTTGTACCTGGCAATCTCCACAGGATAAATGCGGTAGAAATATTCATCCGCTGTCCTGACATAGCGTCTGCCTGCGGAAAGAAGCGGCCCGAAATCGAAAAGACCTGAAAGCAGTTCGGTGAAATACGCTTTCTCGAGCTGCAGCATGAGTTTCCTGTCCGGTATTTTCCGGAGGGCGCCGGCGGTAAAGGTTTCCACGGCCGAATCCGTGATGATGCTTTTCCGGGACAGGGGCGAACTGAGGACAAGGCCTTCGAGGGTGCGGCATCTGCTCAGTGCGACATATGTCTGTCCGTGGGAAAATGCGTATCCGGCGTCGATGATGGCGCGGTCGAATGTAAGGCCCTGGCTTTTGTGTATGGTGATGGCCCAGGCCAATTTTACCGGATATTGACGGAAAATACCCTCTGTTTCCTCCCGTATCTCTTTCGTATCGGGATCGAGGACATACCGGGCATTGGTCCATTCTTCTTTCCGGAGGGGAAAAACGGCGCTGCTGTCCCGGCTGCGGACGACTATTTCATCCTCAGACAGTCCGATGACTTCTCCGAGCATCCCGTTGAAGAAACGTCGTTCTTTCGACGAGTCGTTCTTGACGAACATGATCTGTGCCCCGCACTTGAGTTCGAGTGTTTCGTCTGCGGGAAACGAACAGTCAGGGAACTTGCCTTCGGTTTCGGCCTTGAAAAAGAATGATTTTCCCGGCAACATGGCAAGTTCGTCCGAGTTTATCCGCTGCGCCTGATGATTGTGCGTGACCAGGCGGATGTAGCCGTCATCCTTTGCCGGGTGGAAATCGGGGATGTATCTGCTGTTCAGCAATTCGAAGGTCTGCGGGCTGCACCTGTTTTCCCTGATGCCGTTCAGCAGTTCGAGAAATCCGCTGTCCCGCTGCCGGTACACCGTCTTCAGTTCGACGGTACAGTAGTCCATGCTTTTAAGCGCATGGCTTGAAAAGAAATACGGAGTATCGTAATAATCTTTCAGAAGTTCCCTTTCATCATCCTTTATCACCGGGGCAAGCTGCTGCAGATCGCCTATCATCAGCAGCTGGACTCCTCCGAAAGGCTTTTCCTTGTCCCGGAAACGTCTCAGGACATTGTCCACTGCGTCTAAAAGGTCTGCCCTGACCATGCTTATCTCATCGATGACGAGCAAATCGATGCTGCGGATAATCCGGATTTTCTCTTTTCCGAAGCGGAAACCGTATTTCGTCCTGCCTCCTGCGCTGAACGAGGTTTCCGGAACGAACGGTGCGAAAGGTAGCTGGAAAAACGAATGTATGGTCATCCCTCCGGCATTTATGGCTGCGATTCCGGTAGGGGCCAGGATAACCATTCTTTTGGGGCATTTGTCTTTCAGCCGTTTCAGGAAGGTCGTCTTTCCCGTGCCTGCCTTTCCCGTCAGGAACAGGCTCGTTCCCGTATTTTCAACAAGGTTCCACGCAAGTTCGATCTCC
>CALUQC010000165.1 GCA_944322805.1 uncultured Bacteroidales bacterium | reverse complement strand
GCCCCGTTCGAAAGGGTCTCTTCAGGAGTGACGAAGCGCATCTTTCCATCAGGCTGTTTTGCCATCAGGATCATGCCCTTCGACTCTATGCCGCGGATTTTCCTCGGCTGAAGATTTGCAAGGATACATATCTGCTTTCCGAGCATCTGCTCCGGAGTGTAATACTCGGCAATGCCGGATACGATGGTACGCTTGTCGATACCCGTATCTATGGTGAGTTTCAGGAGCTTGTCGGTCTTCGGGACACGCTCCGCCTCAAGCACGGTCGCGGTGCGGATATCCATCTTCCCGAATTCCTCGAAAGTGCACTCCGGCTTCTGCGGTGCGACCTGCTGCGCCAGGGCAGCCTTTGCAGCAGCTTCGTTGGCGATGCGGATGTCGTCAAGTTTCTTCATCTGCGCCTCGACCACGCTGTCCTCTATCTTGCTGAACAGCAATACGGCCTCTCCCAACCGGTGCCCCTCCGGAAGAAGGTCGCGGCGTCCGAGATCGTCCCATCCGAGTACGGGCAGTCCGGCAGCACCGGCCCCGGGCCCGGTGGAAGACAGGACGGAAACAGTGTGCAGGGCGGCAGACTCACTGTCCTTGAACAGGTTTTCTCCGGCACATCCCGGCTCACCTGCCCTGTAATCCCTGCCTGCATTTATGCCCACATTCAGGATGTTCCTCAACTTGCCGGCCGAAAACGGCAGAAACGGCTCGAAAACTATTGCAAGGTCGGCACATATCTGCAATGACACGTTCAGGATGGACGCCGTCCTGTCCATGTCCGTCTTGGCGACTTTCCACGGCTCGGTATCCGTAAGATACTTGTTTCCTAGACGGGCAATGTTCATGGCCTCTTTCAGCGCCTCCCTGAACTTGTAGTTCCCGAGATTGTCCTCCACCGCCTTTTTAAGGGCAGGAATCTGTCCGAGCACTTCCTCATCCAAGGCTTCCGGCTTGGGATTTCCCGGTACGCTGCCGCCGAAATACTTGTGGGTCAGGACCACGGCACGGTTCACGAAATTGCCGAGAATCGCCACGAGCTCGCTGTTGTTGCGCGCCTGGAAATCCTTCCACGTGAAATCATTGTCCTTGGTCTCCGGAGCATTGGCGCAAAGCACGTATCTGAGCACATCCTCCTGTCCCGGAAATTCCTTGAGATATTCGTTCAGCCATACGGCCCAGTTCTTCGACGTGGAAATTTTCCGGCCTTCGAGATTCAGGAATTCGTTTGCCGGAACATTGTCCGGCAATACATAGCCGCCGTAGGCTTTCAGCATGGACGGAAAGACTATGCAGTGGAAAACGATATTGTCCTTCCCGATAAAATGCACGAGCTTGGTGTCCTGCGACTTCCACCATTTCTCCCAACTTTCCGGCAAAAGCTCCTTGGTGTTCGAAATGTATCCTATTGGGGCGTCGAACCACACGTAAAGGACCTTGCCCTCGGCACCTTCCACAGGTACCGGCACTCCCCAGTCGAGATCGCGGCTCACGGCCCTCGGCTGCAAGCCTCCGTCTATCCAGGACTTGCATTGTCCGTAGACATTGGTCCTCCATTCCTTGTGGTCCTCGAGAATCCATTGCTTCAGCCACGGCTCATATTTGTCCAGCGGCAGATACCAATGCTTCGTAGACTTTTTCACCGGCGTGCTGCCGCTCAATGCCGATTTCGGGTTTATCAGTTCGTCCGGACTGAGGGTGCTTCCGCATTTCTCGCACTGATCGCCATAGGCCCCTTCGTTGCCGCATTTCGGACATGTGCCCACTATGTATCTGTCGGCAAGGAATGTCTTTGCCTCCTCGTCGTAATATTGTTCGCTCTCCTTTTCAATGAACTTGCCGTCATCGTACAGCTTGCGGAAAAACTCCGACGAAGTCTTTTCGTGTATCGCCGAACTTGTCCTCGAATAAATGTCGAAGTTGATGCCGAGACCGGCAAAGGATTCCTTTATTATCCTGTGATATTTGTCCACCACATCCTGTGGAGTGCAGCCGAGTTTCTTTGCCAGCAGGGTGATAGGCACCCCGTGCTCATCGGAACCGCAGATGAACAAAGCATCCTCGCCCCTCATTCTCAGGTATCTGACATAAATGTCGGCCGGAACATAAACCCCGGCAAGATGTCCTATGTGCACCGGACCGTTGGCATACGGAAGCGCACAGGTCACCAATGTCCTCTTGTATTCTTTCATATCCGTAATATTTATATTTTCTCCTTTCTATCCCCGCGCCGCCGCCCGGAAATGTCATACGCGGCCCAGCTTGTTGTTTATCACCGTCCTCGCCTTGTTCAGCGTATTCATCTTCTTCAGGATGGCCGTCTGTTCATCGGCACTCTGCACCGAAGCCAGTTCGGCAGACAGATCCTTCATCATCTTGTCCAGACGCCTTCCCTGATATGCGAAAATGGACTTGGGCACAAAGATAATCAATTGTGTCGCAACAGACGTAAGGGAATTGCGATAATTCTCCACCGTAAGCATGTATTTGTCAATCAGGATGTCCGAAGCCACGGCGGCGATATCCGGATCCGTACTGTTCAGCAGCCTTGCCTGTATCTGTTCCTGCGACAGGCCTTCATCGTACATGCTGAAATAACTGTCATACACTTTCCGGTATGCCGTATTGCCGAAAACCACTCCGTCCACAGCCAGGGCATTGTCTATGAACTCCGCCACGGTATC
>CALUQC010000164.1 GCA_944322805.1 uncultured Bacteroidales bacterium | reverse complement strand
CCGGTGACTTTTACCATGGTGGGCCGGGATGAACTCAGACGCTCCAATCCCTCATCCTCCCTTCCCATGACTCTCGGCATGCAGCCTTCCGTGGTCGCCGTCAATGAAGGAGGCACCGGGCTCGGCTACTCCAAGATGTCCATCAGGGGCAGCAAGGGCTCCCAGATCAACGTCACTCTCAACGGCATCACTCTGAATGACGCCGAATCTCAGGAAGTCTTCTGGGTCAACATCCCGTCCCTGACCAATATCCTCAGTTCCGTCCAGCTCCAGCGCGGACTCGGGACATCCGCCAACGGTCCGGGAGCCTTCGGCGCCAGCGTGAACATGAGCACGGCCGCCGTCGGAGCCGCTCCGCATGCCTCCGCGGAGGTTTCCGCAGGCTCTTACGGTACATTCATGACTACGGTTTCGGCCGGTACCGGCCTGACGGGATCCGGACTGTATTTCGATTTCGCCTATTCGAGGAACTATACCGACGGATATATCAGGAATGCAAAGGCGAGGGTGCAGTCGGCCTTGGCTGTCCTCGGCTGGATGAACGCCTCAAATTCCATCAAGCTCACCTATCTTATGGGCGACCAGCACACCGGCATTACCTGGAACGGCATCGATATGGACACGTATTTCTCCGACCGCCGCTACAACAGTGCGGGGGAGTATTTCGACGAATTCGGGAATGTCCGCTATTATGACAACGAGACCGACAATTACACCCAGCATCATCTCCAGCTGAACTATACGCATCAGTTCCGCCGGAACATAGTCTGGAGCACGACGCTGAACTATACCAAGGGAGACGGGTATTACGAGGATTATTACATGGACCAGGCATTCGACGACTATAATTTCACCGGTGCGGACAATCCCGTGATTATCGACGGTGTGCGGTACACTTCCGGGGACATGATAGTGCAGGAAGCCATGGACAATTACTACGCCGTGCTGAATTCCGATGTACGATACACTTCTGACAAGCTCGACCTCACTGCCGGTGTCAACCTGTCACGTTACGGAGGAGGTCATGCGGGAGATCTGGTGTGGAGCAAAGTGCATGGCGACGACTATGACTACGATGCCTACAATGACGCCCATACATGGTATTACAATGAAAGCCTGAAACAGGAGCTGAACGTATTCGCAAGGGCCGAATACAATCCTCTCGAATGGATGACGGCATACGTCGACCTGCAATACAGGGGAATATCCCTGAAAATGAACGGACCGGACGACGATGCCGGGATGCTCGACTACAGCACGGCGTGGAATTTTTTCAATCCGCGTGCGGGGCTTGCCTTCCGCTGGAAAGAGGCTCACAAGGCGTATGTTTCCGCCGCACTCGGCAACCGCGAGCCGGGAAGGAGTGACATCAAGGAGAATATCAAGAGCGTCAATGACGGAAGCGGCGAGGGATTCAGCATCAGGCCGGAGCGTATGGTGGACGTGGAAATCGGGTACAGCTATTCTTCAAGGAACATAACGGCTTCCGCCAATGTGTATTTCATGGAATATTACGACATGCTGCTCGAGACCGGCCGTCTGACCGACGTGGGCTATGCCATAAAGGAAAACGTGGACAGGGCATACCGCCGCGGAATAGAGCTTGCCGCGACCTGGCAGGCCGCGCCGTGGCTCAGGGCCGATGCGAATGCTACGCTCAGCATGAACAAGGTAAAGGACTACGGAATGTACGGGCCGGATGGCATGCTCATCGACTACGGCAAGGTGACCATGCTCATGTCTCCGTCCGTCATCGGCTTCCTGCAGCTTGCATTCACCCCGTTCCGCAACATTGCCTCAGGCTCCCTTAAAACCACGACATTGTCCATCAACGGCAAATATGTGGGCCGGCAGTATGCCGACAACACCCAGAACGAGGCGCTTTCGATTCCGGGATATTTCGTGTCCAATCTTTCCCTGACCCACGAGTTCGGCCTCCGGCACGGGACCCTCGGGATAGGCGGATACATAAACAATCTGTTCAACAATCTTTACTATGCGGATGCCTCCGTCTGGGGAAGCGACATGTACGTATATCCCCAGGCTCCCCTGAACTTCATGCTCAGGATAAGATACGCATTCTGAGAGAATTTCAGGGACGCCATTGTCATCCATGGCGCATCCGGGAAACCCGCGTTCGCGGATAATCATAAAAAATCCTGCATCACTGCAGGATTTTTTGGGTTAGTTGTTAGTGTAATTTTCCCGGCCTGAAAGGCCGCATTCTGTGGTTAGTATTTTATACAGCTTAAAATTTTTAAGGCAAAAGCCTTGTGTCGTTAAAAGATTATAATGAGAATTCATTATTATCCTTACAGACAATATACAAATGTAGGGATAATTTTCAGTAATGCAAATATTTTTCGATTTTTAATCGATTTTTTTAAGCGGAATGATTTTCAGGACTCCGGATCAGTCTTCCAAAAGCCGCGGCCTGAGAAGCCTGGTACGTGCTATGGCCTGTTCGTCCTGCCATTCCCGGATCAGCTTCGGATTTCCGCTCAGAAGGACATCGGGCACTTTCCATCCGTTGAATTCTGCCGGCCTGGTGTAGATGGGGGCTGACAGAAGGCCGTCCTGGTAACAGTCGCTCAATGCCGAAGTTTCGTCGGTTATCGCTCCGGGCAGTAGCCTCACCACTGCGTCGGTGATGATTGCCGCAGGTATTTCTCCTCCGCTCAGGACGTAGTCTCCCACGGTTATTTCACGTGTGACAAGGTGTTCCCTTATCCGGTGGTCCACGCCTTTGTAATGTCCGCACAGGATGATGATATTGCCTTTCAGGGACAGTTCGTTCGCCATATTCTGGTCGAACTGCTCCCCGTCCGGAGACATGTAGATGATTTCATCGTATTCCCTTTCACCTTTCAGTTCCTCTATCATCCGGTAGACAGGCTCTACCATCAGCACCATTCCTGCATCCCCTCCGTAGCTGTAGTCGTCGACCTGCAGACGCGGCCCCTTGCCGTATTTCCTCAGATTGTGTACATGTATCTCCACGATTCCCTTTTTCCTCGCCCTGCCCACTATGGAGTGTTCGAGGGGGCTTTCAAGCAGTTCCGGGAGTACCGTAATTATATCTATTCTCATAAATTTCCCCATGTTTTACAGCCGTGCAAAAATACTAAATAGAAAGGGAAAATAAATAAAAATTGATATATTTGCAGGTTGTAAAATTTAACTCCTTAGATACTATGAGTGAAGAAAAGATTCCGGAAATAACGGACATCGCGGTAGAAGTAGCTGAAAACGAAGAAAATATGCAGGTCAACTATTCTGAGAAAAGTCTGGCTGAGCTTGCCGACATGTTCATGGAACTGGCCAGGAATCCGGACAGGATGAAGATGAACAAGGAGGCAGAAGCCATCAAGTCCGCTTTCTATAAGAATCTTGCCAGGGAGAAGGCGGCTGCAGGGTATGCTGACGCCGGGAATGAATCTGTTCCGGAGGAAGGTGCCGCACAGGAAGAAGCGGAGGAAGCTGCCGGAGATGTTTCAGACAACCCGTTCGCCGAAATCGAGCGCGGCTTCAAGGCGCTTTACAACGCCTACCGCAAGGAGAGGGCCGAGTACAACAGGCAGCAGGAAAAGGAAAGAGAGCGGAACCTCGAACTCAAACAGGCTGTCATAGATGACCTGAAAGCACTCATAGAGAAGCAGGAAGATGTAAACAGGACTTTCCCGGAGTTCAGGGAGATACAGAACAGGTGGCGTTCTATCGGACCGGTTCCGGTGCAGAATTTCCGCAACCTGAACGATACATACCAGCTCTATGTCGAGCAGTTCTACGATATGGTGAAAATCAACAGGGAGCTCCGCGATCTGGACTTCAGGAAAAACCTCGAGGTCAAGACCGGATTCTGCGAGCAGGCCGAGAAACTGGCCGGAAGCGAGAACATCGTGGAGGCTTTCAAGGAGCTGCAGAAACTTCACGAACGCTGGAAAGAGTACGGCCCCGTGGCCAAGGAGTTCAGGGAGTCGATATGGGACCGCTTCAAGGCTGCCACTGCCGTCATCAACAAGAAGTATCAGGCTTATTTCGAAGGCCTGAAGGAGCAGCATGCCGAAAACCTCGTCGCCAAGACGGGCCTTTGCGAAAAGGTGGAGGAGATAGCATCCCGTGAAAACATTTCCGCACCGGAGTGGAACACCTTGTCAAGGGAAATCGAGGATATACAGAAGCAGTGGAGGAGCATAGGCTTCGCATCGAAGAAGGAGAATCAGAAAATATATGACAGATTCCGTGCGGCCTGCGACAAGTTCTTTGAAAGGAAACGCGAATTTTATGCCGGCTACAAGGAGAACATAAATGCCAATCTCGAAAAGAAAATCGCCCTGTGCGAGGCTGCGGAAGCGTTGAAAGGCAGCACCGAGTGGAAAAAGACCACAAACCAGCTCATAAACCTGCAAAAGCAGTGGAAGGAAATCGGTGCCGTGCCGCGCAAGAAGTCGGAGCAGTTGTGGAAGAGGTTCCGTGCGGCCTGCGATGAATTTTTCAATGAAAGGGACAAGAACGCCAAACCGGAGAACGATTTTTACGGAAACCTGAAGGCGAAGCAGCGCCTTGTTGCCGATATTCTCGCGTATGAACTGTCTTCCGACGAGGATGCGAATGCCGAGGCAATGGAGAATTTCATGCAGAGGTGGCAGGAAATCGGATTCGTCCCGTTCAAGGAAAAGGACGATATCGCAAGGAAATACAAGGACGCCCTGCAGGAAAAGTTCGGTGAATCCGCTGTGAAAACACGCAGGAGCGGCAGGTATGCCAAGGCTCCAAAGAGTGAAAAGGAGCGTCTTGTGCAGAAATATCTCAGGAAAGAGCAGGATATCACCACATATGAGAACAATATCGGCTTTTTCGCCATGTCGAAAAATTCCGAGCCTTTGATCAGGCAGATGCAGGAAAGAATCGAGCAGGCGAAGAAAGAACTTAAGGAGTTGGAGGAGCAGATCAGGGTCATTGACAGCAATGCCGCTGACACTGAATAAGAGAGACGCAGAAAATTATGGACAGGAATTCGATTATAGGTTTCATTCTGATAGGAGTAATATTTTTCGGCTTTACATGGTATCAGTCTGACAGGTACAGGAAACAGAGGGAATATCAGGCACAGCTGGATTCGGCTGCAATGGTGGAACAGATGTTCCGTATTGCGCAGGATTCAATAGCGGCCGTGAAGGCGGGTGCTTCCGGGACTTCCGGAAATGAAGCCGCCGCTGCCGCCGGCAAATACAGGGATTCCCTTCTGAACAGCCGCTACAATGGTGCGCAGCAGTTCGTGACCCTTTCAAACGGGAAACTCGAACTGGTGTTTACCACGAAAGGCGCGCAGCCGTACACCGCAAGGCTGAACGACTACCGGGCGTATGACAGTACCGATCTTTATCTGATAAAGGCGGGATACAGCGATTACAACATAGCCCTGTTCGCCGGAGAGAACATCAATACCCGGGACATGGTGTTTGATGTGGCCGAAACTACGGATACTTCCGTGGTCATGCGCCTGCCTTTTCATAACGGGGGATATCTCGAGCAGAAATACATCCTTCCGGAGGACAGCTACATGGTCAGGAATGAACTGTCTTTCGTAGGGATGGAAGAGCTTGTCCCGAGAAAGATAAACAGTTTCGACATAGGCTGGAACGTCACTGTTCCGAGACTTGAAAAAGGATACTACAACGAAAAGCAGTATTCGAAGCTGGACTATTATTTTTCCGGGGAAAAGAAACCGGAGCAGATCGGCAGGGGAGGACGCAACGACAGCGAGAGCATCGTGTCGAAAGTGAAATGGTTCGCGTTCCAGCAGCAGTTCTTCTCGGCAATCATGACTGCGGAAAACGAATTTACTTCTGCGGATTTCAGCATAAGTTTCTGCGACGAGGATGACCCACGGAGGAACCTTATGGTTTGCAACGCCACTCTCCAGTCGGAGCTGAAGCACGGGGAGTCGGTCACTGTGCCTTTCGAGTTCTATTTCGGGCCGAATCATTACCGGACTCTGAAAAATTATGACCAGCACTATGAGAAGATCATACCTCTCGGAGGAAATGTCATCGGTCTGATAAGCCGTTACGTGATCATTCCGACATTCAACCTGCTCGGAAGATTCATCGGAAGCTACGGCATCATCATCCTGATAATGACCATCCTGATAAAGCTGGTCCTTTCTCCTCTGACCATGAAGTCGTACAAGTCGTCGGCGAAAATGAACGTCATCAAGCCGGAGATCGACAAGCTGAACGAAAAATATCCGAAGCCGGAAGATGCCATGAAGAAGCAGCAGGCCATGATGGCGCTGTACCAGCGGGCCGGAATCAGTCCGATGGGAGGATGTCTGCCAATGCTGCTCCAGCTGCCTATCCTCTATGCCATGTTCCGCTTCTTCCCTGCTTCCATAGAGCTGCGCCAGCAGAGTTTCCTCTGGGCCGATGACCTGAGCGCATACGATTCGATCCTCGACCTTCCGTTCAGGATACCTCTTTACGGAGACCATGTGTCGCTGTTCGCCCTGCTGATGGCCATATCGATGTTCGTATATTCCAAGATGACCTCGGGACAGATGTCCAACGATCCGAGCATGGCTGGAATGAAGTTCATGAGCGTATGGCTGATGCCGATAATGATGCTTTTCATATGCAACAACCTGTCGAGCGGACTCAGCTACTACTATCTGCTTTCGAATCTGATAACGATGCTCCAGACGTGGTTTGTACGGCGTTATCTTATAGACGAGAAGAAAATCCACGCACAGCTGGCGGCTTCCGCCGGAAAGCCGTTGCCGAAATCCAAATGGCAGCAGCGCCTGGAAGAAGCCCAGAAAATGCAGCAGCAGGCCTTGAAAGAACAGGAAAAACGCAGAAGAAGGTAAAAACTTATGACTGGAATTGCGTCAGCGATAAGAACACTGAAAGAGGAACTGCCATCAAATGTAACATTGGTGGCAGTTTCCAAATTCCATCCGGCCGAAGCCGTAGCCGAAGCATATGCCGCCGGCCAGAGAATCTTCGGAGAGAGCCGGCCCCAGGAGATGCATGCCAAGGCGGGAGTGCTTCCGGCTGACATATCCTGGCATTTTATCGGTCATCTGCAGACCAACAAACTGAAATACGTGCTTCCGGTCGCCGCCATGGTGGAGTCCGTGGACAGCCGTCATCTTCTGGCAGCCATCGACAAGTGGGGAAGGGAAAACGGGAAAGTCATAGATGTCCTGATAGAGATTCATATAGCATCGGAAGATACAAAGCAGGGCTTTTCCCGTGAGGAGGCATTGCAGGTCCTGGCTGATGCAGCACAATATCCCGGCGTCAGGATTCTCGGGCTTATGGGGATGGCGACGCTGACTGATGACGAAAACATTATCAGAAGCGATTTTTCCCGTTTGGTGGCATTGCGCGACGAAGTCGTCGCAGGGAAGGAGAGATTTCCCGGCCTGCCGGAACGATTCGGCATACTTTCTTTCGGCATGACGCACGACTACAGGATAGCCGTCTCCATGGGAGCGGACATCGTCAGGATAGGCACGCTCATTTTCGGTGAGCGCACATACTGACGGCTGCCGCATAACTGTTTTTTAACGGATGTATTTTATGGATACAGAAAGCATGAAAAACGAGGAGGACATCAGGAGCAATATCAAATACCTTGAACTGTTGTCCCTGAATTTTCCGACCATTGCAGCCGCAAGTACGGAAATTATCAATCTCGAGGCCATACTCAATCTTCCGAAGGGCACGGAACATTTTCTTGCCGACCTTCACGGCGAAAACGAGGCTTTCGAGCATGTCCTGAGAAACGCATCCGGCGCGATAAAGAGAAAAGTAAACGAAATTTTCGGAAATTCCCTTTACGAGGAGGAGAAGAAGGAACTGTGCACGCTGATCTATTATCCGGAACAGAAACTCCAGCTCATAAAAGAGTCTGTCGGCAATATAAACGCCTGGTACAGCGTGACATTGAACAGGCTGGTGAGAGTCTGCCAGAACGTATCGTCGAAATATACCCGCTCAAAGGTCCGCAAGGCCCTCCCGCAGGAATTTTCCTACATCATCCAGGAACTTCTGCACGAGAGCAGCGCCGACCCCAACAAGCAGGCCTACATCAACGTTATCATCAGCACCATTATAGACATTTGCCGGGCCGATGACTTCATCGTGGCCATGTGCAACCTCATACAGCGTCTCACCATTGATTCACTGCATATCCTCGGCGACATTTTCGACAGGGGGCCGGGACCTCATATAATTCTCGACACCCTCTGCGACTATCATCATTTCGACATACAGTGGGGCAATCACGACATCCTGTGGATGGGGGCTGCATCCGGAAACGACGCATGTATCGCGAATGTCATAAGGTTAGCCATGCGCTATGCGAATCATTCGGTCCTGGAAGACGGCTATGGAATCAATCTCCTGCCGCTTGCAAGATTTGCCATGGATACGTATGCGGATGATCCGTGCACTTCATTCGGTCCGAGGATAGAGGACGAGGCGCAGAAAATAGACGAAAAGACCATGCGTCTGCTTGCGCAGATGCACAAGGCCATCAGCATCATCCAGTTCAAACTTGAGGCGGAAATCATTGCCCGGCGTCCGGAATTCGACATGGATGACAGGCTTCTGCTCGAGCATATCGATATGGAGAGGAAGGTCTTCGTGCTTGACGGGAAGGAATACGAGATGAAAGACTGCTTCTTCCCGACTCTCGATCCCGCTGATCCGTACAGGCTGACCCCGGAGGAGAGGGAAGTGGTGGACAAACTCCACAATTCATTTATCAGAAGCGAAAAGCTCAGAAAACACATAAAGTGCATATTCCGTTACGGCTGTATGTACAACGTATGCAATTCCAATCTTCTGTTCCATGCTTCCATGCCTCTCAACGATGACGGCACATTGAAGGAAATAGATATTCTCGGTAAGAAATACAAGGGAAAGGAACTTCTCGGCCGCGTAGGGCAGCTGATCAGGATAGCGTATTTTTCAAACGATTCCGATCCGGAGAAAAGTTTCGCCACAGACTATGTCTGGTATCTGTGGTGCGGCCGCAATTCGCCTGCTTTCGACAAGAGCAAGATGGCGACATTCGAGCGTTACTTCCTTGTGGACAAGGAACTGCATAAAGAAGAAAAAGGCGCATACTATACGCTTCGCAATGACGAATCCGTATGCGACAGGATTCTCGATGAATTCGGAGTGACCGGAGAGCATCGCCATATCATAAACGGCCATGTTCCCGTCAAGGCAGCCAAGGGCGAGAAGCCTGTCCGTGCAAACGGCAAACTTATGGTGATAGACGGAGGTTTTTCCAAGGCCTATCATCCCGAGACCGGAATAGCCGGTTATACCCTGGTATATCATTCCCGCGGATTCCAGCTTGTGCAGCATGAGCCGTTTTCTTCCACTCAGAAAGCCATAGAAGAAGGCCAGGACATTAAGTCCACCACCCAGCTCGTCGAACTCAGCAGCCAGCGCATGATGGTAAAGGATACCGACAAGGGCCGGGAGCTTATGGTCCAGATCGAGGATTTGAAGAAGCTGCTGAGGGCGTACAGGATGGGGATTATAAAGGAGCGTTCCTGAGTCCGGTTTGGCAGAACGGGCGGATTGCGGCGTTGGCGGCGGGATTCGGGTCCGGTCATTTACGGGAGTAAACTCCCGGGACCCTCACCCTTGCCGCCTTGCACTCCACCCGCTCTGACAAACCGGTAATCTGCAGGATGGTTTCCCGGAAAGGATTGCGGCGTTGGCGGCGGGATTCGGGTCCGGTCATTTACGGGAGTAAACTCCCGGGGCCCTCACCCTTGCCGCCTCAAATCCGCGATCATGGCGGAGGCTACGGCTTTGGAGGCTCCCTTGTTGCCGAGGGCATCACGGATTTCCGCATAGCCGTCAAGCATCCTGCTGCGGTATTCCTTGTTTTCAATCAGAGCCCTTACCTCTTCAAGAAGTTTTTCCGCCGAACAGTCATCCTGAATCAACTCCCGGAAGACAGGCTTGTCCACAATAAGATTCCCGAGGCTGATATATTTTATCTTGACTATGTGTCTGGCTATAAGGTAAGTCAGTCTGCTGCTTATGTATCCCACCACCTGCGGCGTCCCGAGCAGAACGGTCTCCAGGGATGCCGTACCAGAGTTCACCACGGCCGCCTCCGCATGCCTGATTACCGACTGCGTCTCGCCGAAAACAATCCTGATGTCATTCCGGACAATGTTGTCGCATTTGTCCATGTACGGCTTGTAGTCATCCATGGTCCTTGCCGGTGCACCGGCTATGATGAACTGATAGTCTTTGTATTGCGGCACTGATTTCAGTCTTGCCGCAAATTCCGTCAGTACCGGCATCATGGAACTGATTTCTCCCTTTCTCGAGCCTGCCAGCAGGGCGATATACGGTTTGTCGTCAAGACTGTTCCGCTTGAGAAAATCCTGTCTCGATTCGTTCATTGCTCTTGAGTCAGCTATGGAATCGACTAACGGATTGCCCAAATATACGGCATCTACGCCTTTTGCCTTGAAATACGGTATTTCGAAAGGAAAGACGATGAAAAGTTTGTCAACGTATTTTTTCAGTTTGCGTATCCGTCCCTCGCGGGAGGCCCAGACTTTCGGGGCGATGTAATAAAAGGTGCGGAAGCCGTGCTTGTGGGCGAATTCAGCTATCTTGAAGTTGAAGCCTGGATAGTCTATCAGTATGACGACATCCGGATTCCATGCGAGAATGTCGGCTTTGCACCGGCGGACGTTCCCGAGGAGTTTGCCTGCTTTTTTGAATACTTCCCAGAAGCCCATGATGGCGCCTTCCTTATAGTGGCAGACCAGTCCGCCACTATAAGGAAGGGGACTTCCATCGACCCCCCTGCACCCCCGGTGGGGGATATCGCTCTCTCCGGTCGCGGTCCCTCCGGGACTTGCAGCCCGCGCACAGGCAAGATGGACGGCATTCATCAGGTCGCCGCCCCAGAAACGGATTTCCGCGTCGGAATCCTCCGAATACAGGCCTTTCATCAGGTTGGAGCCGTGGAGATCTCCGGATGCCTCTCCGGCTATGATGTAGTATTTCATGATGTGTCCGTTTTGCAAATCAGAATTCCTTGTCCATATTCATGCTGCGCAGCCTTGACAGTTCCCTGAAGTCCGTGCAGTTTATATTGTGCGGTACAATGGTTATGTATCCGTCATGATTGTATCTGTGGTCGGCATCGGCAGGATTTCTGTTGTCATCGACGAATTCCCCCGTCATAAGGTACAGCTTTTCGCCGTCTTCGGCTTTTTCCGCCGCGCTCTCAGTGTCATGATGCGAAATTCCCCATTTTCCCGTATTTCCCGGCACCCAGTCTTCGAATTCCCTTATCCACCGCCCCAATCCCTGCGACGCCGTCCTGATTCCCCTGACCGGCCCGCAGTCCTTTCCAGGAAAATTTATATTGTAATAGACACCGTATTCCTGCGGCAGGGAAGACATCAGCTGTCTGAAAATCTCCGGGAAAAATTTTTCGACGGATGAAAAGTCCGCATCCGCATCCCAGGTGTCGAGGGATACGCCTATGGCGGCAATGTCGTTGACTGCGGCTTCGGCGGCGGCTCCGAGCGTCCCGGAATAGCATGCCGCAGCAGCCGCGTTGGAGCCGTGGTTGATGCCCGAGATGACTGCGTCCGGTTTCCTGTCACGGAATATGTTGTTGAGACCGAATTTCACGCAGCTGGCCGGAGTGGCGTCGAGATAGGCCCATGAAATATGCCCGTCATCGCTCAGTTTTCTGTATGACAGCGCTTTACCGTTCATCGAAACAGCCATGCCCATGCCGGACTGATGGTGTTTCGGAGCTATGACGGTCACATTGCCGAACATGCCCATTATTTCCGCCATTACCCTTATGCCCTTGGCCTTGTAGCCGTCGTCGTTTGTCAGCAATATTTCCATTATCCTACAGTCTTTTTCGAATTATCTCCAAAGATATCGATTCCGATTGAATTTTTTACGAATTCTCTATGAATCTTCATATTTTTTCTTAATTTTGCAAAGATTTTGAGAAAGTGAAAGTGTTACACTAAAAACAAAAATAAAATGATTAAATTAGGTATTAACGGATTTGGTCGTATCGGCCGTATGGTATTCCGCGCAGCTGTCGAGAATTTCTCGAACGACATTCAGGTAGTAGGTATCAATGACCTGCTCGATGCTGATTATCTGGCTTATATGCTCAAGTATGACTCTGTTCACGGTCATTTCAACCATGATGTGAAAGTGGAAGGAAACTACATGATCGTTGATGGGAACAAAATCCAGATCTTCGCTGAAAAGGATCCTTCTAACATCACCTGGGGCGCTCTCGGAGTAGATGTAGTAGTAGAGTCTACCGGTTTCTTCCTTACAGAGGAGCTTGCATCCGCACATATCAAGGCAGGTGCAAAGAAAGTCATCATGTCGGCTCCTTCAAAGGACGCTACGCCGATGTTCGTGTACGGTGTCAACGACAAGACTTATGCAGGCCAGCCTATCATTTCCAACGCTTCCTGCACCACGAACTGCCTTGCTCCTATCTCAAAGGTGCTTAACGACACGTTCGGCATCAAGAGGGGTCTCATGACTACCGTTCACGCTGCTACGGCTACCCAGAAGACCGTAGACGGACCTTCCAAGAAAGACTGGAGAGGCGGCCGCGGTATCCTCGAGAACATCATTCCTTCGTCTACAGGTGCTGCAAAGGCAGTGGGCAAGGTGCTTCCTGAGCTGAACGGCAAACTTACCGGTATGTCCATGCGTGTCCCTACCTCCGACGTATCCGTAGTTGACCTCACTGTAGAGCTCGAAAAACCTGCTACTTACGAGGAAGTCTGCGCAGCAATGAAGAAGGCTTCCGAGGGCGAACTCAAAGGCATTCTCGGATACACCGACGAAGCAGTCGTTTCTACCGACTTCCGCGGCGATTCCCACACTTCCATCTTCGATGTGAAGGCAGGTATCCAGCTCGATCCTACTTTCGTAAAGGTAGTTTCATGGTACGACAACGAGTGGGGCTATTCGAACAAGGTTTGCGAAATGGCACGCGTCATCAGCAAATAATTCCGATAGCTGCACAAGGAATAATCCGCAGGGCTGCCGTTAAGGCGGTCCTGCTTTTTTAATGCGGATTTTTTTGTAATTTCGCCGGCTAAACAAATGTTCAAGGATATGGCAGACAAATTGTGGAACGCCAACTACATCAGGATATGGACAGGAAATTTCCTGCTGAATTTTTCGTTTACGCTCATCGTGCCGCTTCTCCCGCTCTATCTGAGCGAAACGTTCGGCGCCACGAACGATACCATAGGCATGGCGTTGGCCGGATATACCCTGATGGCTCTTGTCATCAGGCCTTTCAGCGGATATATTGTGGACAATTATCCTCGCAAGACCGTCCTTATCCTGTGTAACTTCTTCTTTTTTCTGCTGTTTTTCGGATATATCGTGGCAGGTTCACTGACTATGTTTACAATATTCAGGACATTGCACGGGGCGCCGTTCGGAGCTACGACCGTCGCTGCAAGCACGGTAGCCATAGATGTTCTGCCTTCTTCAAGAAGGACAGAGGGAATAGGGTATTACGGACTGAGCAACAATCTGGCGACGGCCATCGGTCCGGTGCTTGCCATATATCTGCTTCAGGCATTCAGCGGCAATTTCCAGACTCTGTTCTGGATATCGACTGCATTTTCATTCGCCGGGCTTGCCCTGGATTCTTCCATCAAATTGCCGGTCCGCGAATTCAAGCCGGAAAAACAGGTGATTTCTTTAGACCGCTTTTTCCTGCTTAAAGGCTGGTGGGAAGCCCTTTCTATGATGTGCTTCTCTTTCAGTTACGGCGTCATTTCCACATACGTTGCCATTTATGGCAAGGAAGAACTCGGCATTACGGGCGGCACCGGCCTTTTCTTCACGCTTTTCGCCGTGGGGCTCATACTGTCGCGGCTTACCGGGGCCAAGGCCCTGAGGGAAAACCGGGTCACTTACAACGCATCCGTCGGCACTGTCGCATCCATGTGCGGATACCTGATGTTCGCTGCCATCCATAACCCCGTCGGCTACTATCTGTCGGCATTCATTGTCGGACTCGGCAACGGCCACATGTATCCGGCTTTCCAGAACATGTTTATCAACCTTGCCGAGAACAATCAGCGCGGCACGGCCAATTCTTCCATCCTGACGTCCTGGGATGCCGGTCTCGGTCTCGGCGTCCTGTCCGGCGGTGTCCTGTCCGAACATTTCGGCTATCACAGCGCTTTCTGGGCCGCATTCCTCATAAACGCGGCCGGTGTCCTCTGGTATTTCCTCCATGTCCGCCGCCATTTCGAGCAGAACAAACTCAGGTGACGGCATAATCCTTTTGAAATTATACTCGCAAAACCTTGCTTTTACGATTAATTTGGCTACCTTTGCATAAGGGATTTAATTTTTAATAATTCTAAATTGAAATAATTATGAAGGATCTTAAGGGAACAAAGACCGAGGCGAATCTCCAGGCTGCTTTTGCCGGTGAATCGCAGGCAAGGAACAAATACACCTATTATGCCTCCAAGGCCAAGAAAGACGGATATGTGCAGATAGCTTCCATTTTCGAGGAGACTGCAAACAATGAAAAAGAGCATGCCAAAATCTGGTTCAAACTCCTGCACGGAGGGGACATTCCTTCGACAGATGCCAACCTTCTCGATGCTGCCGAGGGCGAGAACTATGAGTGGACGGATATGTATGCCGGCTTTGCAAAGGATGCACGTGAGGAAGGATTCACGGAAATAGCCGTCCTTTTCGAAAAGGTGGCTGCCATCGAAAAAATGCACGAAGAGCGCTATCGCAAGCTGCTCGCCAACGTAAAGGACGGACTTGTCTTCTCGAAAGACCAGGATATGGTGTGGGAGTGCTCGAATTGCGGACATATCGTCATCGGGAAGAAAGCTCCGGAGATGTGTCCTGTATGCAAGCATCCGAAGAGCTATTTCAAGATTCACTCCGAAAACTATTGATATTTGGAGATGCCGCCTGAAAACGGTGCCCTGAAGTCTTTATACAAAGGGGATGAAATCAAAAAAGGCGTTGCAACTGTCAAGCGGTTGCAACGCCTTTTTTTTATGAGTGCCCTATTTGGAAGACAGGGCATTTATGATATTCATGATTATATAGACAATGAATGTCAGGAGAATTATCATCGACCAGTTCAGCCCGAGGAGGGCAACAAGGACGGTACAGACGCAGAATACGCCGATAAATGCTATACGCATCCTGTACTGCGGAGATTCGGCCTTCCCTCCTTTCTTGAATTTCATGGAGAACATCGGAATCCTGCTGACCATAAGGCCGCAAAGGACAAATGTAGACAGGATGACGAAAATCCGGCTTTCCGGCCAGCGGCACATCAGGCTTTCCGGACTGACCGCGATGTAATAGGTAAACGCTCCCACTATCATGGCGCAGGCCGGTGTGGCGAGCCCCTTGAAATTTTCCGTCTGGCTGTCGTCTATGTTGAATTTCGCAAGCCTGAGTGCCGAGAATACGGCAAGCATCAGGGGAACGCAGGAAAGCCACGCTGCTGCACCTGCGGCCTGGACAGTCTTGTGGAACATCATGGCAGGGAGCAGGCCGAAACTCACCATGTCCGCAAGGGAGTCGAGTTCCTTGCCTATAGGTGAAAACGCGTTCAGCATCCTGGCGCACAGTCCGTCGCAGAAGTCACACAGGGATGCCCCGAGCATGAAATAAAAGGCAAGGTCAAGCCTGCCTTCGAAAGTACAGATCACACCTATGGTCCCGCACAGGAGATTCATGGATGTGATCGTATTCGGTATATGTCTTTTTATGTTCATCTGAACTATTTGATACCGAGTTTCTTTCTGATATCCTTAGGAATGGCGTTCTTGTTGACTACAATGTTCATGGTCTTGTACCTGACAAAAGCGTCGGAAGCATACCATATGCCCTTGTATTTGCCGGCATCTCCCCAGGAATTCTTTACCATGAAGAAGTTGTTGCCGTTCTGGTCCTGGGCGATACCGTAGATCTGCATGCCGTGGTCGTCCGTAGTCAGTTTCCTGTCGTATTCGTCCTGCCTGAGTTCCTGGGTAATGACCTTTTCTTCAGTGTTCCCGGTCTGCTCTATAGCCTTTTCTTCGGATTTTCCCACCCATTTTTCCTGATCGGAGCCGCTGCCCGGCTTCTTGTCAACATCCGGAACGGTCGCAATTCCATTTCTCGAAAAACCGGCTTCGCTCACATCTGAGCCCCAGGCAATGGTGTAGCCGTTATCGATGGCGTAATACATCACTTCCATGAGTTCGTCCAGCGGAAGGTTGTAGGATGCATCCCATCTCCAGTTGTCGCAGACTTCGATTATGAACTGCGAATAGAACGGATGATGGGTGAATGAGGTCAGGGAAACATAGTCGTCCGGATTTATTCCGAGGTAGTCCCTGTATGACTCCGGGGTGTACGAGACTCCGTCCACTTCGAAATTCTCCGGAATTTCGCCGAGATATGCGGCCAGAATACCGTCCAGACCGTTTACCCATGCGGTTGAAAGCGTCCTGTTGGGATTCTTGACAATGGCTTCCACATAACCTTTCAGACCTTCGTCCATCTCGAAATGCTCAGGTTTCTCGGTACCGTAATTCAGTCCCGGCATGGCTTCCTGCGGCACAATGCCGTAGTCCTTAATCACATGGAGCACGTCTCCGAAAGAGCTGCCTGCCCCGAAATTCAGATGACCGTCCAAACGTACGTATTTGATACCCCTGTCGTGGTAGGATTTGGACACTACGAACATTTCCGAAAGGTCGAGGCTGTCGATGCCCTTTTCCTTCATGATTTCAGATTCGATGAACGACAGTGTGGAGAAGCACCAGCATGTTCCGGAACGGTACTGGTCCTTGATGGAGGTTATGGGATTCTCCTTGATTACCGTAAATTCGTATTCATTGCTTTTCTTTGCTGTGGAATCCGTCTTTTCTTGTGCGAAAGCCGGCATCAGGGCCAGTAATGCCGCAGCTGACAGTAAAAATTTCTTCATTTTCATTACCTCAAAGTTAAACTTGCCGGACGTTGCCGGATGAAATCCTACAAAGATAGGAATTTTTCAAAATAACTTCTTATTTTTATGTCCGATTAAAATTCGGACAATATGGGCAATAGGGAAAAGACAATACTGTACATACACGGAATGGGCGGAGGCGGAGACAGCAGGATACCGTCGATTCTCAGCGAGCATATCGACGGCATTGTCGTCAGAACATATTCCTTCGATCCGGAAATCGCGGAGAGACAGATATCAGGATGGGTGCGCGAACTGTCTCCCGTCCTGATAATAGGGGAGTCTCTCGGCTCGTTGAACGCCATTGCAATAAAAGGTATCCCGCACATCCTCGTATCTCCCGCTCTGAACGCGCCCCTGTACTTCGGCGGCCTTGCGTTTCTTTCTCTGATTCCGGGCGTGACCATGCTTTTGGACAGGATTTACAGGCCGGCTGAGGGGGACAGGCAGAAAATCCATTTTACATACGGAATCATGCGCAAGTATCCGGCATTGAGGCGGAAAGCCATGGAAAACAGCACCCTGGCAGGCAGCAAGGATGCCTTTTTCGCCTTTTTCGGCACGCATGACCACTACCGGAAATCCGGAATAGTGAGCATAAGGACATACCGGAAGTATTTCGGTGACACGTTCACACTGTACTCCGGTACTCATTTCATGGAGGAGGAATTCGTCAGGACCATCCTTGTCGGCAAGATCAGGGAATTCATTTGATTTCAATTCCGATGGCTTTCTGGAAATCCGCCTTGAAATTGTCTCCGACCGGCAGAGAGGTGTTTCCGATGATGATTCTGCCGCGGTCGATGGCTTCTACCTTGTCCTTGTTTACGATATACGACTTGTGCACCCTGATGAATCCTACATTTAAGGGCATCTCGCGCTAAATTCGAGAAGTTCCGTCCAGGTGCAAGACTGTGTGACATGGACAAGAGATTCTGTGTCGATTATGCCGGGTGGCTGCAATCCGAGCCTCTCACTCCGCAAGGGAAGCCGCTTGCCCAAGCCACCGCATTTTCCAGTTTCTGGATTCTCGGCATCATCCTGTCTGCTGCATGGCAGAAGGGATATATAAAGAACAATCCCTGGAAATCGTTGAGTTTCCAAGAAAAGATAGCGAGACCGGAGAGCAAGCGAGAATTTCTGACCTTTGAAGAAATCCGCAAGCTGGAGCAAACTCCCTATATCAAGGAAAACATACGCAAGGCATTCCTGTTTGCCTGCTATTGCGGGCTACGCGTGGGTGATGTTACGGATTTGCGCTGGAGTGACATATCCGTCAATGGCGGGCGGCACTTCGTATCGGTG
>CALUQC010000163.1 GCA_944322805.1 uncultured Bacteroidales bacterium | reverse complement strand
CTGTCCTTTTCGAAAGTGAGGCCGCAGAGGAAGTTGTTTTCATTCTGGGTCAGGAGCTGTTCGTTGAAGGCAATACCCGGGGTAACAAGTTCCGTCACGCCGCGCTTTACGATTTTTCTCGTAAGTTTCGGGTCTTCGAGCTGGTCGCAGACAGCCACTTTGTAGCCCGCACGGACTAATTTGGGCAGATACGTATCGAGGGAATGATACGGAAATCCGGCAAGCGGCACCGAGGCCTTGGGTCCGTTCGCCCTTTTGGTCAGGACTATCCCGAGCACCTTGCTCGCTATCAGCGCATCGTCTGCAAATGTTTCGTAAAAATCGCCCACGCGAAAAAGAAGCACAGCTTCCGGATACTGTGCTTTAACCTGAAAATATTGTTTCATCAGCGGGGTCTCCGCTATCTTTTCTCCTGCCATAAGTAAATGTCCGGCGGACTGTACGCACGCAGGTTTATCCTGCACGAAAATCCGCAGCCCTCCATGGCAAAGGTACGGAAATTTTCCGGTGTTTCTAATACGGTTTCAAAAATATAGCGCGTCTGTTCCTTTGTCAGCCTGCTTCCTTCGATATGATTCGAATTGTAGGTCATATCGATCTGGGTCCGGTGATAAATACCGCCTTTGAGTTGCATCTTTTTCTGCTCGCGCAATGCGGCGAGCAATGGAAATCAAACATATCCCGATTTTCAATGTGGCAGTTGGCCGGTTTTTGTTGTGACAGTTGGCCGGTTTTTGTTGTGGCAGTTGGCCGTCCGGTTATGGACAATGGATTTTTTTCCCGTACGCCATATACCGGCAAAAAATGACAACGTATCGGAATATTTGCTAAATTTCAGGATAATATCAATGGCTGCCGCAAATCATGCTGCAGAGGGCCGGCAGCCTGTAAAAATTGTAATTATGAAAAAATATCTTGCAGAAATGATCGGGACGATGGTCCTGGTGTTAATGGGCTGTGGAAGCGCGGTCTTTGCCGGCAGTGTTGCCGGCACGGTCGGAGCGGGAGTCGGCACACTCGGTGTCGCCCTTGCATTCGGACTGGCGGTAGTAGCGATGGCATATACCATCGGAGGCATCTCCGGATGCCACATCAATCCTGCCATCACCCTCGGAGTATATCTCAGCGGCAGGATGAGCGGCAAGGATGCCGGGATGTACATGCTGTTCCAGGTCATCGGAGCCATCATAGGCTCTGCCATCCTGTTCGCATTAGTATCGTCCGGCGCCCATGACGGGCCTACAGCCACCGGCTCCAACAGCTTCAAGGAAGGAATGGGACTGCAGGCATTTGTCGCCGAAGCCGTGTTCACATTCATATTCGTGCTCGTTGTGCTCGGCACCACGGATCCGAAGAAGGGCGCAGGGAATTTCGCCGGACTTGCCATCGGCCTGTCATTGGTACTGATTCACATAGTCTGCATCCCGATTACAGGCACTTCCGTCAACCCGGCGAGAAGCATAGGTCCGGCCATTTTCGAAGGCGGCATCGCCCTGAAACAGCTCTGGCTTTTCATTGTGGCTCCGCTTGTCGGCGCGGCACTCAGCGCAGGGGTCTGGAAGCTGCTGGCCTGCGAGAAAAAATAATCCTTTGCAACTGTCAGTCCGGCGGATTCACACTGTCAAATATCAGGGAATCCGCCGGACTTGCCTTTAATACGGCAAAGATTTTTTGAAAAACAGGAAAACGCAATCAGATTTTTTTGCGGATATGTGAGATATGCTATCTTTGCACGGATGTCGGAAGCGATATGAAAAGAGTCCTGATAATATCTTACTATTGGCCGCCTTCGGGAGGGTCCGGAGTACAGCGCTGGGTAAAATTCGCAAAATATCTGCCGGGCGAAGACTGGCAGCCTGTCATTTACACGCCTGAAAATCCGGAACTGAAGCTCATCGACAGAAACATGGAAAACGATGTCCCTCCGGAAGCGGAAATCATCAGGACCCGGATTACCGAGCCTTACGGACTCTACCGGATATTCGGCGGCGGACGCGGCAGGAAAGGCGGCGGGACCGACGAAGTAAATCCAATCAGCGGAGGCAAAAAGACCCTGATGCAGAAAATTTCCCTTTTCATAAGGGGCAATTTCTTCATTCCTGATCCGAGATGCCTGTGGATAAGACCGTCTGTAAAATTTCTGAAAAAATACCTGCGGGAACACCCCGTGGACATACTCGTAAGCACGGGACCTCCTCACTCCATGCACCTGATAGCCCGCAAATTAGCCTGCGACACAGGGATTCCGTGGATAGCGGACTTTCGGGATCCGTGGACCAGGATGTTCTATTTCAAGCACCTGCTCCTGACGCGGGGAGCCATGCGCAAGCATGCCGCCTTGGAAAAGTCGGTTTTAGACTCCGCTTCGGCCATCGTCACCGTCACCCGGCCGCTGCAGAAGGAATTCGCGGAAATGACGAAAACCCCGGTCTACTGCATCACCAACGGTTTCGACGAGTCGGATTTCCAACAGGTCATCGAGCCGGACGGCTTTTTCAACATCACCCATACGGGACTGTTCGCCGCAGACGGCAATCCGGAGACGCTCTGGAAAGTGCTGCAGGACAAATGCAGAGAAGATGACGAATTCCGCAAACTGCTCAGAATCAGGCTCGTGGGGAAAACGGACAAGGAAATCACGGAATCAGTCATCAGCCACGGCCTTGCCGAAAATCTCAGGGTATTGGGATACCAGCCGCACCAGATAGCTACCGGAGAACAGATGGGAGCTTCGGTGCTGCTGCTTCCGCAGAGGAAAGAGCCGGAATACAGGGCTGTCCTGACGGGAAAAATTTTCGAATACATGGCATCGGGACATCCGGTTTTGGGCATCGGAATGACCGAATGCGCCATGGCGGACGTGCTGGATGAAACCGGCTGCGGGCGGATGTTGGACTGGGACGACTACGCAGGGATGAAGCAGTTCGTGAATGAATGCTGGGAGCGCTTCAAGGCAGATGATTTGAAGACCGAAGCCAGGAACCTGATGCAATATTCCCGAAAGGAGCTGACCGCAAGGATGGCGAGGCTGATGGAATCGCTGCTGCAAGATGCAGACAGAGGAACGGTAATACAATAACAGATCTCTCGACTTCGCTCGAGATGACAAGGGAAGGGGCAATGAGATGACTTGGAAGGGGCAACGAGATGACAAGGGAAAGGACAACAAGATGACAAGGGAAAGGACAATGAAGAATAAAGTATTGAAACAAGTGCTGTATGCGGCAGGAATCATCCTGCTTTTCATGGTAATATCCTATGCTTTCGTCCCGGACGTACTGAGCGGTAAAATAGTGAACCAGTCCGACATTTCCGGCTGGACCGGGATGACAAACGAGGTGGTCACCTATAATGCAGAACATCCGGACGACCCTTCGTTCTGGACAAATTCCATGTTCGGAGGAATGCCGACCGTGTCCATGTACGGCATTTTCAAGGGAGACTGGACAGCCTGGCTGTATGACCTGCTGCTTACCGGCGCCCGGCCCGCAACCTATTTCTTCATTTCGCTTCTCGGAGGTTTCCTGCTCATGCTCGCCTTCGGAATAAGGCCGCTGCTCGCAATAGCCGGAGCCATTGCCATCACTTTCTGCTCGTACAATCTCCAGATCATACAGGTCGGGCACAACACAAAGATGCAGGCAATAGCCTATATGCCGTGGGTGCTGGCCGCATTGGTATTCACATACAAGGCAGCATCTGAGGCTCCGGCGGAGGCCGGTAAGAAATTGGCGGAAGCCGCCCGGAAAAAATCAAGGCTGCTGAAAGTCATTCTCGGAGCCGTACTTTTCGCTTTCGCACTCAGCTTCCAGATCAAGGCGAATCATCCGCAGATTTCCTATTACCTGGCTATCGTCATCATGACCTACGTCATCACCCTGTTCGTGAAGATATTGACACAAAAAGAGAAAAAACAGGCTCTGGCAGGCTTCTTTACGGCCTCGGCGGCCCTGTTGGTCATCGGCGGCATCGGCATCTGCACCAACCTCAACAAACTGCTCCCGACATACGAATATGCAGAATACTCCATGCGCGGGGGCTCGGAACTCAGCCGGGACGCAGACAACTCTGGAGGATTGGACATCGATTATGCTACGGCATGGTCGTACGGCATCGGAGAGACGCCCAATCTGCTGATTCCGGACTTCAAGGGCGGAGCTTCCTCCGGAGATCCCGGGCTTCGCCATTCCGAGGTGAGAGACCTTTTAGTGCAGGCCAGACAGCCGAATGTGGACGAAGCAATGAAGTTTCTGCCGCTATACTGGGGTCCGCAGCCTTTTACGGCAGGGCCTATGTACATGGGAGCGATTTCGATTTTCCTGTTCGTCCTGGGCCTTGTCCTGCTGAAAGGCAAGGAAAAATGGTGGCTGGCAATATGCACACTGCTGGCAGTCCTGCTGGCCTGGGGCAGTCATTTCCTGTGGTTTACCAAACTCTGGTATGATATGGTGCCGCTTTACAACAAGTTCAGGACGGTATCCATGGCATTGGTCATCCTCCAGGTAACGGTGCCTCTGCTCGGATTCCTCGTTTTAGACAAAATCTGGAAAGGAGGATTCGACAGGAGCCGGACCGTGAAAGGAATCTGGACTGCATACGGGATAGTCGGAGGCATCTGCCTGCTGTTCGCTCTGTTCCCTGCCTTGGCCGGCTCGTTTTCCGGAGCTTCCGATGCGGGGATGCAGGATGTATTGGCGGAGGCTTTGAGGGCAGACAGGAAAGCCATGCTCGTGAAAGACGCCATAAGGAGCTTCATATTCGTCTCCCTTGCTTTCGGACTGATAATGTGGAATTTACGGAAAGGAAACAAATATGTTATTGCCGGAACGGCAATGGCAATATTAATGTTAGCGGACCTCGGCGGCATCGGCAAACGCTATCTGAACAGCGACCATTTCGTCAGCAAGCGGGACTTTTCCTCGCAGTTCGCAGCCCGTCCGGCAGATGAAATTATCCTCGAAGACAAAACGCCGGACTACAGGGTGCTGGATCTGAGCGTGAACACTTTCAACGACTCCCATACCAGCTACTGGCACAAGTCCGTAGGAGGGTACAGCCCGGCCAAAATCCAGAGATACCAGGACCTCATAGAACACTACCTGACAAGTGAAATCAACAGCATCATCAGGGCGGTGAATTCCTCGGCGACAATACAGGACGTGGAAGCCTCCCTGCCCGATATTCCGGTACTGTCGATGCTGAATGACAAATACATAATAGTCGGAGGGGAATATCCTCCGGTGACAAACAGCCAGGCGTTCGGGAACTGCTGGATAGCCGGCTCCGCAGTCCATGCAGGGACTCCGGATGAAGAAATAGCCCTGCTCGGGTCCGTGGATTTGCGGAATACCGCGGTCATAGGCGCCGATTTCGCATGGGCGCGCGACCGCCTCGATTCCCTGAGCCGTCTCGCACGTTACGATTTGGCTCCGGCTGACTCGGTCTGGATGACAAGCTACGAGCCTAACGAACTCCGGTATCGCTGCAGGCTGCATTCCGAACAGGCTGTCATATTCAGTGAAATCTATTATCCGAAAGGATGGGAACTCACCATAGACGGCGAGCCTGCCGAACTTTTCAGGGCCGACTGGATCCTCCGCGGAGCCTTTCTGCCTGCCGGCGAGCACGAAATCGTAATGCGCTTCGAGCCCCGCTCCTACAAGACGGGCGCATCAGCTTCCAGAGCATCTTCCATAACCCTGTACGTCCTCCTGCTGCTCTCCGGTGCCGGACTGGCTGTCCTCCGGAGACGCGGCACTGCAGGTCATTCATAAATCCTTAGGATATTTGCCGAACTGCTCATAGAAACATTTGGAAAAGTACGACGGGGTATTGAATCCTACCATCCAGCATATTTCACTTATTTTGTATTTATGCTGGGCCAGCAGTTCGGACGCCTTGCGCAGCCGCAGAGTTTTGATGACATTGTTAGGCGTCATTCCCGAGATCTCTTTGACCTTTTCGAACATCACCGTGCGGCTCATGTGCATTTTCTGTGCAAGAAACTCCATCTTCAGATCGCTGTTCGCCATATTGGCCACAACTATGTCGCAGAACTCTTTCATAAACCGGTTTTCCTCCTCATTGTCACGCGAGACTGCAAGAAACGGACGTTTGCTGAACGTTTCCCACAAAATGCGCCTTTTCTCTATAATACTTCCAGCCACAGTCTTCAAATAGGAGATTTTTACCGGTTTGCTGACATACACGTCGGCACCGCTCTTAATGCTCTGAAGCCTCTGCTCATCATCGGAGATGCCGGATAAATGAATGACCGGGATATGCTGCAAAAGTGCATCCTGTTTCAATCTGCGGCATAACTCCATGCCATTCATCCCTGGCATCATCACATCGCAGACAACAAGGTCCACCGTTTTTCCGGACTGCAATATAGCCAGAGCGTCTTTCCCGTCTCCGGCAGTCAGAACGTAGAATTCGTCGGACAAGCTGTCAGCGACATATTGACAAAAATCTTCATCACTGTCTACAATAAGAATCGTCGGCTGACTGCTTCCCGTAATGTGCGCTTCCGTATTTTTCAGACTCACGGCATCTTCTTCCATATCATGTGCATCATGACGATGACCGGAATCCGGGCCTTTCCGTATTTCTTCCAGGTCAGCTCCATCTGCAGGCGGCACAATAACGGTGAATTTGGTGTATACTCCCTGTTCGCTTTCCACATTGATGTCCATCCCCATACGTACGGCCAGCATTTTCGAAATATACAGCCCCAATCCGAAACCTTTGGGCCACAACTGCCTGCCGGACTTGGAGGAATGCCAAAACGCCTGGAATATCTTGTCAATATCTGACGGGTCGATCCCGGCCCCGTCGTCATACACCGACACCATAAGTTTTCCGCCTGAAGACTCACACCTGATTTCTATTCGCGTATCCGCGAATTTTATGGCGTTCAAAAGAATATTGCTTATAATCTTGTTCCAGGAATTCGGGTTGACTTTCGCTGCAAATTCCCCTTCGGTCCCGTCAGTAAATTCCATGGAAATACCGCAATTGTCCGCCGACAGTAAAAATTCGTCGGCAATCTGCCTTGTCAGCGGTATAAGATTCATTGTCTCGAATGAAATCTCCCGCGTATCATTCCTGAATTCGAGAATTTCCGATGTCATTCTTATCAGCTTGTCCGAGCTTTTTTTGATCAGGGCAATATTCTTCACCACCTTTTCAGGAAGTCCGGACATTCCGGCCAGCTCATTTACCGGAGCACCGATGAGCATCACCGGCGTCTGTATCTCATGCGCGATATTCGTGAAGAACTGGAGTTCCGTCTCAATCCTCGTCTTCTCCTTGATATGCTTGATTTTCGCTGCACGCCCCTTCACTATCTGCCGCTTGTATGCATGCGTAATCATGAATATCCCGGCAAGTGCGGCAAGACCGAAAATAATATAGACGGATATGGCGATGCCTCCATTATACCAATACGGCTTTACGACTATATCCAGGGAAGCCGGACGGCCCCACACCCCGTCATTATTGCAAGAACTGACTATGAAACGATAAGTCCCGCATTTCAGGTTGGAATATGTCGCCTTGTTGTCGTCATACGGCACTTCATGCCAGCTGTCCTCCAGGCCTTCCATCCTGTAACGGTAACGCCTGTGTTTCGACAGGCAGTAACTCAGTCCGGCAAATTGCAGGGTGAACGGATCGTGCCCCTTCCGGAGAACGGCCCTGCCGGAATCCTGTTGTGAAAGTATGGAAGGAATGGCAATTATTGTATTCGGAGCCGTCGAATTCATAAGCAGCATCTGCGGATCAAATATGTTGAAACCGTTGTTAGTCCCCAGATATATTCTGCCGTCTGAAGCCATGATACCGGAATTATAGCTGAAAATATCCGAACTCAAGCCGTCTTCCCTGCTGTATATATTGCGGATTCCTGCAGTAAGATTATATCTGACAAGCCCTTCGTTCGTACTCACCCAGATATTGTCCTTGCCGCTGATTATACTGAATATCGTGCTGTTCATAAGCGGGCGGGGGAAGACTTCCGCCGTTTCTCCGGTATCTATATCATACCTGAGCAGGCCTTGCCCGGTCGTGCCTATGAAAATCTTGTTCTGATGCATTCCAATAGATACAATGGCATCGGGAATAGCGGTATTTCCGGAAGAAACGACTTTTTCGAATTTCTGCGTACCGGACTTGTATTTAAGCAGGCCCTTGCTTATGGAAGCAAAAAAAATGTCACCCTTGTCATCAGGAAGGATACCGATGATGTCACTGTTGTATCCGAGATGCTTTTCCATAACGAAACCTGTGCGTCCGGTCCATGACCATATTGATGTCTTGGTCCCGATCCACACCTTTCCTGACGGGCTCCTGTACAGAGAATAAATACTTTGCGGAGCCTGTTCCCCTTTGCCGAAAGAACGGAAATGCTTTATGCGGCCCGTCTCCATGTTTACCTTATACAGCCCATTGCCATAGGTGCCTATCAGGAGCGTGTCTCCAAATGCCAGCAACGCATGAATATTAAGATTATTGGCATCCGGATCGATGATGACCGGACGGCATTTGTCTTCTGCCGGCTCATAAAGGAAAAGTCCGCCGTCATCCGTTCCTATCCAGATATTGCCCTCATCCTCACAGAATTTGCTTACAATTTTTCCTTTTGATGACCTACCGGAACATTTACGGAGGATAAAGTTGGAACTGTTGGGATTGGAATAGCATACTCCTCCAAAATAAGTCGCCACCCAGATTCCGCCCTCCCTGTCTTCGAAAATGTCATAGACGAAGTCGTCAGACAATTTTCTTTGTGCCGGATCGGAATAGCTTATGGTCTTCACCGAACCGTCTGAAGAATTGAATACCGTCAATCCATGGTCCGAACCGAAATAGACTATGCCCGGTTCCAATTCCCTGATGGTATGCATCCTTCCGCTGAATGCCGGTGTTTTCCCGTCGAAAAGGTAGTTCGTGAAAATGCCCGTTTCCTTATCATAATGGAATATTCCGCTATCCCAGCCTGCTATCCATAAGTCTACCCCCCCCCATCCGGAACACATGCTGAATGCACCCTTGACGACAGCTCCTTTCCCGGCATCACATATCGGTATAGAAGTGAAACGGTCATTAATCCGGTCATACTTGTGGAGATTGCTGCCGGAAGCAAGACACCATATGTCTCCCGCAGAATCGGCGATAACGACAGGCACATAGTCCGAATCAAGTCCTGTCAAGTCTTCGGATGAGTGTCGGTAGTTCCGCATTCTTTCCGTCTGCGGATCATAGCAGAATATTCCGTTGCCGAGCGTAGCAATCCATATTTTCCCCGACCTTTCCTTGGACATCGAATGGACGTGGACAGTATTGTTTTCTTCCAGAAACGGCAGAGTCGAAAATTTTCCGGTCATCCTGTCCAAAATATACAGGCCACGTTCGGTACCCACCCATATCCTGCCGTCGTCGTTTTCCAATATGCAGTAAATACAGTTGTTCCCGATAGATTCCGGATCATGCGAATCCTGGCGATAGGTCATTATCCTGTAAGAATCGTACACGGACAGTCCGTCATGGGTTCCGAGCCATATCATCCCGTCACTGTCCTGGAAGACACATTCTACAGAATTGGAATGCAAGCCGTTCCCGACCGTTATGTATGAAAACTTGCTTTCCTCGGAAATCGGCACCGCATATATCCGGGACGCAGCGAGCACTGATATCAAAAAGACAGACAATTTTTTCATTGCAAGCATTATTCAAATTTCTCGACCAAAAATACAAAAATATTCTGCCACTATACAAATATTGTCCGGAAATACAAAGAAACGTACTCCTGTTACATCAATACGTATCCGTCTTGCAATCTGTCTTCCGTCAAAAATTAATTTCGTCGATACAAAACCACTATTAATCAACATTAAACTACATTTCATCATGGGTTTTTATTCTAAACTTAAAAAGGCATTCCTTGCAGCCATCATGCTGGCATTCCCGTTCGTGATGCTGGCACAGTCGGAAGGAATTTCCGGAGTGGTCGTTGATGAAAACGGCGAACCGTACATCGGCGCGTCAGTCATGGTCCGAGGCAGCACTATTGCCACCATCTCGGATCTCGACGGAAAATTCTCTTTGGATATCGAAGGGAATGCAACCTTGGTCATATCCTATATAGGATGCGAAACTCAGAACGTAGTAGCGTATCAGGGACAGCCCGTGACTGTCGTACTGAAACAGGACGCACTTTCTCTCGATGCCGGTGAGGTGGTGGCCGTAGGATACGGCACACAGAAAAAGGAATCTGTCGTAGGAGCCATCTCTGCCATCAAGCCGCAGGAACTCCAGGTACCGGTCCGGTCATTGAGCCAGTCTTTGGCAGGTAATATCGCAGGTCTCGTCGCCCTGCAGTCCTCCGGAGAACCGGGAAAAGACGATGCACAGTTCTGGATCCGCGGTATCGCTACTTTCACCGGTGACCCTGACCCGCTCATCCTCGTGGACGGAGTGGAAAGGCCTTTGGAAAATGTAGACCCTCTCGAAATCGAGTCGTTCTCAGTCCTCAAGGATGCGTCCGCCACTGCCGTATATGGTGTGCGCGGAGCCAATGGTGTCATCCTCATCAATACAAGACGCGGTTTCGACGGGCCGGCAAAAATAGATGTCCGGTACGAACAGGGATTCTCGTCTCCGAGCAAACGTCTTTCGTTCGTGGATGCCGCCACGAGGGCAATGCTTTTCAATGAAGCCGTGGACGCCACGCCAGGCATTTCTTCATCGAACAAATACCTTCCTGCCGAAATCGAAGCCATGCGGAACCAGACGGACCCGGAAGTATATCCTGACGTTGACTGGCAGAAAGTCCTGATGAAAGACATCACTCTGTCGGAAAAAGTCAGCGCCAACATTTCCGGAGGAGGCAAGTTCGCCAGATACTTCACGGCCGTATCCTTCTACAACCAGGAAGGACAGTATGCCATAAACCCGGGACCATATTCATGGGTTGACAGCCATATCGGCTCGTTCGGTGCGAACGTCAACTACACGAGATACAACTTCAGGACGAACGTGGACATGGACATCACGCCTACCACGACTGTAAGTCTCGGCCTGCAGGGCAATGTTTCCGAAAACAAGGAGCCAGCCGAAGGAGGCTCTGCTTCCATCTACAGGGACATCATCAATGCAGCTCCGAACGCATTCCCGGTCAGACTGAAAGACGGAAGACTTGCCGGAAGGGACGGTTTGAACAACCCTTACAACATGCTGACGCAACGAGGCTACGCCACGACGTTCGAGAACGCCATCAGAGCCAACCTCTCCATAGAGCAGGATCTGAAGTTCATCACCCGGGGTCTCACGGCCAAGCTCCTCTACGCATACGACTATGAGACAGTCGCCACAGACACACGTTCGAGAAACATAAACTTTTTCGAAGTCACTGGCCGCGACTCCGAGACTGGAGAACTGCTCACGACCGAATGGCAGGCCGACCAGTACCAGGACTACCTCAACTACAGTCATTCAAGCTCATCCACCCGCTCGCAGTATGCCGAACTGACAGTCAATTATCAGAGATACTTCGGCAAACACGATGTCGGCGCCTTGGTGATGGGATTCTTCAAGGATTACAGGGACATGTACTCGGGAATGGACTACATGACATCGCTACCTCACAGGAGCCTCGGTCTTGCAGCCCGCGCCACATACGGCTATGACAACCGCTACCTCGTGGAGGCGAACATCGGCTTCAACGGCTCGGAGAACTTTGCCAAAGGCAACAGGATGGGCATATTCCCGGCAGTGGCATTGGGATGGGTCGCATCCGAAGAGCCGTTCCTGAAGGACAACAATATCCTGACATGGGCGAAACTCCGTCTTTCGGTAGGCCAGGTCGGAAACGACCAGATACCTTACACCCGCTTCATCTATCTCGCCACGATAAATGACGGCGCATCGGGATACGACAAATTCGGTGTCAATTTCAACCAGTACTCCGGCGGTGTCGGCGAGGGCCGTATGGCCAACGAAAACGTGACATGGGAGGTCGCTACCAAATACAATCTCGGAGTCGAACTCGGCTTCCTCCGGGCATTGAGATTCAACGCGGATATTTTCTATGAAAAGAGGGAAAACATCTTCCTCTCCCCTCAGACGTCCGAACTGGCCGGTCTTCCTTCCGGATACGAGATATATGCCAACATGGGTGTGATGGAAAACAAGGGCTTCGAAATATCCGGAGAGTACAACAAACAGATAGGCAAAGACCTGTTCATCACCGCACGAGGAAACTTCACCTTCACGAGAAACAAGGTCCTCACCGACGGGAAATACTATGCCTATCCTTGGCAGGATCAAAAGGGCGCACGATACGGGCTGACCCTCGGATACAAGGCCATGCATCTGTTCTCGGAAGAAGAACTGGCGGCGCTGCCAGACTACTACGAACAGTTCTCGATGGACAAGACACAGCTTCGCCCGGGAGACATCCGCTACGAAGACCTGAACGATGACGGCAAGATCACCGAAGCGGACAGGACCTGGATAGGAAACCCTTCCATGCCGGAAATAGTCTACGGTTTCGGAGCTTCTCTCAACTGGAAAGGCCTCGACTTCTCGTTCCTCTTCCAGGGAGCAGCCAACCGTTCCACATACCTGACGGGAGGATGGTACTTCCAGCCGTTCCAGGCAGAGCGCGGACCTAAGCACATGGGTAACGTCATGACTGCCTTCCTCGACCGCTGGACAGTGGACAACCCTGACCCTCACGCCTTCTCTCCTCGTCTGAGCTACGGACCTAATACCAACAACTACCAGACGTCCACATGGTGGCAGAGAGATGCGAGCTACCTCCGTCTGAAAAACCTCGAAGTCGGATACACCCTTCCGGACAAATGGGCAAAGAAGATATATGCGGAGAAACTGCGTATCTATCTCCAGGGAGTAAACTTAGCCACATTCAGCAAATTCTATTCGGATTTCTGGGATCCTGAAACGGGCGCAGACTCCTATCCTATGCAGAGAGTGGTATTTATCGGATTGAATGTAACGTTCTAAATTCAATGGAAATATGAAAAACAGGTTTATATATGCAATATTGGCATCGCTGCTGCTTGTACCGTCCTGCTCCGACTTCTTGGAACAGGATCCGGGAGGACTGAACACCCTCGAGAAAGTTTTCTCCTCCGAAGTGGAGACAAACGAATGGTATGCAAGGATATACAGCGATGACTTCATGGTGTCGGAAATGCACTACTCCGGACAGATTCCGTATTTCTGGTGCACCGACGAAGCCGCCTATACTATGGAAAGTTTTGTCAAAAACGTACAGGAAGGGCTGATGTCTCCGGACAACTATTATGGATACACCGGTTACAACCTCTATTTCTTCGCCCGCTACTATCAGGCTATCAGACATATAAACATCTTTTTGGAAAATCTCGACAAATGTCTCGAAATGGGAGAACTCGAGCGCCGCACCAAACGGGCAGAAGCACGTTTCATGAGAGCCTTCTTCCACTATCAGCTTCTCCGCCTGTACGGTCCTATTCCTATCGAGGAGACGAGCCGCACTGCCGACGAAATCGCCACACCTAAAGCCAGGAGGCCTTTCGCAGAGTGTGTGCAATGGATAAGCGACGAGATAGACTGGGCATGCAAAAACGGTATGCAGGAAACAAGGAACGAATCGCTCGAACTCGGACTTCCGACCATAGGTGCCGCAAGGGCAATACAGTCCCGCATGTTCCTTATGGCAGCAAGCCCTCTCTACAACGGGAACAGCGTCTATGCAAGCTGGACCAACAAGGACGGTACGGCACTGATGCCGCAGCAATACAACAAGGAACTCTGGAAAAAAGCCGCCGATGCGGCAAAGGATGTCATCGACAACTACGGGTACGAACTTCTGAAACCTGAAGAAGGTGCGACATTCGATGAAATCGTCGAGAACAGAAGGAAGGTCTCTACCACCTGGGGTGCCGAGAACAACCCGGAAATGATCTGGGCGCATCCGAACACCCTTGAATGGTACGGGATGTGCGCGCTCCCTGCAAGATGGTACGGCTGGAACGGACGTTA
>CALUQC010000162.1 GCA_944322805.1 uncultured Bacteroidales bacterium | reverse complement strand
GATACTTCCCTGGATAGACGTGCTGGTAGACGGGCCGTTCATCCAGGAACAAAGGGACACCGAGCTGCTTTTCCGGGGCAGCAGCAACCAGCGCATCATCTATCTCCACGGGAAGCCCGAGCAGGATGTCATCCCCGGGACCGTGGAAATAATACAGCCGAGATAAACCTGTTCATGGGCGAAGTCGTAGTATAGACCTTGTCGTAGCCGCATTCCGGACACCATCCGCCTCCGAGCAGGACATATTCCAACGAGGAGCGGAATCTGTGCCCGTTTTCGCATTCCCAGTCGAAGATGGCACCCTTTTCCCCTATAGACTTATCCGGGCCGAGGAATCTGCCGCCGCGGAATTCCGCAGTTGCCTTGATTTCCTCCACGGTAAGGCTGTAGATGGATTTGCTGTCGTCATACCCCTTGGGAAGTTCCCTCACCTGACCGGCAGCACGGGCCTTGTCCAAATTTGTCTCCAACGCTGCAGCCGGCCTTACCTGCTCCCACGAACGTATGCTTTCATATTCTTCCCTTGACCCGTAGTATGCCGCAAGTTTCTCTTCGTCATCCTTCGCCCAGGACTGGGTGCCGAACCCCTTTTCATACGCCATAGGCTTGAGGAATGCCTTTATGAGGCTGGCAGGGACAAGCCTGGCCAGGGAATAATACCACGGCAGTTGGGATACAAGAGACGCAAAATACTCCTTCACAGGCACGTTTGCCCTGAAATGCAGATAATTTTCGAGGACGTCGGCATCCGTGTACCACATCCCGTGGAAATTTCTTGTGGCAAACCACCGGGGCTCGAAGACTTTTTCAATATCGCGTATTCCCAACGGCTCCATGAGCATTTTCTCGAAATCATAATTCACCAGCCTGTACTGCTCTCCGCTGCTTATGTTGTAGAATCTGTTCCAGAACTCGTCGGGGACCCAGTCCTCCACGACATTCCCCAGGACCCGGCCCGAGTCTTCTATCGTAGCCCATTCCAGGACACCTTTCACCGGTACATGGAAGGCAGTAGGGCCGATCTGCCGGAATATCCCAGGATACAATATGCCGGTCTGCCGGAGAGAAACCCACCACTTTATGCCGGAATCAGCGATGACTCGCTCCGCAATACATTTGGATACCGAATACTTGTCATACAGGCTGGCATAGACAGGCTCCCCCGCACAGCCCCAGTGCAGCATGGGCATCCTGTCGCCGCATTGGGCTACGGAGCCGATATAGACGACCCTGACCCTGTCCGGATCGGGCTGGGCAAGGACGGCTTTCACAATGTTTTCGGCCGCCGTCACATTTGTTTTCAAGGTCTTGTCCGGATAATAGTCGGCTGCGGGTGATACCATGCCGCCCACATGCAGGACATAGTCTGCCCCTGAAACCCCGTGGAGAATGTCCTCATAGTTCAGAAGGTCTCCCCAGATGACCGTTACCGACGGGTCGGAAAGCCACGGCGCAAGTTTCTTCCTGTTTTTTTTGCTCGGCCGGGCAATGACCCTGATATCGAAGCGATCCTTTTTTTTCAGGAGCTCCTGGAAGCCGGCCCAGCCCATATTGCCGGTGGCACCGGTCAGAAATACCTTTTTTTTCATAGTCTTATTCGTCTCTAATATTCTCCGAATGCGGTATCAGGGCTTTCTGAGCCATGATTCCGGATTTTGCGGCTTGCTCCCCTGCCATATCTGGAAATGCAGCTGGGTCTCCCCGTTGATAGTATCCACTATCCCTATTTTCTGCCCTGTCCTGACCTTGTCTCCCGTTTTCACCGCAGTGCTTTTCAGCTTGCAATAGAAAGAAAAATAATTTCCGTGCTGCACCAATACGCACTGATTGTAGCCAGGCATCACCACAATCTGCTTCACCACTCCGTCGAATACTGCATCTATCGCCGTCCCGGCCGGCAACGCAATGGAAATACCGTTGTTGAACGGCAGCTTGACATTGGTGAATACCGGATGATAGTGCTGTCCGAAACGGTCCACTACAGCCCCTTTTGCCGGCCACGGAAGTTTCCCCTTGTTTTTCGCGAACTCTCCGGCAAGCTGGTAATCGATTTCATCCTTGCCTTCCTTGTTCCTGGACGCTTTCATAGCTTCCGCTATGATACGCTGGATTTCCTTGTCCAGCGCTTCCACCTGACGCTTCTTTGCAGCCAGTTCCTTCTGATACCTGGTCTTGTTGCGCTTCAGGGCGGCCACTATGCTTTCCGCTTCCGCCTCCTCTTTCTGCAGCGATGCCACCTCTGCCCGCCTCTCCGCCTGGATCTTTTCCGCTTCCGCCTTCAGAGTCCCGAGCCGGGTCTTCTGGTCCTCCAGCTCCGCCCTGGTATCCCTTATCTTGTCCGCCTGCACACGTGTCTGGGACGAAAGATTCTTGAAATAGCCGTACCTGCGGAAGGCCTGCCCGAGATCATCGCTTGCCAGTATATACATGTACCAGACTTTTGCGTCCCTGTTCTTGTATGCATTGATTATCAGCTTCTCGTAATACGAGGAAAGAGTATCGAGCTTAGCGTTCAGGCCGTTTATCTTCCGCTGCGTCAGATATATGTTGTCGGAATAACGGCGGATCTGCCTGTCGGTTTCCCTTATGAGGGCATTCCTTCCGGATATTTTCGTACGTACGAGCGTAAGCCGGGAAAGCTCGCTTCTGCTCCTGTCCGCATTCTCCGAAAGCTGTCTGTCTATGATTTCGATTTCCTTTTCGAGCCGGGCTTTCCGCTCTTCGTACTCTCTTGTATCCTGAGCTTTCAGACCGTTTCCGAAACACAGGAAAAGTATGACCGACGGGATTACTATGGAAGAAATTTTCATTTTCCGTCCTTTTTCATTTCGCTTTTACGCTTGCCGATTCTGCTGTCGAGATCCGGGATCTCTCCGTTGTTTATGGCCTTGGCCTTGTTCCAGTACAGAAATGCCAGATCATATTCTTTCAACGCGAACAGGACTTCCGCGTAATGGTCCAGAATCACGGGGCTGTCCTTGCCCCCGTAAAGCATCACCGCATTCTTGAAAAACGGCTTGGCTTCGATGGCGTTTCCCTGAAGGTAAAGTATCCATCCGAACGTATCAAGATAGGTGGAATTGTCAGGCTCCTTTTCCACGGTTATCCTGCTCATGGCATACGCTTTCTTGAGCTGCCTGCCGTCCACGCTGAGGAAATAGGCGTAGTTGTTCAGCACCGGCAGATATTCAGGATTGATTTTCAATGCCTTGTCATAGGCCTTATATGCCTTTTTCTTCTCCCCGAGCTTGTAATACATGTCCCCCATGGTAGTGTAGGAATTCAGGACCGCGGCGCTGTCATCCGGGGAGACGGACAAAACCTTGTTGCATATATCGATGACCTTGCCGTAATTCCCGAGATTGTACTCACCCATACTTGCATATTCCCAGAAGGCCGGCTCGGAAGGAAATCTTTCCGCCGCCTTTTCCGCCTCCGACACCAATGTCTGCCAGTCTTTCGTGTACATCAGCATTTCCACATATGAAGCTGCAGCGGAAATGCTGTTCGGCCAGTTGTCCGCATTAGCCTTGAAACCGGCCTTGGCCTTCGGATAATCCCCTTTCGCATAATAATAGATTCCGGACATGAAATTCACCGAGGAATCCTGCGGATATTTTTCGGAACACTGCCTTACGAGCGAATCCATTTGCGTCCCGAAAATCTTGAAAAACTGCTTGTCGGCAGAGCGCACCAAAGCGTTCAGGTAGCTGCATTTGCTTTCCACGGGTACGTTGTCGTTCTCCACGAAGCCGTGAAGCACTTCGAAATATTTCGCATAGTCCCTCGCGATCCTGTAGGTTTCCGCCTTGCCGAGAATGGCCGGCATGAATGAGGGATCTATGTCAAGGGCTTCATTATACAGGCTGAGTGCCAGTGAATCATTATACATCGACAGCTGCCTGTCTCCGAGAATAGAAAGCACCTGTACGGAAGAATATTTCCGGTTGAATTCTTCCAGGTATTCATACCCCTCGTCTTCCCTGCCCATGTTTCTCAGCAGGTCGAAGCGGGCCAGGGCCGTAAGATCGCTGGTCCCGAACACGGTCTCTATCTGCGACAGAGTCTCCAAAGCCTTGTCCTGCTGGTCCTGCCTCTGATACAGTTCCACCATATTGTAATAGAGATCGTACTTTTTCGGAAAATCCCGGACCAGGTCCTCGAACATCTTCAAGGTCAATTCCTCCTTGCCCGTCGCCGAGTATATCATAGCCAGCCTGTACCGGTACCAGAAATTCGTCGAATCCAGATCGACCGCCTTCTCAAGCTCGTCCTCCGCCGCATTCGGATTGTCCTTGCAGAATTCAGTCAGTCCGAGATAAAAATGCGCCGCATCATTGTCGGGAAACTCCCGCACCACTTCCTTCAGCACGGCTTCCGCCTTGTCGAACTTCTTGTCGTTGTAGTAGCCGACGGCTGTTATTATCGAATTTTCCGCTAACTTTGTCCTGATATCACCGGCCTTTGCCGCAATCGTGGAAACGAAAAGACAGACAAGCGAAAATATAGCAAGAAAAAAACCTTTCATCTGAAAATCCTAATAGCAAATCTTTACAAAAATAGTATAAAAAACGATTCTTAAAGAATCTTGGGAAAATTTCAAAACAGTTTCTTATCTTTGAAAAATCGCGGTAACGATGCAACATTCATTCCCATTGAAGCATCTTTTACGCGCAGGTTGAACGAAGAATATCATTTTATTTGGAGACGACACTGTGGACGGGACTTCGGAGCAGAGAACGATTGAATTGTGCAAAAAAGGTGATAGAAACGCTCAGAAGGCCTTATTTGACCTGCTGGCACCTCGCATGTATCCGGTCTGCATCAGATATGTAGGAGACAGGGAGGTCGCGCAGGACATTCTGCAGGACGGATTCGTCACGTTGTTTTCAAAACTCGACTCCTACAAGGGAGAAGGTTCGTTCGACGGATGGGCGCGCCGTATCTTCATCAACACTGCCCTGATGTATCTCAGGAAAAAGGACGCATTGAAAATAAGCGATGATCTCGAGACTGCGAGACATCTGAGTTCCGACATGGCCGGACAAATGGAAAACATCGGTTACAAGGAACTCATGAAATTAGTGACATCACTGCCTCCGGGTTTCCGGACAGTGTTCAACATGTATGTCATCGAGGGCTACTCGCACAAGGAAATCGCGGATGCGCTCGGCATTACCGAGACGACATCGAGGACGCAGCTGAGCCGGGCACGGGTATGGCTGCAAAACAGGATAAAATCTGAAGCCGATGGAAGAGAAAGACGAAGATAAACTGTTTGATTCTCAGGTACGATCTGTTCTGGGCGATGCGCGGGAAGATGTTCCCGGGCAGGTATGGCTCGGAATAGAGCAGCGTCTTTCCGCTATGGAAGCCGGTCCGGCAGAAAGCGCTGTCACGCGGCACAGAAAGGCTGCGGTGATACCGTTGTGGATGAAGGTCGCCGCAAGTACGGCTGCGGCTGCGGCCGTCGCCGCGCTGCTGTTCCTGTCGGGGAGTTTCGACGGAACAGTTCAGGACAGGCAATACTCCCGCATGGCTGAAAGCAATCATGATTTCGGCATCATTGCCACCGGTGAAAACGGTCTTCACAATATCATGACAGCAGACATTCCGCACCCTGCGGATATAACCGGGATTCCTTATCCGAATACGACGGAAGCCGTGACGGACGGGCTTGCGCACGCTTCCGGCGGTAGTGAGACAGCCGTCCCTGACGTGGCGGAGGCATCCGGCAGTACGGAAACGGAAGAAGTTCCAGTCCAGGGAAACGAGGCAGTCAATACGGATGCAGAGCCGGCGAACGGACGTAATGATGCCGGAACCGGGGATGCAGGCAGCGCGGATACGGAGGAAGCCGGCGACGCAGCCGAATGGGCAAGGCTCCTCGGAGAAGATGACGGGGACAGGAGCGGCATAAGGACTGCCATTACCCTGTCGGGCAATGCGATAAGCAACACGAATCCTACCGTATCATACGACGGGGCGCCGATATCCTACAGTTCCGGGCGGCCTCGGCTGACCGAAGACCAGGTCATCGAATCGGACGAATCGTCATATTCGGTCCCGGTGTCTGTCGGAGTCGGAGTAAAAGTGGATTTCGCCAAAAGATGGGCAGCCAGCATCGGTGTCAACTATTCCCGGCTGAACAGGACATTCGGCGGGACATTCTTCGACCTGCATGATGACGGGACATACACTACGACGGATTTTTCCCATATTTCCAATAGCCAGGACTATATCGGGATACCTGTCAACGTATATTACAATATTCTTAAAAGCCGGATCATAGAATTCTACGCTTATGCCGGAGGCGCTGCCGAAAAATGCGTATCCAACGCGTTCAGGATGTCAGCGGACGGCACGGATATCAATCATCGCGAGTCCGTAAAGGGAATGCAGTTCTCGGCCAACGTGGGACTGGGAATGGAGTTCGTCATCGCCGATCTTGTCGGCATCTATATCGACCCGAGCCTGCGCTATTATTTCCCGGACGAGCGTCAGCCGAGGAGCATAAGGACGGCGCAGCCGTTGATGTTTGGGGTGGAACTTGGTTTCCGCTTCCATCTTTAGATTTCTGATAACAGGCAAACTGCTGCGTTGTCGGCGGGATAGTGGCTTGGTCATTTACGAAAGCTGGAGGACTCAGCGGGATTCCATGATGTTCCGGGCGAGGGAATTGGCGCATATGAATTTGTGCAGTTCGCTGCATTCCGTGTCGAAAATCGAATGCCGGTCGCCCTGCCACAGCATCCTGCCCTGATGAAGGAAACCGATATTGTCCCCTATTTCCAGGATGGAATTCATATCGTGGGTATTGATAATGGTCGTCATCCCGAATTCCCTTGTCAGACCATGTATCAGCTGGTCTATGAGGATGGATGTTTCCGGATCGAGACCGGAATTAGGCTCGTCGCAGATCAGATACTTGGGATTCAATGCTATTGCCCTGGCTATCCCCACCCTTTTCTGCATGCCGCCGCTCAGTTCTCCCGGATATTTTTTCTCGCTGCCCACCACATTCACCCTTTCAAGACAGTATTTGGCCCTTTTTATCTTTTCCGACCTCGACCAGTCCGTAAAGAAATCCATCGGGAACATCACGTTTTCAATCACCGTGGCGAAATCGAAAAGCGCACTGTTCTGAAACAGGACGCCGATATGCTGGCGGAACCGCTTCTTCTCGGCATACGGAAGGCCCGAAATATCCTGTCCGTTGAATGTCACCGTCCCGCTGTCAGGCTCCATAAGCCCGATGATGGTTTTCAGCAGGACTGTTTTCCCCGAGCCGCTCGCCCCGATAATCATGTTGCACACACCCTGCCTGTACTCGATGGAAATATCCTTCAGCACCTTTACCTCTCCGAAACTCTTGTATAAATGTTCTATCTTAATCATAGCCTTCTCAATAAAGCATAAGCTGCGTGATAATCAGGTCAAACATCAGTATGAGAATACAGGATATCACTATGGATTTGGTACTGGAGCGGCCCACTCCCAAAGCTCCCCCTGCGGCATAGAATCCCTTGTACGCCGATATGGTCGAAATCATGAATGAAAAAAACGCCATCTTGAAGCAGCTGTAGAATACGTAATACTCTGAGAAGCTGTATTTCAGACCGGACAAATACTTGGCCGCCGGAATGATGGAGGTAGTCTCCACGACAATCCAGCCGCCGAGGAGTCCGAGGTAAAAGCTGAGCAGGACAAGAAGCGGGCTGAGGACGGTCACGGAAAGGACCTTGGGCAGGACGAGGAACGAGGCGGAATTGACGCCCATCATTTCTATGGCGTCTATCTGGTCGGAGATGCGCATGCTGCCGAGTTCGGAGGCGATATTCGAGCCTATTTTCCCGGCCAGGATAAGGGCCACCATCGTGGAACAGAATTCAAGGATAAGGCTTTCCCTTACCATGTACCCTACCAGCATCCTGTCCAGAAAAGGGTTGCTCATATTGGAAGCCGTCTGGATCACGAGGACTCCGCCGATAAAGAGTGAAATCACCGCGACCAGGACTACGGATGAAACTATCAGCTTATCCGCCTCTATAAAAAACTGTTTCCAGAATATTTTCCATTTTTCCGGCTTTTTGAAAACAATCCTGAGAAATAGGAAATAACGGCCTGTCTCTATGAAGAATTTTTTCAGCATCTGGCATTTTCATAACGGTTTCCCAAAATTAGGAACTGTTTCGGACATTTTGAAAATTTCAAAACAATTTCTTAAGTCAGATTTTTCTCTTTTTTAATATTGTTTTTCTCTTTCCATACTTTTTTTCTCTTTTCCGGTGCCATATTTACATCAAAAATGCTTACAGACGTTTCAAGTGCAAAATGTATCGGCATCAAGGCTGTGCCGGTAAATGTCGAAGTGAATATTTCATCCGGACTCGGAATACACCTGGTCGGACTGGCGGATGCCGCAGTCAGGGAAAGCCTTCTCAGGACCGTTACGGCACTGCAATCCATAGGATTCAGAATCCCGGGGAAGAAAATCGTCATTAATCTGGCACCCGCGGACATGCACAAGAAGGGAAGCGGGTACGATCTGCCGATAGCTCTCGGGATAATAGCTTCATCCGGACAGAGGGAACTGCCCGGGCTCGGCAAATATCTGATAATGGGAGAATTGGGTCTCGACGCATCGGTAAGGGACATTCCGGGGGCGCTTCCCATAGTGGAACTGTCGCGCGACATGGGTTATCAGGGCTGTATCCTTCCGGCCGGATCGGCCTCCGAAGCCATGGAATATGAGGGGTGCAACGTATTCGGAGTGAAGACCGTCGGGGAGGTCATCAGGATTCTGGAAGAGAAGGAGGACTGCTCGGACCTGATAATAAGACGCAGCGGGCAGGAGCCATGCGGTGCCTGTCCGGCAGGGGAAGGCATAATGGATTTTGCGGATATTTTCGGACAGGCCGGAGCAAAGCGCGGTATGGAAATAGCGGCTGCCGGGGGACATAACGTGCTGCTGATAGGACCGCCAGGCTCGGGCAAAAGCTCCATAGCAAAGGCTGTCGGTGGGATTCTTCCTCCCATGAGTACGGAAGAAGCCGTGGAAACGAGCAAAATATACTCCGTAGCGGGAAAGGGCAACCTCCGGCAGGGCCTGATCAGGCAGCGTCCGTTCCGCGCTCCGCACTACAGTTCGTCCCTGTCAGCCATAATAGGAGGAGGCTCGGAAAACATCATGCCTGGAGAAATTTCTCTCGCCCACAACGGCGTACTTTTCCTTGACGAGTTCTGCGAGGCCCCGAAAAAGGTGATAGAAGCATTGAGAGGCCCCATGGAAGACAGGAAAGTGACGATTTCGAGACTGAGGAACAAGGTGGAGTACCCGGCATCCTTCATGCTTGTGGCAGCGACCAATCCATGTCCGTGCGGATACTACGGGGATTCGGACAGGTGCACCTGCTCTCCCGGAAAGCGGATGGCATATCTTTCCAAACTGTCCGGGCCGATAATGGACAGGATAGACATACATCTGTGGCTCGAACCGGTGGACGCTTCGAAACTCATCGGCAGGGAAAAGGAGGAAAGTTCCGCCGCCGTGGCAATGAGGGTGCTCAGGGCCAGGAAGATACAGGAACTCCGGTTTATGAAGGAAAAAATCCACACGAATGCCGAAATGGACGGACGTCTGACCGAAGTCCACTGCAGGACAAACAAGAATTGTTCGGAATTTCTCGAAAAACTCATCAGGCAAGAAAATCTGTCGGCAAGAGCATACAGCCGGATTCTGAAAGTGGCAAGGACTATCGCCGACCTCGAGGGCGAAGAAGAAATCGCTCTTGGACATTTTGCGGAAGCCTCCAGATACAGGATACTGGACAAGAAGGACTTGTTCTGAAAGGAAATTCCACCGGTGTTCATGTCGATATTCCGGCCGGAATAACATTCTTGTGCACATTTGGGGACAATCATGGAAATTTTCCATATTTTTACGGAAATTTCAGAAAATTCAGAATGGGAAACAGAGTAGTCATAAAGGATCTTGCCGACATAGACCGTGCCGCGGAAGAATTCCTGGAGAAAATCGGAGATCATCGGATAATTGCCTTTTTCGCCCCTATGGGAGCAGGGAAAACGACTTTTACCACGGCTCTTTGCCGCCGTCTCGGTGTCGGGGATTCAGTGTGCTCTCCGACTTTCACTATCGTGAACGAATATATGACAGGCAGCGGAGATCCGGTGTATCATTTCGACTTCTACAGGATAAACAAGGTCGCGGAGGCTTTGGATATCGGATTCTACGACTATATGGACAGCGGGAGCCTGTGCCTGATAGAGTGGCCGGAGAACATCGAGGAACTACTCCCCGAGGAGACTTTGAGGGTCAGCATCAAAGTGAACGAGGACGGGTCCCGCACCCTTTCATGGGATTGACCGCGCCGCAATGCGCCCGTTATCCCGTAGCTGGACCACGTCGGTGCGGCAGAACGGGTGCAGTGCAAGGCCGCAAGGGTGTGTGCGAAGGGAGTTTACTTCCGTAAATGACCGAGCACAAATCCCGCCGCAACGCCGCAATGCGCCCGTTATCCCGCACCGTTATCCCGCACCGGTCCCTATGGCAAACAAATACCCATTCACAATATCCACCTCCTCCACCACCCCATCCACCACATAAAGAGGCTTCCCGGGAATGTCGGAAGGAAGCAGGAAAAGGCAGTAGCGGCCGTCGGAAAAATCAGCAAAGTCTTCGGATAGAATTGAATAGCCGGATGGAAGGAAAGTATATTCACCGTTGAAATAGCAGACGGGAACGGAGTCCTGATGCCCGACAGCTCCGAGATTGTCTCCGTCGGGATAGCAGGCGAGCATGTCGATGCCGGGAGAAAAAGCAAGGCAGACTGAAGATTCTTTCCAAAGCAGGGAAATTATATTGCCGGAGGCATCTTTCACCTTTCCAAAGGCATAAATGGAGGCATCGTCGCATACGAATCCAGAGAGGGAAGAATATTCGGAGCCTTCAGGCAGTTCAAGCAGCCGGTTTTCTCCATTTATGGAAATGGAAGCTCCCACTTCTTCATCAAGATAGAGGATATATAATGAATTGTGAAACAGGCGGAAATCGATGATGCGGGCGTTCCGGGCAGGCTCGGGGATACGCAGGGTCCGGCCGTTCTGAAAAATGAAGTACCCGCCCTCCATACCGTAGAAGTCATCGGCATGGACTCTGTAACCGAATGTCGGGAATCCTCCCTCAACATAAAGGTCCGTGACAGGAATGCCGGTTTCTGAAGATGCGTAAATATTTCCGTTTATACGGTATGTCCAGCCGTCTCCTTCTCTCGGCTCCCCGAGGGTGTGAATGTCTCCGCCGGACATCAGGAATCCGGTAATCATCTCCCGGCCAGGATAACGGAACAGCTCTGTCCCGTCTTTTTTTATGACTGTCTCGCTGTCCGTGGAATAGTCTGAAAATATATGTCCTTCCAGGCAGCGCGACATGTCGCTGTCCGACGAGAGACAGAAATCATATCCCACATCCATTTCAAGCACGCGTACGCCGTCATGAATCAGGAACATGCGGCAGTCTACGGTCCCGTATTCCGGGTCTTTTCTCCAGTCGTAGTCCGGAGGATATTCCAGGCCGGCCAGATAATAGCCCGGCTCTCCGGGCTCCGCAGGCATTTCAGGTACGGCGGGAGCATCCGGCCCAGCTTCCCCGGACGGCATCCCGTATCTCGATCTGGAACTTTCCCACAACTCTTCCCGGCAGGAAACCGCGCCGGCCGATACGAATAAAAGAATAAGGAGGATTGTCGGCTTCATGTCTTTTTTCAGACAAAGGAAAAGAATCCATGACAAAGCCGGAAATCATCCGCCACTCACAGACGGATTTCGCCACACTTTTCTCTTTTGTATGTATTTTTAACGTGAGTTCGATGAATTTTAATTAATGAAAATCATCGAACTTCCGCTGAGGAGCAGGACGTAAGTCCTGCGACGGGCCCCCGGCGAGGGGGCGAATGGGGGTGGCGCCCCTTGAAAAGGGGC
>CALUQC010000161.1 GCA_944322805.1 uncultured Bacteroidales bacterium | reverse complement strand
CTCTCTCAGCCCGGCCGACGGCTCCTCAAATGATGGAACCATGTCCGGGCACCCCCGCAATATGTAATTATCCTTTCCTCAGGAACTGTCTAAAAATTCAGGGCCAGGCCTGTGCCGTATCTCTGCGCTCCGAACGAAAGGGAGACGGCAGGTACTGAATTGCACACGTCCGACACATTGTTCATCCGTTTCTTGTATATGCACAGGACAGTCGTTCCGGCCACCAGTCCGGCTATTCCTGTCAATGTGGCGCATACTCCAGCCACTGCCACGCCGTAGAACCTGCTGTCGTACGAAATATCCACACCCTGTCCTGCAAACACAGCCAAAGGCCCCACAAACGCAGTCCCAATGCCGACTGCCACGCCCTCAACCATAAGACCGACAGTACCTATGCCCAAAGTCAGAAGGCCGGCCCCGGTCAATGAACCGAACCCGACAAGCAGGCCTCGTCCGGTCTTGAAACCTTTCCTGTATTTCTCCACGTCCTCGATGGTCAGCCCGCTTCCGGACTGTTCCAGGAGGGCGGAAAGCTGCACGGCACTGATTTTTTCAGTGCCGGAGTAATAGGCGGTGCCGCGGCGGTGGATGTCATGATACTGGGCTGAAGCCGACAGAGTGTATGAGAACATCATCACACAGAAGAAGGAGACAAAGACAGCTATTTTCATGATATATTAAATAAGGGTTTATTTCTTTTCCACTATTTCGACCTGGTAAAGACGGGGCCAGTTCTTTCCGGTAAGATAAATCTTTCCGGAAACGCTGTCGTACGCAATGCCGTTCAGCACGTCTGTATCATCGGTCCGGAGAGCGTCAGGCAAAAGACCTGTACAATCCACTACGCCATCGACGTTCCCGCTCTGCGGGTCGATTATCACTATCATGTTCGTAGTATAAACGTTGGCCCAGATCTTTCCGTCTATGTACTCCAGCTCGTTAAGGTAATTAAGCGGCTTTCCGTGCAGTTTCACATTGACCGTTCCGGTCACCCTCAAATCCGGAGTCATGTAATACAGTCTCGAGGATCCGTCACTCGCTATCAGCGACTTTCCGTCCGTCGTCAGGCCCCATCCCTGCCGCGGATAGGAAACCGTAGACTTGTACGACAGGGTCCTGAAATCATATATGAACGCCACCCGCCCGGTCCAGGTCAGTATATAAAGGTCGTCCCCGAGAACAGCGGAGCCTTCCACGAAATACTTGTCGCTGAATTCCAGCTTCCTGAGAGCCTTGCCGGTCTCCATATCCACCTTCCTGAATGTGGAACTGCCGTTCAGTCCCGTACTCTCGTACAGCTGTCCGTCATGGAAAAAAAGTCCCTGGGTATAGGAAGACACATCGTGCGGATACTTTGCCACGACCCTGACCCCGTACTGTTTCACCCGGGCATCCGCACCGAGGCAGAAAAGCACGGCCATACATGCTGCACAGATTATTTTTCCATAAAGCCTCATTTTTTCTCCCCGTCAGAAGCAGCCGGTGCCGGATGGCTGTCCCGGAACTGCATTGCAGCCTTTACGAAAGCCACGAAAATCGGCTGCGGGTGCTCCGGCGTGCTTTTGAGCTCCGGATGGAACTGCACTCCGATAAAGAACGGGTGGGTCGGAATCTCCACGATTTCGACAAGTCCGGTATCGGGATTCCGTCCGGTTGCCTTCATTCCAGCGGCTTCCACCATGTCGAGATAATCGTTGTTGAACTCGTATCTGTGCCTGTGCCTTTCCGAGATAATGTCCTTCCCGTAAATCCTGTATGCCAGCGAGCCCTTGTCCAGTTTGCAGTCATATGCGCCGAGCCTCATGGTACCTCCCTTTATGGTAGTGCTTTTCTGGTCTTCCATCAGGTCTATGACAGGATATCTGGTAGCCGGATTCACTTCCGTGGATACCGCCTCCTTGAGGCCGAGGACATCCCGTGCAAATTCCACCACGCACATCTGCATGCCCAGGCAGATGCCGAAGAACGGAACATTGTGCTCCCTTGCATAGCGGATTGCAGTGATTTTGCCTTCCATTCCCCTCTCACCGAAACCGGGAGCCACCAGTATGCCGTCCATGGCAGAGAGTTTTTCCTCCACGTTCGACGGATCGAGGAATTCGCTGTGTATGCTGTGCACATTGACCTTGCATTCATTGGCAGCGCCCGCATGCACGAAGGATTCAAGTATGGATTTGTATGCATCCTGCAATTCCACGTATTTCCCGACCAGGGCGATGTCCACCTCCGATTTCGGGTGGAAAAGTTTCTCGAGGAACTGTTTCCAGGCAGTCAGATCAGGCTCGGGATAGTTTGACAGTCCGAAATGGTCAAGCACCAGCTTGTCCAACTTTTCCGCCTGCATGTTCAGCGGCACCATGTAGATGGACGGAGCGTCCATGGACTGTATCACGTGTCCCGGCTTTACATTGCAGAACAAGGCTATCTTCTTCCTGAGTTCCGGCGTGAGGGTATGCTCCGTGCGGCACACGATTATGTCAGGCTGCACACCGCTCTGCTGGAGCTGCTGCACGGAATGCTGGGTAGGCTTCGTCTTGAGTTCCTTCGCCGCACTCAGATACGGCACCAAGGTCAGATGTATCGTCACGCAGTCTTCCTCCGGGAGTTCCCACTGGAGCTGGCGGACAGCCTCGACGAAAGGCTGGGATTCCATGTCTCCGACAGTGCCTCCTATTTCCGTAATGATGATGTCGTATTTTCCGGACTTGCCGAGAAGAAGCATCCTCCTTTTTATTTCATCGGTGATATGGGGGACTATCTGCACGGTCTTTCCCAGATATGCCCCTTCGCGCTCCTTGTTTATGACGGTATTGTAGATTTTGCCCGTAGTCACGTTGTTGGCCTTGGAGGTGTGCACTCCGAGAAATCTTTCGTAATGCCCCAGATCGAGATCGGTTTCAGCCCCGTCATCCGTCACGTAGCATTCTCCGTGTTCATATGGATTCAGTGTTCCCGGATCCACGTTAATGTAAGGATCGAACTTCTGTATGGTGACCCGCAGGCCTCTTGCCTGGAGAAGTTTGGCCAGCGATGCCGAGATGATTCCTTTTCCGAGAGATGATGCGACTCCACCTGAAACGAAGACATATTTAGGATTCATAGAAAATCTGTTTTGACGTTACAGGGGTGCAAAAGTAATCAAAAAAAATGATTTAAGCGTGAAAAATCGGAACAGTTTCTTAACTTTGCGCACAATTCGAATTATTTAGGAGACATGCAGACATACAATATTCTGATGACAGCTATGTTCGCCCTTGCGGTGGTGGTATTCATCGTCCTGTTCTTTTTCAAGGCGGGATACGGATACCTTTCGTCCTCCAACTGGGGACCGAAAATCAACAACAAGATAGGCTGGGTCATAATGGAGTCCCCTGCATTCATTTTCCTGATGCTCTATACGGCGGATTATCTGCTTTCAGGGACCGATACCGGAAATAACCGGACCGTGCTGCTGATTATGGCCGGACTTTTCCTTATCCATTATTTCCAGAGAGCCTTCATCTTTCCTTTCCTTATGAGGGGGAAAGGGGAAATGCCGATAGCAATCATGGCAATGGGAATGATTTTCAACGGACTGAATTCATATTTCATCGGAGGCTGGCTTTTCGAATACGCTCCTGCCGGAAAATACGGAATCGAATGGCTCGCTTCTCCTCAGTTCATCATCGGCGCCCTTCTCTTCCTGACGGGAATGCTTATAAACCTGGATTCCGACCATGTCATAAGGCATCTTCGCCAGCCGGGGGACACGAAGCATTATATTCCCAAAAAGGGCCTTTACAAATACGTGACTTCGGCCAATTATTTCGGGGAACTCACCGAATGGGTCGGATACGCCATATTGACCTGGTCGCCTGCCGGGCTGCTTTTCGCAGTATGGACATTCGCGAATCTGGCTCCGAGGTCCAAATCTCTGACGGAAAAATACGAACAGGAGTTCGGAGACGAGTACCGGGAACTGAAAAAAAAGAATCTGATACCGTTCATTTGGTAGGAAACTGACTCCGAAAACCGCTTCGGAATCAAAAACAGGATAACGATTTTGAAATGAGCAATCTTTTTACCCCTATAAAGATAGGGCCATTGGAGTTGCGCAACAGGACCATCAGATCTGCTGCATTCGAGGGGATGTGCGAACACAACTCGCCGTCCAAGTCACTTTTCGACTATCATACGGCCGTGGCGCGTGGAGGCATCGGCATGACTACGATAGCATACGCCGCCGTATGCCAGAGCGGGCTTTCTTTCGAAAGGCAGCTGTGGATGAGGGAAGAAATAGTTCCGGAACTGAAAAAGCTGACCGAAGCCATCCATAAGGAAGGCGCCAAGGCTTCCATCCAGCTCGGGCACTGCGGGAACATGTCCCACAGGCGGATCTGCGGATGCCGGCCATTCGGTGCAAGCAGCGGATTCAACCTGTACTCCCCTACTTTCGTGCACGGGATGACCCTCAAGGAAATCGATGAAGTCGTGGAAGCATACGGGAAAGCGGTGGAAATGTGTATCAGGGCAGGATTCGATGCAGTGGAAATACATGCCGGACACGGATACCTGCTATCCCAGTTCCTTTCCCCGTACACCAACCACAGGAAGGACGAGTACGGAGGCTCCCTGGAAAACAGGATGAGATTCATGCGCCGGTGCATGAAGGCCGTGACCGATGCCGGCAAGGGAAAGGTGGCCATCTTCGTGAAGATGAATACCCGGGACGGTTTCAAGGGCGGCATGGAAACTGATGAATGCATCGAAGTGGCCAGGGAGCTGCAAAGGTGCGGAGCTGACGCATTGGTGCTTTCCGGAGGTTTTGTAAGCAGGGCTCCGATGTATGTGATGCGCGGACGCTTCCCTGTAAGATGCATAGCCCACTACATGCCGATGAACATGTGGTGGCTGAAGCTCGGCGTGCTTTTAGGAGGGCGGATAGTATCTCCTACCGTGCCGTTCAAGCATCTGTTCTTCATGGAGGATTCCATGAAATTCAGGAAGGCTCTGCCGGACATGCCTTTGGTCTATGTCGGCGGCGTGGTGTCGCGTGCCGATGCGGACAAGGTGATGGACAACGGTTTCGAAATGCTCCAGATGGGACGTGCAGTCTTGGAGGATACGGATTTCGTAAACAAGATGAAGGCCGATGAAAATCACTGCAGCGGCTGCGAACACACGAATTTCTGCATTGGAAGGATGTATTCGCTCGAGATGTGCTGCCACAAGGTGTGCAAGGACATAACTCCTGCTTTGAAACGCGAGGTAGAGCGCACCATCCGGTGCAATGACCGTACGGAACGCAAGCTGGGTTACAAATAGTATTTAACGTGAGTTCGATGAATTTTAATTAATGAAAATCATCGAACTTCCGCTGAGGAGCAGGACGTAAGTCCTGCGACGGGCCCCCGGCGAGGGGGCGAATGGGGGTGGCGCCCCTTGAAAAGGGGC
>CALUQC010000160.1 GCA_944322805.1 uncultured Bacteroidales bacterium | reverse complement strand
GCATCTGCGCACCGGCCTCAGTCTCTACCTGAAGTATCTTCCCGGTCTCCGCACCGTCCGTCAAAAGCTGCAGATCGTATGTCCCGTCCGCAGTGAAACCGGTGCCGTCGGCCGTATAGGTATTCCCCTCGGACTTCGTCATTACAGCCTCTGCCCATTCCTCAGCAGAAGATTCCCTGTACCGGATTTTCACATCAGACACGGCAGGATCGAGGACAATGGCGCTGATTTTCGCCTGACCATACCACAAATCCATCGGGGTGAGGCCTGTGGCACCCGAAGACAGCACAGTCACCTGAGCGGAAGTCTCCGCATTGCGGCTGTCCTTTACCGTGAATACGAGAGGATGTTCGCCTCCGGCAATATTGCCGGCAAACGCCGGCAGAAGGGAAAGCGACGCATTATACTCATCCGCCACCGTCAGCTCTATCCCCTGAGCCGCATTGGTCTCCGATACCACACCGCCGGTCATGGCAGTAAAAGTCTGCTCTCCGACTGTCACGGCAATCTCGGACAAAGAATTTACCGCGCTGATATCCACTTTCAGCGACCTGTCATAAAAAGCGACCGTTTCCTCTAAAGAAAAGCCGTCAGGAGTGATCGTCGGCTGCGGGCTGAACACGAACTGGTCTTCGCAAAGCTCGTCATAGTCCACCACCTCCACGGACATCGTCAACAAATAGCCGTCGGCATCTTCCGAATATTTATAGGTAAGGGTATATTGCATGCCCGGCTGGGGCTGTTCCAATATTCCCGTTTTCGTTCCCTTGGCATTAACCGCCTCGTCCGAACTGCTGCCGTAGAAGCCCCAGGAAAGATTCGAGACATCCTCCGGGAGAATGAAAAAGCCGGTGGCGTCTTCCGCGAACTCAAGCGACGGGACATTGCCGCCCTCGGCATCCTCCCTCGAAAATTCGTCGGACGCGCTTACCAATACCTTGAAGCCCTTGTCGAATGCCGTCTTTACGGTCTGGTCGAATACGACTTTCACCGCAATGTTCGTGATTTTACACTTCACCTTTACCGACTTGCTTTTATTGGCTTCGAGGATAAAGGTTTCTTCCCCGTAATACGTCTTGTCGGTAAAGGTAGCCTCCTCCGCTTTTCCGGCTTCCACGGTGATTTTATACTCTCCGGCGGCAAGATACAGGTTTGCAGGCATCTGCGAAGCAGGACGGTATTTCCTGACAGGATTGCTCTCCAATATCGTATTGTCCGTGTCACGGACGATGCTGTATATCCTTACCGTACTGTAATTCAGAGCATTGTACTCTGAAGCGGCATCGGCTTTCGTCTTGGGCAGAGCTATCTCCACGTTAAGACAGCCCGTTCCTTCGGCGATTTCAGGCTCCGCAAGCTCCTTTTCCGCGCATCCGGACAGTCCGGATATCACCGAGATAATGCACAAGGCAGCGGAGAACGGTTTATGTATATTTTTGAAAAACATATTCATTCCTGTTTTATCCATGGAACCTATTCAGCCGTCTGTACTTTTAGCCGGATGGTCTTTTCCGTAGTTCCGTTGCCGTCGGTAACGACTAATTTGAAGTTGCAGTAAGTACTGCCGACGGAAGCAAGATCCTCAATCAGGGTCAGGAAACTTGAAATATCGAAACTTACTTCAGTCTGCGATGTTACATTCTCACCTGTCGGGAATCCCAGGTTTGTCAACATTTCATCTGCGGAGCCGGGATTGATCAGATCAAGATTTCCAGACAAGCCGACAGCACCCAAGACTTCGTCCGTAAGAATATCGCTGTCTATCACCACATTAAATCCGGCAAAAGTGCTCTCGGTAGATACGTTTATCTTCACCTGGAGGGTTTCGTCGATAGTATATTCCCTGTCGAAATCATATGTCACGCTCCCGTCAGAATTGGTCCAGACTATCTCCGGGCCGCTCACAGTCACCTCGCCTTCGAGACAGGTGATTTTCAGGTCGGTGTATGAAAACCTGTACCTGTCATCGACAGCCGTGACTTTCAGATGATGCTCTCCCTTGTATGAAAACAGCTTCGTCATCCCTCCGTCATTCAGCACGAAAGACAGCACGCCGGCATCTTCCGAAACTATCAGGCTTCCAGTCAGCGCAGAAGCATCCGGATACACCTCTATTGTCCTCTTTTTCACACCCAGGGCATCTACCGCGGACAGGAAATCCCCGTTGTCCGAACTTACCTCCACCGTCACGGATTCCACCACGGCATCCTGAGAAGGAGTCAGGGTCAGGCGGAGATTGTCGGTCCATTTGTTCAGCATGTCGTCATACATTCCGGAATGCAGGGTATATCCGTCGGCGATATTGCCGCCGGCAATGGCGAGCACCGGAGAATTTTCATCCGAAACTTCATCATCGATAATTTCTTCCGTGAAAGAATACATCTTCGTCACATCCACATTCACGGTTTCGTCATAAGTCCAGTTCTCCACGGTTATCTCGAACTTTGCATTGCCGTCGGCGCCATTGGTCAGACCTATGGAAATCTTCCTCCACTGTCCGGGCTTGCACTCCGGCAGGGACGACTTCCAGTTGACAGGGACATATTCAGGCTCTGCATCGGCTGCCGCAGTATTATACTGCCCGGTCAGCACGACGTCTACAGTCGCGGAATTGCCGGAAATCTTGAAATACCCTGCCTTTACAGCGTCCATTTCAGTCCGGCCGTACTGCAGGGAATTCCCGTCAGCGGCTTCTCCGACAGACAGTGTCACGGAAAGTTTTTTCTGGCCCTGGGCCTCGCATTGGCTGTCCGGCATGAACAGTCCGGCAAGATCCGGCGTCACGGACACCGTAGTCTTGAGATTGGCAAGCCTGCACACGATGCCAGACACCGTGGTCTTCTTCTTGGAAACTATCGTGGCAGTCGTTTCCCCGTAATAAACGGGGATTTCCCATGAAGCGGCAGACGTTCCGGCCATATATTCCTCATAATCGGATGATTCCGCAGATACTATATAAGTTCCAGGAGCCAGGGGAATCTGCCCGGACTCTGCCTGCTTCAGCTCCCCGTAGGTCATTTTCTGCTCCTCGGAAGTCTTTATGTTCCTGATACGGATAACATACTCTTCCGGAGCTTCCGTGGTGGAGCTTGCCCCGCTGCCTGCCCTCGTCATTGAAGCAGATGCAGCCCCGGAGAGATCCGGATCATTGTTTTCCTCCGTGATTTCTTCCGCATAGTCGGCCACCTGCAGGTCGAATCCGTCCATGACAAGATATCCGACCGCCCCTCCGGACAGCCCGTCCGTCGGAACATATTCTATCTTTTCCGACTTGCATCCATGCATCATCAGCAGCAATGCAGCCGCCGGAATAATTCCCATTGCCTTGAATATATTTTTCATAATCATCATGTTATCTTTATCGGTTATCTGCATCATCCGGTGCATCCGGATTGAGTTCTATCGAAATTTCCCTTATTTCCACAGCCGTGTCATCCAGTTCTATCTCTATGGTCCCGCTTGCGGCATCTGAAGCGTCTATACGGAGAGTCTGCCACGTACATGGCTTTGTCACGGCTATTTCCGTCCTCGGGAAAGATACCTCGGCGCCGTTTGTCTTGACCGCTGTCCCGCTGAAATAAAGAGATGTGCCTGCCTTGACGAAAACAGGCTCCGATTCCGTTTCCGGCCCGTTATCCGCAGCAGACAACGCGGCCTGATACCCGGACTCCGTTTCAATCAGGATATCGTATTCCGGATAATAATCCGAAAACCATTTCGAAACCACGACGGAGAAAACGGAGTTAGCAAGAGCCACGGAAACATTTTCAGTGGAAGTTTTTCGGGCAATGACGGTAAATTCATGCACTTTTTCAAAATATGCGGCATCCGGCCCTTCTTTTTCAGGGTCACCGGAACTGAACACGGCTGTATATGCCCCGGCTTTCATCGACGGGCTGCCGTATTCTGCCACGGTCCCGTACTCTGCCGAGTAGCCGTCAGGACCGGTGATTTTCAGATGAAGTCCGGAACTTTCCGGTACCGTGCCTTCCGGCAATGTCCGTGTCTGCTGTCCGTCCGCCTTGGTGGAAGCAGGTGAATGCTGCACATCAGACAGTGCTCCGCACCGGAATTCCACATTGCCGGCGGCATCTTCCACAGACACGTCAGTCTTGGCGCAGGACTGCATGAGCAGTGTTCCTGCCGCCATTATGAGCAATATTTTATGTTTCTTTTTCATATTCTCATTTTTCGTTTCGTCTTCCTGTCCCTCCTGTCATCCCGAGCGAAGCC
>CALUQC010000159.1 GCA_944322805.1 uncultured Bacteroidales bacterium | reverse complement strand
CTCGGGACTGGGACGACACCGTAAACTTCGCTGATGGCTTTCGAAGCCGCCTTGTATGCAGGAGACGAAATGGGTATCAGGAATCCGTTGCCTCCGTGATGTGCCTTCACCTCGACTCTGACATAATCGGGAGCCGTATTCTCTATATGCCTGCATACCAGTTCCGTGATTTTCCTGCTGTCCTGGTCAGGCACTATTCTCATGGAAATTTTCGCATGCGCCTCCGACGGCAGGACTGTCTTGGCCCCTTCGCCGGTAAATCCTCCCCAGATGCCGTTGACATCCAGGCATGGTCTGATGCCGGTCCTTTCCATGGTAGTATATCCCTTTTCTCCCTTTACCTCCCTAATGTTCAGGAATCTCTTGTATTCTTCAAGATCGAACGGCGCCCTTGCCAGCTCCGCCCTGTCTTCCGCCGAAAGCTCCACCACGTCGTCGTAGAAGCCGGGGACAGTGATTCTGCCATCCTTGTCCGTAAGGGAGGAAATGATGTCGCAAAGCACGTTCAGAGGATTTGCCACGGCACCGCCGTAATGCCCCGAATGCAGGTCCTTGTCAGGTCCGGTCACCTTTACCTCGATATAGGAAAGCCCCCTCATGCCGCAGTTGATGGACGGTACCTGCTCGGAAATCATGGTAGTATCGGAAACCAATATGATGTCGGCGGCAAGCATGTCCCTGTGATTTTCCGCCCAGGCGGCCAATGAAGGGCTGCCGATTTCTTCCTCACCCTCGATAATGAATTTGACATTGTGCCTGAGACGGCCGGAACGCACCATGTATTCGAAAGCCTTGACATGCATGAACAGCTGCCCCTTGTCGTCATTTGCACCCCGGGCATATATCGCCCCGTCCCGTATCTCGGGCTCGAAAGGGGCCGAGTGCCAAAGTTCCACGGGATCCACGGGCTGTACGTCGTAATGCCCGTAGACCAGAACGGTGGGACGGGACGGATCGAGGATTTTCTGTCCGAACACCACCGGATGTCCGGAAGTGGGATAAACCTCCGCGGAATCGGCTCCGGCTTCTTTCAGGAGTTCCGCAAGTCGCTCCGCACACCGGGCCATGTCCGCTGCGTGTTCTCCGGACGAGCTTATGGAAGGTATCCTGAGGAGGGAAAAAAGCTCATCCAAGAATCTGTCCTTGTTTGCTTCGATATACTCTTTCATTCTGTATCGGTTAAACGGGATTTCGCATACTCGAGCGTCAGTTCGAATGTCTTTTTCCTTGAACTCGGAGCTTCGTACATGGCGTCGGTCATTATCTTTTCGCAGATGGAGCGCAATCCTCTCGCACCCAGCCTGTTCTCTATGGCCGTGTCCACTATCAGGTCGAGGACTCCAGGCTCGATTTCCAGTTTGAGACCGTCCAGTTCGAACATTTTCTCATACTGCCGGATAATGGCGTTCTTCGGCTCGGTCAGTATCCTGAGCAGGGCCGCCCTGTCCAGCTGGTCGAGATATGTCACTACCGGAAGCCTGCCTATTATTTCGGGAATCAGGCCGTAGGATCTTAGGTCCTGGGCCGAAACGTAGCTGAGAAGATTCTCCTTGTCTATCTGCTTCCTGTTGACGGAGCCGTAGCCTATCACCTGCGTATTAAGACGCTGGGCGATCCGCCTCTCTATTCCTTCGAACGCCCCGCCGCAGATAAACAGGATATTCTGGGTATTGACATGCACGAAATCCTGCTCGGGATGTTTGCGCCCGCCTTTCGGGGGCACGTTCACGACGCTGCCTTCGAGCAGTTTCAGCAAAGCCTGCTGCACGCCCTCCCCCGATACGTCACGGGTAATGGAAGGATTGTCGCTTTTCCTGGCTATCTTGTCTATCTCATCTATGAAAACGATGCCGCGTTCGGCAAGTTTCACGTTATAGTCGGCTTCCTGGAGCAGTCTTGAAAGGATGCTCTCCACATCCTCTCCCACATACCCTGCTTCCGTCAGCACAGTGGCGTCCACTATGGTGAAAGGCACTTCGAGAAGTTTGGCAATGGTCTTGGCCATCAGGGTCTTGCCTGTTCCCGTAGGACCTACCATCAGTATGTTCGACTTTTCTATCTCGAGACCGTCGCTTTCAGATGAAACAAGATTGTTGTTTATCCTTTTGTAATGGTTGTAGACGGCTACCGAAAGCAGTTTCTTTGCCCTGTCCTGTCCGATGACATACTGATCGAGATATTCCTTTATCTCTTTCGGCTTCATCAGCTTGCTGATTTTTTCCGGAGCAGGCGACACGGCCTTTTCCATGTTGGACACATAGTCGTAGCACAGTTTCACGCAGTCGCTGCATATAGCCGAGTCCAAACCCTGAAGCAGGAGCGGGACTTCATTCTCGCTCCTGCCGCAGAATACGCAGTATTTTTCGTTGCCTGTATTTTTTTTTGCCATTATGCGTTCTTCTTCCCTGTGAGAATTTCGTCGATCATTCCGTATTCGAGAGCCTCGTCCGACGTCATCCAGAAATCCCTGTCTCCGTCGGCTTCTATCGTCCCGTATGGTTTGCCGGTATGTTCAGACAGTATGGTATAGAGTTCTTTCTTGACCTTCATTATCTCCTTTGCGGCAATCTCTATGTCCGAAGCCTGGCCTTTTGCCCCGCCGAGCGGCTGATGGATCATCACTCTCGAGTGTTTCAGGGCAGACCTTTTTCCCTTTTGCCCGGCACAGAGCAGGATGGCTCCCATGGAGGCGGCCATTCCGGTGCATATCGTGGCCACGTCAGGCGCTATGAGCTGCATGGTGTCGTATATGCCGAGGCCGGCCGAAACCGAGCCTCCCGGCGTATTGAGGTAAATGGATATGTCGGCCTTGCTGTCTGTCGAAGCGAGAAAAAGAAGCTGGGCCTGGACAATGTTCGCTACGTCGTCATCGATGGGAACGCCCAGGAAAATGATGCGGTCCATCAGTAGACGGCTGAAAACGTCCATGGAAGCCACATTCAGCTTCCGCTCCTCTATGATGGTGGGATTAATATAGGCGTCGGTCGCCGACTCGTACCTGTGGAGCGTCATCGAACTGATGCCGCAATGCAGGCTGGCATATTTGCTGAACTCTTTTTCCATATAAACGGCTTGTTCCGGCAGATGCCCGCTATTTGAGTTCGCGGAACTGCTCTACCGATATCTTGTGATTCACGACGTTCACGGCTTCCTTGACGGCGGACACGGTCTTGGTATCTTCCACCTGTTCGAGAACACGCCGGCCGTCCTTTTCCTGTGCAAGGATGTTCTTCGCATAGTTCTCCAGCTCGGCATCCGGAACATTGTTGATTCCGTACATTGCGAACTGGTATGCTGCCAGGCCCTTTGCGCTTGCCAGCAGATCGGCTTCCTCTATCTTGACGGAGAATTTTTCCATCAGGTAGTTCCTGACCATCTGCCAGCGGTAGTCTGCAAGGAACAGATCGAATTCCTTTTCGATATCTTCCATGGTGAACTTGCCGTCATTGGCCACATATATCCATCTTTTCAGGAATTTCTCCGGAAGGGAGATGTTCGCCTTTGCCACCAGATAGTCTTTCGCATCCTTCGAGAATCTGAAATCCGATTCCTGGGCATATTCGGCCGCAAGCCTCTCGGCTATCTTTGCATCGAATTCTTCGGCGGATTTAACATTGCCCTCACCGAAGATTTTGTCGAATGTCTCCTGAGTCATCGGAGCGGAGACGAACGTTTTCACGTTTTTCACCGTCAGCCTGTACATCGGGTCCATCCCGGCTAACTTCTCCTTGTCGGTTTTCAGGAGGGATGCCCTGTCCGTCTCGTTCGTAAAGGCTTCATTTACGTTCACATCGATGCTGTCTCCGGCCTTGAGCCCTATGAATGACGGCCTGACTGCTTCCGAAACGTTCCGGAGCGCGATATACGTGCCCTCTATCTTAGTGTCGCCCTGTTCAAGGTCGGCAATGATGAAGTCTTCGGCCTTTGCAGCCTCCCCCTCTTCAAGCGAGCCGTATTGCCTGAGGAGGTTTTCCTTCATTTCAGACTTGGCCAAGTCGGTGATTTCTATGTCGTAATACGGTATCTCGTCACCTTTCCCGAGTTCGAAGTCCACCTTCGGCGCCAGCGCCATGTCGAACTTGAAGGAAAAGTCGTTTCCGTTCTTCCACTCGATTTCCGGCTGGTTTTCCGCAGGCAGCGGCTCTCCTATGACTTTCAGGTCGTTGTCCTTGATGAAACCGTTCAGCGACTCCGATATGAGGTCGTTCACGGCGTCTACCAGGCACGACTGGCCGTATATTTTCTCAATAAGCCCCATCGGGACCATACCTTTCCTGAATCCTTTGATTTCGGCAGTCCTTCTGTGCTCGTTCAGTCTTTTCTTCCTTTTTTCGGAATAGTCTCCGGCCTCGATCGACAGGGTAAGTTCGATATTGAGGTCGTCGATTTTGTTCTGTTCAATTTTCATGATATGTCAATTATTAAATTAATCGAAAGCAAGGGCGCAAATATAGGAAATCCCGTGCTAATATCAAAATTACCCTTTCAGGCGTTTGGGGTAAACGATCCTCGCGTGGTAAACCTGCTGCAAATAGGACTTGAGGACATTCTTCACGATGTTCAGTTCCTTGAGTGATATGTCCGCGTCCTCAAACTGCCCGTCGTTCATCTTGGATTTCACTATCCGCTCCACCAGATCCGACATGGACTTTGCGGAATAGTCCTTCAGAGACCGCGATGCAGCTTCCAAGGTATCGCAGAGCATGATGATGATCTGTTCCTTGGTGGTAGGCTTCCTGCCCTTGTAGAAAAAGTCGTCGGCATCGTTCCTGTCGCCGCCTTCATTGATGTATTTGTTGTAAAAGTATGCGGTGCAGGTGGTACCGTGATGTGTGATGATGAATTCCTTCACTATGTCAGGCAGCTTGTACTTGTCCGCCAGCGCCATCCCGTCGGGAACGTGCCTGATGATTTCCACTGCGCTTTCCCTCGGCGACAGGCCGTCGTGATAACGGACTCCCAGGTTTTCGTTCTCTATGAAGCACTGCGGATTCATCATCTTTCCGATGTCATGGTACAGGGCGCCTGCCCGCACGAGAAGCACGTTGGCATCTATGGAACGCGCTGCGGCATCCGCCAGATTCATGACCTGGAGCGAGTGCTGGAATGTGCCCGGAGCCTTGTGGGCAAGATCCCTGAGCAGCTTGTTGTTGGTATCGGTCAGCTCTGTAAGCCTCGTATTGGACACGAGCATGAAAAGCCTTTCGAAAAGATATATCAGAGGATAGCCGGCGACGGAAAGGAACGAGCCGATAAACAGATACAGTATGATCCTGTAGTCGTTGAAGCCGCTGATCCCGTCTATCAGTCTGAATGCCAGATAAATGACAAGCAGCACGAAGAAAACGATGATGGCAGTGATGAACTGTTTCCAGCCGCGGTTGTAGATTTCGGCAAAGAAAATGGTTACGACGCCTGCCACAAGGTACATCACGAAAAGTTCCACGCCGTTGTGTGAAAAGACCAGCAGGGGCAGCAGCGAAATGATATATACCGGCAGGACAACCCTTTTTTTGAAAAAGGCAACGAGATACAGGGCTATGAGCGTGAACGGCGTCATGTACAAGAGCTCCGGGTCGGCCTTCTCCACTGCCATGGCCATTACGGTGGACAGCAGGAAGATGACCAGGAGGTAAGTGTACGTATTGGGATTGTCGTAAATCCTGTAATTCGTAAAGTAAATGGCGAAATACAGGACTGCCACCAGCCCGAGGGCGATGATGATGTTCCCGAGCCAGAGCCATATCCTCGGACCGCTGTATCCTAAACTGCTTTCATATTCTGCCTTGTACGAGTCGAGAAGCTGCTCGATTTCCGCGGTAATGATTTCCCCGTTCGACACTATGAGCTGCCCTGCGTTGACTATGCCTGCCGTAGGAGAGACATAGTTGACGGATTCGTCATGGACGAGCTCGGTAGTCTGCCTGTCGAATAGCAGGTTGGGCTTGATAAGGTCATATATTCCCGCCGCCTTGCAGAGCGAGTCGGCATTGCATCCGATTTCAGCCTCGGTCAGGAACAGCAGCAGGAAATCCCTTGCTTCCCTGACAGTGTACACCTCGGAGGAAGGGATTTTTTTCGCCCTCCTGTCTTTCTGTACGAAAATCACATTTCCGTCCATCGTCTTGCCTTCCGGGAGGTATTCGGTGCCCGATTCGGAAATGATTCCGCTTTCATACAGCCGGTCGAATGCGTTGATTATTTGCGGCTTGAAAGTGTTGCACGCTCCGAGGTCGAGCTTTTCTATGAGTGCGGTCCGGTCATGGACAACGGTCTCCGAATAGCGGAAATAAGGGATGACGCTCGAGCCGAGGGCGCCTTTTTCCGCCTGAATCTGCGCGTCGGTCTTCAGGATGGGAAAGTCGAACTGCGCTATCAGGGTCTCGTACATCCACGGCGAGCCTTTCCTGTAGTCGTAGTTGAATTTGCCTACCCTCGGAAATATGACCGCAAGGATGACGAAAAGTACGGCCAATGGCAGATAGACCTTGTAGGAATGGTTGATTCTTATTTTCGGCATCGGTATTCGGGATTATATTTCATCTGTGAATGAAGATACGTTTCGGAAACGTAGGCAGGCATTCCATGCTGTTTCAGCAATGCCGTGAATTTCGCGGCGACAGCGTCTTCCGGTGAAGGCGACGACACCGTGATTATGAGTTCCCCCTTGAAATTTATCGTCGAAATGCCATAAGGATAAAGTGCGGGCGGCACCACCGGATAAAATTCGGTGATGTAGCGCAGCATCTGTTCCGGCATTATCACGTTTCCGACATTGCAGAGCGAAAAGGTGGCCTGCCGTTTCTTTTCGGCTGCCAGGGCCGTTGCCGCCTCTGTCTTTTCCGCGAAAGTCCCCTTGTCCATGATTTTTTCCAGGACGGAAATCCTGCTCTGGACGTTATATGCCAGCGCATCCGTCTTCAACTGTGCTTCCATGAATTTTTTCTGGGACATGAGGACCGTGGCCATAGGATATTCGGATATTTTCCTGTTGCATGCCAGCAGGAGGTTCGCGAAGAAAGGCCTGGTGGTAGTGGTGGGAAAATACTGTCTCAGATTTACCTGCAGATGCGACACGACGAATTCCCCCGGCACGTTCGCTTCCGGATATGTGTCGAGCAGGGCCTGTGCGAAAAACGGCGAGATGATGGTGGACGGCACCTGGCAGTAATCCTTCGCCTCCCCCTTTATCTTGCCCACTGGCAGGTGTATCATGGTCACCTTGAAGTTCCCGTCCCCCTTTCCGTCGGAACATGGCAGGGACACTGACCTGGCATCCATGTACCACACTGGCTTGGATGCAGGTATGTCGTCCAGCTTCACGAATGCGTCGTCTGCCTCGATGTCGTGGAACTCGCTTCCCGCGGTGATTACGCTCCCGTCGTTTTCCACGTCGTAGCCTCCGAGCCGTAGATACCGGTATATGACGGCGCGTATGAACGGAACGATGCCCTTTTCATCGGTAATGGCCTTGTGGAAATCGAAATATATGGTCTTGTGATCTGTGAAAACGCGGAAAAGGCAGTCATGGCCGAATTCTCCGGAAGCCGATATCCCGCCGCGCCTTTCCATGCCGCAAACTTCGACAGGAGTGTCGGTTTCCCTGTATGTCATGGATTCGCCGCACACGGACGCCCGCAGGGAAAGCTGGGGAAAACGCGGTGCGAGGTCATTCAGGGCACGCTGGAGGAGTTCCCCGTCCACCGTCATGGTCAGGCTGACGACATAAGTGAAAGAGGTATTGCTGTGCGATGAATCCGAATAAAGGTAAAGGCTGCCCAGCAGGTCGGGGGTCAGATATCCTTTGCTCATACGACTCGAGTTTTAATAATCTCCGGCATGGTCATTTGTGAAACGGGCTGTCCGGCTCCTTGGACATGTAGCTGAATTCTATCTTGTCTGTCAGCCACGGCCAGAATTTGTGCACGAATACCGTTGCACGGCCGAGAGGCGTAAGGACCATTTCCCTCTTGCGCCCGGCAAGCCCCTTTGCCAAATATCCGGCTACCTTTTCCGCCGACATCATTTTCCCTTCGTCCCGCGGAGTGCTTCCCTGCTCCGAGCCGTCGGCGGTCAGAGCCGCATTCCTGACATTGGAAGCCGTAAATCCCGGAGCGAATATCATCACGTGCAGGCCGTCATAAAGATGTTCTATCCTGAGAGTGTCGAGGAAGCCGCGGATGGCGTATTTCGAGGAAGAATAACCTGTCCTGCCAGGAAGTCCGGCGAAGCCGGCAATGGAGATGACGCCGACTACCGATCCCTTGGATTTAAGAAGCCACGGCAGGGCGTACTTCGTACAATAGACGGTCCCCCAGAAATTCACGTCCATCAGACGCCTTATCACCGACAGGTCCAGATCGCGGAACATGGCCCGCATGGAAATACCGGCATTGTTGACAAGTATGTCGATGCCTCCGAACCTTTCCACTGTCCTGTCGATGAGAGTGCGGCAGTCTTCCTCCGAAGTCACGTCCGTCTTTACGCACAGGACTTCCGTCATGGCAGAAAGCTCCCCTGCTATCTTTTCCAGCTTGTCGGCAGAGCGGGCCGCCAGCACTATCCTGGCACCGTATGATGCGAATAATCTGGAAGAAGCCAACCCAATTCCTGAGCTGGCTCCCGTTATGATTATTACTTTGTCCTTGAAATGATTTCCCTTCATCACTGGTGCATATCGATAACGTCCTCGCCGTCGTATTCGCCTCTTTCGAGCTTTGCACGCACTTCCGCAAATGTCTTGAGCGTGTATTCCACGTCTTCCATCGAATGGGCCGCCGTAGGAATGACCCTGAATATGATCATGCCCTTAGGTATGACAGGATATACGACTATGGAGCAGAATATGCCGTAGTTCTCTCTCAGATCCACCGCCATGCGGGTAGCCTGGCCGACTCCTCCTTTGATGGCGACCGGAGTGACGCATGCTTCCGCCGGGCCGATATCGAATCCGAGTTCGCGGAAACCGTTCTGCAGGGCGCGTGTCACCGTGAAAAGTTTCTTTCTGAGTTCGTCGCCTTCCGCGCTGCGGATGATTTCAAGCCTTTTCAGGCCGCCTTCCACGAACGCCATCGGGAGAGACTTGGCATAGATCTGGGAACGGAGATTGTATCTCAGGTAGTCGATGATGACTTTCGGTCCGGCTACGAAACCTCCGATGCTTGCCATGGATTTCGCATATGCCCCGATGTAAAGGTCGATTTCATCCATAACTCCGAAATGCTCGGAAGTACCGCGGCCGTGTTCCCCCATGACACCGAAGCCGTGGGCATCGTCGATGAGTATCCTGAAATTGTATTTCTTTTTCAGAGCCGCTATCTGGTCGAGAATGCCGAGAGCTCCCGTCATTCCGTACACGCCTTCCGTGATGAGCAGTATGCCGCCTCCTGTCTCTTCGCAGAGTTTGGACGCCCTTTTGAGGGTGGCTTCGCAGCTTTCGATGTCGTTGTGGCGGTAGGTCATGCGCTTGCCCATGTGGAGACGCGCTCCGTCTATGAGGCATGCATGCGCTTCGGAATCATAGACGATGATGTCATGCCTGTCCATGAGGGCGTCGATAGTGGAGATGATGCCCTGATATCCGAAGTTGAACAGGAAAGCGTCCTCTTTCTTCTCGAAGTCAGCAAGTTCCCTTTCGAACTGCTCGTGCAGTGAAGTGTGTCCGGACATCATCCGGCTTCCCATAGGATATGCAAGGCCCCATTTTGCAGCGGCTTCCGCATCCGTTTTCCTGACTTCCGGATGATTTGCCAGACCCAGATAGTTGTTAAGGCTCCAGCAAAGCACCTCCTTACCGCGGAATTTCATGTGCGGCCCTATTTCACCTTCGAGCTTCGGGTACATGTAATATCCGAATGCCTTCTGTCTGTACTGTCCGAGGGGACCGCCGGAGTCCCTTGCTATTCTGTCAAAAATATCCATAATATTTTTATAATTTAGATTTTAATACATTCATAATCCGTAAAATTCTTTTTCAGTGAGGGATTTCAAGGCTCGCGCAGCCGAGGAAACCGGAGTTTACTTCCGTAAATGAGGATTTCCGAGACAAGCACAACGCCGAAATCACCGCTGAAAAGGATTTTATGCGTCTACATTCGCGTAATGAGCATTCTGCTCAATAAACTCCCTCCTCGGCGGCACATCATCCCCCATAAGCATGGAGAACGTTCTCTCCGCCTCGGCCGCATTGTCTATGGTCACCTGCCTGAGCAGTCTGCGGGAAGGGTCCATGGTCGTCTCCCAAAGCTGTACATCGCTCATTTCCCCGAGACCCTTGTATCTCTGCACCGTAACTCCCTTGTCGGAGCCCTTGCCGAGCTTTTCTGTAGCCGCACGCCTTTCTTCATCGGTCCAGCAATAGATTTCCTCCTTGCCTTTCTTCACGAGATACAGCGGCGGAGTGGCCAAATAGACATATCCGTTCCTGATGAGGTCCAGCATGTAGCGGAAGAAGAACGTAAGTATCAGGGTGGCAATATGGCTTCCGTCCACGTCGGCATCGGTCATGATGATTACCTTGTGGTAGCGGAGCTTGGACAGGTTCAGAGCCTTGTGGTCATCTTCCGTACCTACAGTCACCCCGAGCGCGGTGTAGATGTTCCTGATTTCCTCGCTTTCGAAGACCCTGTGTTCCATGGCCTTCTCCACGTTCAGGATTTTACCCCTGAGCGGCAGGATAGCCTGGGTCATACGGTCGCGGCCCTGCTTTGCGGTACCGCCTGCCGAATCTCCCTCCACGAGGAAGAGCTCGCATTTTTCCGGATCCCTCAGGGAACAGTCCGCTAATTTTCCGGGCATTCCCGCTCCGGACATGACTGTCTTGCGCTGCACCATTTCACGGGCTTTCCGGGCCGCATGCCTTGCCGTAGCCGCCAGGATTACCTTGTCCACTATTGCCCTTGCATCCTTCGGATTTTCTTCGAGATAGGCCTCCAGTGCCGTTGCAGTAGCCTGGGACACTGCGGAAACCACTTCCCCGTTCCCGAGCTTCGTCTTGGTCTGGCCCTCGAACTGCGTCTCGGCCACCTTCACGGAAATGACTGCCGTAAGGCCTTCCCTGAAATCATCGGCGGCAAGGTCGAATTTCAGTTTCGAAAGAAGGTTGTTCCTGTCCGCGTAGTTCTTGAGGGTCCTCGTAAGTCCCATCTTGAAACCCTGCAGATGGGTACCGCCCTCTATCGTGTTGATATTGTTTACGTAAGAGTAGATTTTCTCCGAAAACCCGGTGTTGTACTGCATCGCTATTTCGATCGGGATGATCTTGTCCGTCTCGAGATAGATGGGGTTCTCGGTAAGTTTCTCCGCACCGCCGTCAAGATAGTTCACGAATTCCTTCAGCCCTTCCTTGGAATAGAAGACATCGGTGCGGAAGTCTTCCGTAGGATTTCCGTTGTCGTCGGTCAGCCTTTCACGCTTGTCGGTAAGAATCAGCCTGATGCCTTTGTTCAGATAAGCCAGCTCCCTGAGACGGGCTGCCAACGTATCATACTTGTAGACCGTAGTCACGGTAAAGATTTCGGGATCCGGATGGAACGATATGGTCGTACCGGTGTCCGATGCCTCTCCCGTCACTTTCACGTCATAGAGCGGCTTTCCCTTTGAATATTCCTGGACGAATACCTTTCCTTCACGGTGGATTTCCGCCCTCAGGTAGTCCGACAGGGCATTCACGCAGGATACGCCCACGCCGTGCAGACCTCCGGACACCTTGTAGCTGTCCTTGCTGAACTTTCCTCCGGCATGGAGCACGGTCAGAACTACCTCGAGAGCCGACTTGTGTTCCTTTTCATGCATTCCGGTAGGGATACCGCGCCCGTTGTCCCTGACTGTTATGGAATTGTCTTCGTTGATGGTAACTTCGATATCGGTGCAGAATCCGGCAAGAGCTTCATCGATGCTGTTGTCGACCACTTCATACACAAGATGATGCAGTCCCCTCTCCCCTATGTCCCCGATGTACATGGAAGGTCTTTTCCTTACGGCTTCGAGTCCTTCCAGCACCTGAATACTGCTTGCGGAATACTGGTTTTCCGCACTGTTCTTCACTTCGTTTTCACTCATTTTATACAGAAAAATTTAAGCGGACAAATTTAGAAACTGTTTTGAAATTTTTCAAAAATTTTTCACTCTCCTGTCCGGCATGATTCGCTTCGGACGGGACATGCTCCGGCAGTCGCGGCGGGATTACAGGAGCAGCCTGATACCGGCGGTGAAATAGATGCCGCTTTCGGTGTACAGCGGCACCCTCTGGATGGTCATGTCGAGCAGGTTGCCGGTGCGCAGCCAGAAGGACAGCTTGCGGGTAAAGGCGTATTCGAGATTGACTCCGAGATCCGCAAAGCCGGGCACAACCACCTCGGGAAGCGGTGCGGATCCGTCCGTGAAATTCACCGTTCCGTGCCGCGATGTGGAAAAATTGCAGTCGATGCCGAAATATATCCTTTTTTTCAGGTTGTAGCGTAAATCGACGTATCCCGTGAAGGCTGCCGGTGCAAACATGTCCAGGCCCCGTCTGCGGACATCTGTACTGCGGTACTGGAAGTTTCCGGCAATATCCACGTCCTCCGAATTCCAGAAATAGTCCAAATTCACATAAAACATCTGCCATGGCGAATATGCGATGCCGGCCGTCGGGAACCGTCCGGCAATGGTGACGGTCTCGAGAGGGGCATTGGCAAAATTCCGGTATCCGGCACTGAGGTCATAACGGAAACGGGCCGCAATGCCGCCCTTCAGTCCGACGGCTGCGGAAACCCTTTCCACAGTATTGTCCAGGAGCGGGGCCTGGCCGGCGATATTGTAATACGGCGTGACATGCCTGTTGTCATCTATCAGGGAGGCGTAGCTGTTGATGTCCGGGCCGCCGCCTGCCGCAAGATATACATCGAGATGATTCCTGATGGCCGTCAGGCTGATTTTCACGTCCGGATAGACTATCTGCCCTTTGGCGGTGTTCATCTGCGGCAGGGTATCGTAGCTGTTGTTTCTCAGCAGGAAAGCGAACTTCACGCCGAGATTCAGTTTCCACAGGCCTTTTGAGAAGATATATCTCGGCGTAACCGAGAGATTCCCGGCATTGGAAGCCAGGACTGCACCGTACGAGGCAAAGTCAAACCCGAGATCCACCATAAGGGAATGCCCGGACCTGAACGAGCCTCCGAACGAGGCGTCCACGTCAAGGTCATGTTCCGTCAGGCAGTTCCGGAGAGGAAGCCCGAATGCGTCTGCATAATCATCCGCGTATTTCAGTTTGTCTTCCGCATAACGGTACCGTACGCCGACATTGTACGTAAAACACGATTCCGGGGTCTTCTTGGATGAAATGCCCATTTTCAGGTCGAAAGCGTCATAGCCCCGTCTGACAGTAGTGTCCTTCAATGCCGTGCCATAGTATCCCGCATCGAATGAGAAACAGCCGTTCTCCCAGTCATAAGTACCGTCAATGCCGGCTTTCGAAAGCAGGTCGTATCCCTGAAAACCGCCCCTTGCCCGTGTTATTTCGGCATCACCTGCCAGAGGTTTCAGTCCTGTTGTCCTGTAGCTGCCGACATACGAACGGTGGCCGGCATACACCGAAAGCCGGAAACTGTCGCCTTTGAACGGGGACCATACCGCATCCAGTTCCGGATGCAGGCTGTATCCCGCCCCGGCGTTCAGATAAAATGTCTTTTCCCCCGAATATCCCGGAGCCAGATCCATGTTCATGACGTAGGGCCTGAACTCATATGCACCCTTGAAGGGACTGTCGAAAACGGAATAGTCGAATTCGAGATTGAACTTCATGACACTGTCCGGAACGGCCATTTCCACCGACGGCTTGTCTATGTCAGCCAGTACGCCCCTGTACTGTCTCGACACTTCGACAGTCGGGTTAAGGTCCTGGGCCTGCGCTCCGGCAACGGACCATGCCGCAAGGACAGCGGCACATATGGCATATTTGCTTGAATATTTCATTTCCACACTTTTTTCAGCTTTCAGCGGCGGTCCCGCTGCCTTTTATTCTGCATTTCCCTCCTGCATGAGTTCTGCCAGCTTTCCAAGCCTCATTTCGACGCTTTGCAGGACATCGTCATTGCCGGATTCCGGCTTGTAACCTTCTGCCACGCTTTCGAAAGTCGCCTTTGCCTGGTCGAGATTGTCCATTTCCACGAAAGCGTCACCCAGGACCACGAAAGCCTTTGCAAGCCAGTAGGTCTGCGGCGTACCTGAATCCGAGAATGCATATACCCTGCTTTCGACTTCATCGAACACACCCCTGTCGTAACAGTCCTGAATAAGCATGAACGCGGCTTCCGCTCCCTCCGGAGTATCCGGTGCGGCAGCCAGCTCCGCAAGTACGGCAAAGGCTTCGTCCCTTCTCGATGTGGCCAGGAGGGACTTGGCCTGCACATATCTGGCTTCGCGCACTAACGCATCGTCAGACCTGCTGTCGGAAACCAACTGTCCGGAACACTTCACGGCCTCGTCATAAAGTTTTCCCCTGTAAGCCGAACGCATCATGCCGACAAGTGAAGAGAAACGGTACTCCTGGAATTCCGACGAAGCATGAAGCGAAGCATACGCATCGAATGCATCCCCGTATTTCTGCAGCGAATACGAGAGGTCCGCATATTTCATCGCTGCCTGCTCCACGAACGAGCCGGTACCTGCATCCATCACCTTTGCATAATGGTCGCATGCGACTTCCGGCTGGCCGGTAAGCCTGTAGCATTCGGCCGTATAATATTCCGCATCGGAGATTTTCCGCCCTTCGGGATATGTTTCCATGTAGGAAGCCAGGGATGCCAGCGCTCTCGGATAGTTCCCCGACAGGAATATCTGTTCGGCGGCATTGTATATCATCTCCTCCTTTTCTTCTTCCGTCTTCAAAGAGGACTTCCCTATGCTCTCTATGTAAGCCAAATATTCTTCCGGAGTGTTCTGGGACTTGTATATGGATTCTATCGCGAGCAGGGCCGCATCGGCATATTCCGTGGACGGCATTTCCTCCACTACCTTCTTGTAGTAGCCCAGGGCCCTGGAGTTTTCCGACTTGTTCCTGTATATCATACCGAGTTCGATATATGCCCTGGCGATATAGATGCTGTCGCGGACATTGCCTGCAAGGGTGTTGAAACATGCGGCGGCCTTGTCCGGGCTGCCTGCCACGACCAGCGCCCTGCCGAGTTCGTACATGGCTTCCGGATAATACTTCGCGGACGGCGAAGCCTTTTCCACATTGCCCAGCAGGCTGACCTTCTTCGCGTTGTTTCCAGTCAGTCCGTATGAAAGGGCCGCCTGGTAGTACGGATAAATGTCGTTTACGTCGAAATAGTCTTTAATCACCTTGTCATACGCGGACACGGCCTCGGTGTATTTCTGGGTCATGAACATGCAGTCGCCGTATCTGACCAAAGCCTCCTTGCGGTATTTGGCCCCGCCTCCGGAAAGATAATCCGACAGCCATTCGGCAGCCTTGTCGAAATCGTTCTTCTGCAGATAGCAGTAGGCCATGTTGAGCAATATTAGGGAGGATTCTTCCTGGCCGTACAGTGCGGATGTGTTGTACAGGTCGGTCAGGACGGTAATCGCATTGTCGTATTGCCCGCATCTGTAATATGATTCTGCAAGCCAGTAGCGCGACATCTGGTTGAAATATGTCCTTCTGTCTGAATAGTAGGCCGCAGCCCTGAGGCAGTCCGTTGCCGCCCTGTATGAGCCGGATTCTATCAGCTGGTGCGCCCGCAGGTAGTTTGCTTTCCTGTAGTTGGATTTCATGTCGCTGTCCAGTTCGTCTATCTGGTCGTAGGCCTCGATGGCGCCTTCATAGTCTCTGCCGTAAAGTGCGGCAAGGGCTATGTAGCTGTAAATCCGCTCGCTTTTCTCCTTGTCCGAATAGGTGTCAAGATATTCGTAGAAAACGGATGAATCCGTATTCAGGTCGAAAGCGAGTTTCGCATAGTTGAAGAATGCGTCTTCCCTGATGTCCGGGTCGAAGGCAGGCACCGAAGCATCCTTGAAGGCTCCCATGGCCGCCACCTTGTTGCCCGTCCTGATATATGAATACCCGAGATGATAATTGGCTATCTGGCCCAAGGAATCACTTCTGTCGGTCATCTTCGAGAAATTGTCTATCGCCCCCTGGTAATCCTTTACGGCATACAGGACGGAGCCGGCATAAAAGAAATCCGAACGGGACTCCGGAGAAAGCGACTGCCTGCTCAGGTCGAAATACTTGCGTGCCGTCTCCGTATCCCCGAGCACGAGGCAGGCCTCCGAAATGAAGCGTGCCATGTACGGCCGCTTTTCTTCGGACACGGACTTCATAAGTTCCGGACCTTCCTTTCTGACCGTTTCGTACTCCTTCAGCATGAAAATGCATTCGAGCAGATAATAGGAGGAAGGCTCTGTGAAACGGCTGTCCGACGATGCCTTTTCGAGCCACTTTACCGCATCACGGAAATTCTCCTGTTCATAACAGATATATCCTATGGCATATTGGGCAGGAGCCGTGTAGTCTGAATGAGCCCTTTCTGCCAGGTCCTTGAACCTGAGCAGCGCCCGGTCGTAATGTCCGAGCATGAAGTCGCAGTAAGCCCGCTTGAAAAGGAATTCGGGCACCTGGCTGCGATAGACATTGTGCCTGGACAGCAGGGCGAACTGGCCGGCAGCGCCTGCGAAGTCCTTTTTGTCGAACAGGTTCAACGCATGGCGGTAACGTATCCGTGGTATAAGGCCCGACGACGGTGCCTCGGAAATGAAATTTTCCATGAGATGCTCATAGCCGGGAACTTGCAGATGCACTGCATTCAGGACATAATATCCGTATGCGTCTTCATTGCCCGTGGCATCGGCCATATCCTTGAACATCAGCATCGACCTGTCGTACATCCCTTCCCTGTACAGATCGAGGGCCTCCCCGTATTCTTTTCCCGGCTGCCCGTCCCTGTCCGGCAGACTGTCCGCAAGGGCCGGGAATGCAAAAGCCGGCATCAGCAGGAAGCAGGCGGCTGTCAAACACAATTTCATAACCTGTTTTTCAAAATACATTCTACAAAAATAGGCTTTTTTTACTACTTTTGTAGAATTACGTGAAATTATTGCACAATGGGAAACGGCGACTCTATAATATCTTTCAGGAACGCTGACATATGCGGGGGCGAGAATACCGTCATTTACGATCTCGACATGGACGTGTATCCGGGCGATTTCGTCTACATAGTGGGCAAGGTCGGGACCGGGAAGACGTCCATCATCAGGACCATGATAGCCGAGAACAGGCTTGCCAAAGGCCGGGGGGAAGTATGCGGCTTCGAACTGAATGCGGTAAGGGAAAGGGATATCCCCTATCTCAGGAGACGTCTCGGCGTCATTTTCCAGGATTTCCAGCTGCTTATGGACAGAAGCGTGGAAGACAACCTTTCATTCGTCCTGAAGGCCACTGGCTGGAAAAACGCGTCTGACATAGACAGGCGCATCATGGAAGTCCTCGATGCGGTGGGAATGGCGCACAAGTCACACAGGATGCCGCACCAGCTTTCAGGAGGCGAACAGCAGAGGATAGCCATAGCCCGCGCACTGCTGAACAACCCTCAGGTCATCCTTGCAGACGAGCCCACCGGGAATCTGGACGGCGAGACTGCAAAAGGGATAATGGAGCTTCTTACCGGCATCAATACGGGACGCGGCACGGCCATCGTCATGGTCACGCACAACCTTTCCATCTGCGAGACCTACAAGGGCCGCATTTTCGAGTGCAGGAACGAAAGCTGCTCGGAAATTTCCGACGGCAGCAATGCTTCCGGGTCCGGCTGTCATGAAGAAACCACGGGAAACTGATGCAGGCCATGACACGGGAAGACAGATATGCCGGGATTCTCGGCTGGTTCGGGGAAAACATGCAGGAAGCGGAGACGGAACTCAGATACGATACGCCGTTCCACCTGCTCATAGCGGTCATCCTTTCCGCACAATGCACTGACAAAAGGGTGAACATGTATACACCGGAAATTTTCAGGAAATATCCCGTGCCCCGGAAATTGGCGGAAGCCGACGTGGAAGAAGTGTTCGAAGACATAAAATCCATCACGTTCCCGAACAGCAAGGCGAAACATCTGGTCGGAATGGCAAGAATGATAGTCGATGATTTCGGCGGTGAAGTTCCTGAAAGTCCGGAAGACCTGATAAAACTTCCGGGAGTAGGCCGCAAGACGGCCAATGTCATAGCTTCCGTCATTTACGACAAACCTGTGATAGCCGTGGATACGCACGTTTTCCGGGTCGCAAGGCGGATCGGGCTTTCTGACGGCAGGACAGTGGAAGCGGTCGAAAAGGATCTTACGGAAGCCATCCCGGCATCACTCAGGCCCAAGGCGCATCACTGGCTGATTCTTCACGGCAGATACGTGTGCAAGGCACGCAAACCGGAATGCGGCAGCTGCCAGATCAGCAAATGGTGCCGTTCATACGGAAACAACGATATCATCGGATAAGACAACACTCTGAAAAGCATAGACAAGACATGACATTTACTTCGGAAAACATTTTGCTGATACTGTCAGTGCTGATATTCAGCAGCATTCTCATAAGCAAGGCGGGATACCGCTTCGGGCTGCCTTCCCTCCTGCTGTTTCTCGTGGCCGGGATGCTGTTCGGAGTGGACGGACTCGGGCTGAAATTCGACGATGCCAAGCAGGCGCAGTTCATAGGCATGTGCGCCCTGTGCATCATCCTGTTTTCCGGAGGCATGGAGACCAAGATTAAGGAAATCCGTCCCATACTGGCCCCCGGACTCATACTTTCCACTCTCGGTGTGGTGCTTACCACCGTTTTCACCGGACTGTTCATATACGTCCTGTCAGTCTGGGACGCCTGCCCCATCAGCCTCCCGTTGGTGACCTGTCTCCTGTTGGCGGCGACGATGTCGTCCACGGACTCGGCTTCCGTATTCAATATCCTGAGGAACAGCAAGATGAGGCTGAAAAACAATCTCCAGCCCATGCTCGAGCTCGAGAGCGGAAGCAACGACCCCATGGCATACATACTTACCATCATCCTCATACAGCTGGCCAACACCCTTGCCGGCGATGCCTCGGGGGACTTGTCCGCATGGATGGTGACGAAGGACGCATTGAAGACGCTCGTGCTGCAATTCGGCGTAGGCTGTGTCGGAGGAGCCGTTTTCGGCATCATAACGGTATGGTTCCTGCGCAGGGTGAATCTGAACAACGCGCCGCTTTACGCTATCATGCTTCTCAGCGTGATGTTTTTCTCGTACACTGTCACCACCTATCTTTCGGGGAACGGTTATCTGGCCGTGTACATAGCCGGCATCATCATAGGGAACAAGCAGATTCCCTACCGCAAGGACATCCTTTCTTTTTTTGACGGCATCACATGGCTCGTACAGATAGTCATGTTCGTGGTGCTCGGCCTTCTCGTCAATCCTCATGAAATGATGAAGACGGCCCTTGTCGCCCTGCTTATCGGCGTATTCATGATTTTCATTGCAAGACCGCTGAGCGTGTTCATCTCCCTGGCTCCATTCAGGAAAATCACTACAGGCTCGAAGGCATTTATCTCATGGGTCGGGCTGAGAGGTGCGGCCCCGATTCTTTTCGCCACGTATCCCGTAGTGGCCGGAGTGGACGGTGCTGATCTGATTTTCAACATAGTATTCTTCATTACCCTTCTCTCTCTCGTGCTTCAGGGCAGTTCCATCACGGCAAGTGCGCGCATGCTGAAACTCAATGAGGACATCCCGGAAGATGACAACAATTTCGGAGTGGAAATACCGGAAGAAGCCGGGAAACTTGTGGAGATAACCCTTACCGAAGAATCCCTCACCCACGGCAATACCCTTAAGGAGCTTAAGTTGCCGGAAGGAATGCTGGTCATGATGATCAAGAGGCAGGACAGGTTTATCGTGCCGAACGGGAGCGTGGAGTTGAGGGCGGGGGATAAATTGCTTATTATAACCGAATCAGGCTCCGGCTCGTGATAGCGGGGGCACTGCGGCGTTTCCGGCGGGACCCGTCCGGCGGTCATTTACGTAAGTAAACTCCCTTGTCCGTCCCTTGAGGCCTTGCAGTGACCCCACTCTGACGAGCCGGACGTTTCCGGGCTGCGGGTGCACTGCGGCGTTTTCGGCGGGACCCGGACGGCGGTCATTTACGGGTAAGGACTTTGAATTTCGTGATGCAGGAAGGGATTTCGTCCTTGTAGTGAGTAACGTATATCAGGGTAGTGCGCGGATCGGCGCAATAATTTTCCATTATTTCCATGGCCCTGCGTTTTTTACCCGTGTCCAATCCGTGGAGAGGCTCGTCCAGCACCAGGAGTTCCGGAGACTTTACAAAGGCCCTGACTAAAAGGACGAGACGCTGCTCGCCGTACGATATTCTGACGAAAGATCTTTCTGCGAGATGCTCCGCTCCGAAAATCTTCATCCACGCCAAGGCTTCGGCATACTGGCTTCCGGTGCATTCGCGCGACAGGCCGACAGAATCGAAGAATCCGCTTGCCGCCACTTTCAGGCAGGGAATATCCTCCAAATAATAAGTGTGGACATCAGGGCTGAGATATCCTATCCTTTTCTTTATATCCCAGATACTTTCCCCCGTGCCGCGCCTACGGTCGAACAGGACAATATCGTTTGCATAAGCCTGTGGATTGTCTCCGCAAACAAGGCTGAGGAGAGTGGATTTTCCCGAGCCGTTTTCTCCGAGAAGCGCCCAGCGTTCTCCCCTTTTCACCGTCCAGTCCACTCCGTCGAGGATTTTCCTGCTGCCGTATCCCACTGTGATATTTTTCATTTTCAATACATGGGTGTACTCCGCTTCACTGCCGGAGTCCGCACCGCATTGCTTCTTCACAGGCAGGCCGCAGAATCCGGACAGGGAGCCCGCCGTCTCGGGAAACAGCATGGACTCCATACCGCTGCGGAAAAAGGCGTCCCGTGTGACAGGCTCCAGAACATTGCGGTCCTTTACGGGCAGCACCTTGTCTATCCACAGCGGCAGGTCCTTCGTCTGGCTGAGCATCAGTATCACCTGAAGCCCTTTCTTTTCTCCGAGACCTGCCAGCATGGCATCGAGAGACCTGCGCGAATTTTCATCCAGGCCAATGAACGGATTGTCTATGAGCAGCACCGACGGCTCGCTCATAAGCGCCCTTGTAATGAGAAATTTGCGCAATTCTCCGCTCGACAGGGAAACCACCCGTTTGCCGAGCAGGTCCCCTATGCCGAAAAGTTCCGCATATTCGTCTATGGTTTCCCGTCCGAATCCGGAAAACAGGGAAACAGCATACGGGGATTCTTCCGCATCACGGGAGTTCCATCTCTGCTGGTAATACATTGTCCGGGCACCGGATACGGAATATATGTCCCTGAACTCGATGGACCCGATTCCGTTCTCCACCGGCTCACCTCCCTTGCCGTAATATCTTACGCTTCCCTCCCTGAGGGCAATGCTCCTTTTGACGAAACCGCCGAAAAGGCTCTTGCCGGCTCCGTTCGGACCGATGACGGCCCAGTTTTCGCCATCTTCCATTTTCCATGACAAAGGTTTCCCGAAACGGAATTCGGGAAACCTCGCCACTGCATTTTCTACGATTATTCGCATCGGTTATCCTGCGCTTTGCATGCGGCAGCGCAGCCGGTTACTTTATAAACTGTGCGCGGAGTTTTTCTATCTTTGCGTCAGAGGCATTGCCTTTGGCACCGAAATAGAACTTTATCTTCGGCTCCGTCCCGGAAGGCCTTACCGACACTACATCACCCTCCGAAGTAAAGAACTGGAGCACGTTGGACTTCGGGAGTCCGGTCTCCTCCGGCTTGTCGTAGTCGATGACCTTCGTGACAGGTACGCCGGCAAGCTCTGCAGGAGGATTGTTCCTGAGATCGGTCATGATGGCGGCAATCTCCTCGACACCGGCTTTGCCCTTGCGTACCAGTGAAGTAAGCGACTCCCTATAATATCCGAACTCCTTGTAGATGTTCTGGAGGAGCTGGTACAGGGTAAGTCCCTGATCGGCAGCCCAGGCAGCGCATTCAGCCACCATTGCGCATGAAACGGGAGCATCCTTGTCGCGTACGAATTCACCGATATTGAAACCGTAGCTTTCCTCGCCTCCGCAGATGAATTCGCCCTTGCCTTCATTGCGGCGCACTATGTCGGCGATGTATTTGAAGCCGGTAAGCACGTTGTAAACCTTTACCCCGTATTTTTCGGCTATGGCCCTTATCAGTTCCGTTGTCACAATGGTCTTGACCACGTATTTCGTGCTGTCGATTTTTCCGAGTTCCGACCAGCGTCTCAGAATATAGTAGGTCAGTATGGAGCCTGTCTGGTTGCCGTTGAAAAGCACCATCTTCCCGTCGTTGTCGCGGACTGCGATACCGAGGCGGTCAGCATCAGGGTCAGTGGCAAGCACCAAATCGGCGCCTTCCCTGTCGGCCACCTTCACCGCCATCTCGAGAGCCGAGGATTCTTCGGGGTTAGGAGACTTGACAGTAGGGAAATTGCCGTCGCTTACATCCTGTTCCGGCACATGGTAAATGTTTTCGAACCCGAGCCTTTTCAGGATGGCCGGCACTATCTTCACACCGGAGCCGTGAAGCGGAGTATATACGATTTTAAGGTCCTTGTGCCTTTCGCGCGCCTCAGGGGAAAGCATCAGGGTGAGGACGTCATCCATGTATGCGTTGTTCATCTCGTCGCCCATGATTTCTATGCCGCCTTCCTTGCCGTCGGCCTTGTATTTTACCATGGAAGGGTCCGTAATGGCATTCACTTCCGCCACGATATCCTTGTCCACCGGTGCTATGATCTGTGCACCGTCTGACCAGTAGACCTTGTATCCGTTGTATTCCTTCGGGTTGTGCGAAGCCGTGACCATCACGCCGGCGGTAGCGTGCTTTTTCCTCACCGCATAGCTAAGAAGCGGCACGGGATGGAGACAGTCATAGATATACACATGTATCCCGTTGGCCGACAGGACTTCCGCGGTGATATGCGCGAATGCGTCGCTGTTGTTCCTGCTGTCGTATGACACGCATACGCTCAGGTTTTCTCCCTGCACGTTCTTGATGATATAGTTTGCAAGACCTTGCGTAGCCATCGCCACGACATATTTGTTCATTCTGTTGGTGCCGACGCCCATTACGCCGCGAAGTCCGCCCGTACCGAATTCGAGATTGCGGTAAAAGGCATCCTCCAGACCTGCGGGGTCGGTGTCCATAAGTTTCCGGACCTCGGCCTTGGTTTCGTCATCGTAATTGCCGTCAAGCCAGCTCTGGGCGACTGCTCTGAAATCTCTTTCCATGATTGATTTTTAGTTTATTTTAGCGTTAAATGTTTTTTCATCAAATCATACAAAAATACCAAATATCCGGGAGAAATGATAGAAACCGCCTGAAATTTTTTGGAAACTGTCTTGAATTATTCGGAAACAGTTTCATAATTTTGCATGAGGAAACCGTTCAGAAAATGAAAACATTGCCGATGGAGAGTTTTTCCGGATTCGTTGTGGACAATGAGAACGCCGATACGGCGAAACTTCTGCTTTCGAGGGAAAGATACGCGGGTTTCGACATTGACCTGGCGGTCAATACAATAGAAGTGCGCAGGAAGTTGAAGAAGAAGGTGCCGTCGTGGTACAGGGTACCGGAGCTCGCCTATCCGCTGAAGCTCTCGGGCGAGCAATGCAGTTCCGAAGCCGCGGCCATGTACAAGGCCCGCATCCTGCAGCGTCTTTTTCCGGAAGGCAATGCCCGTGTCGCCGACCTGACAGGCGGTCTCGGAGTGGATTCCTGGGCATTTTCCACAGCAGCCGCATCTGTACTCTACAATGAGATGAATCCTGCGCTCGCTTCCTCCGCCGAGCGGAATTTCAGGCTGCTTGGCAGGGACAACATATCAGTGGTGTCCTTCAGGCTTGTGCCGGAGAGGCAATGCGGAAACGGGGCGCATCCGGAGGACGGCCGGGACAACGTCTCCGCTTTTTCCGGTGCCCGGGGAGAAAAGGCCGCCGTGCCTGAAATGACGGCCGGAGGAATCCTCGGCACTTTCCGCCCTGACCTGATATTCCTGGATCCGGCACGGCGGGATGCCGGAGGGAAAAAGGTCTTTCTGATAGAAGATTGCAGCCCGGACGTACTGGCCCTGAAAGACGATCTTTTCAGTCAGTGCCGGCATGTCCTGCTGAAACTCTCCCCCATGGCGGACATTTCCATGATTTACGACAGGCTGGGAAAGCAGTGCCGTGAAATCCACATATTAGCTTCAGAAGGTGAATGCAAGGAGGTGCTTGTCCTGATGGACAGGGAATTCGACGGGGAATGCACCGTTACGGCAGGGACTCCCCTCTCCGTCATGCAGTTCGGCTATGATGAATTGCGGCATGCCGTCCCGCGTTTCCTGCCATCTGCGGACAGCATCTTTCCCGGAGCCGTCCTCTACGAGCCGGGAAAAGCCCTGATGAAGGCCGGCGCATTCAATGTCCTGTGCAGCCGTTTCGGCCTGACGAAACTCGGACGTTCGACTCACTATTATATTATGGACAGGCCAGTATCCGGCTCATCTTCCCCAGCCAGAACGGACGCCGCCGGAATTGTGGCGGAACTGTCCCCTTTCGGGAAATTCCATGAAATCGAAGAGATATTGCCGCTTGCCAACAGAACACTGAAAGAGACGG
>CALUQC010000158.1 GCA_944322805.1 uncultured Bacteroidales bacterium | reverse complement strand
GACTTATATGTCAAATTGCATCAGCACTAAGGAACCGCCGTATGCCGAACGGCACGTACGGTGGTGTGAGAGGTCGGAAAACGAAAGTAGGAAGAAAACTACTTCGTTTTCCTCCTACTCGATTATTTATCCCCTTGGGGTTTATTTCAAAACAATGATTGCTTTTTAGAAGAACCAACCGATGCGGAGCGAAGGGATGGCAGAGAAGCCGAAGCTGCCTGACATGTTTTCCTCAGGACCGTCAGCCTTGGTTACGGACTGGTCATTGTTTATGGTCGTGGTCTCACCTCTTCCGTCTTTAGCATAGCTGTATCCCAGACCAAGCTCGACACCGGCATAGAGTCCCTGGCAGATGTACACGTCCACGCCTGCGGAAGCCTGGATGCCGAAACCGAATGCAGGTCTTTTGATGGAAGTTTTCGGTGCCTGCTGATCAGGAATGGTGTTAGAACTGCCTGCCATGATGCCTATGGCTGCACCTACATACGGTGATACCCTGTTGAAATTGCCGAAATGATACTCGACACCAGGCATGATGGAGAACAGTGTGGATGTTTCCTTGGTTTCACTTGAAGTTTCCGTCGTACCGTTGCCTGTGGAACTTGCCTGCTGTGTATATGAGACAGTCTTGTCGGAATTTGTCGTGAATCCGAGATTCAGTTTCACTGCAAACCTGTCGGAAATGAACAGACGGCCTTTGACACCGTATTCCGGGAGGACAAAACGGCCGGTAGTACCCGGAGTGTAGTTCATTTCAAGCGAGAAGTCCATGGCCTCGGGCTTGTACTGTTTTTCCTGTGCATTGGCTGAAATTGCGCATGCGAGAGCCGCCGCGGCAATGAAAATAAATTTTTTCATAAAAAAATAAATTAGATAGTTGTTAATAAAAGAAAAAAATATTGCCTTGCCTGTGTAAATTTTTCTTTTTTTTAATTTTTTTCCGACTGCTAAGGTAGTAATTTTATCGACAAAAAGGCACTTTTTCCGTATTAATTATTGGTGAAGATTCAAACCTGACCTAAAAGTTGCGAAAAATCGAAACAGTTTCTAAATTTGCCGGTTGATTCAAGAAAAAGTGCTATGCAGAGAAAAACTTTCAGGAATTTTTTCCGCATCAGGATGTCGATGAGTGCGAAACTTACCCTCTCTCTCGGAGCCATAGCCGTGATTCTCCTGTTGTCGAGTATCATATCCATTATGGAATACCGCAGGATGAGCGACTATGTTTCAAATCTCATAGCATCTAACATAAACTGCATCAACATAGCCCAGAAACTGGCGAATGACAGCGACAGCTACAATCTGCGGCTCCTCGCCATAGTGGGCGAAAAGGACCCGGCCCTGATTCCCGACGTCGACTGCAATGCCTTTCTGGAAGAATATGACAGTCTTAAAGCCACTCTCGACAGCAGGGAAGCCGCGGCAAGGGCCGATTCCGTCATATACTCATACAGCGCCTACATGCTGACGTCCATGGAATTCGAGAAAGTGATAATGAATGATTTCATCGACAACAGGGACTGGTATTTCAAAAGGCTCCAGCCGAAATACCAGCGGCTCAGGTCCGATATCGAGAAGCTGAACGACGTCATCTACGTACAGCTGAAAGAAAATTCGCAGACATTCCAGGACGGTTTCTACAGGAGCATCATCCCGGGAGTGGTATCAATAGGCGCGGGACTGCTGCTCGTACTGCTGCTGCTCGTTTTCATACTCATATATTATATAAGGCCGTTGAAGAAAATGCTTGCAGGCATCGATGACTACAAGAGGGCGGGGAGAAAATACGGATACGGTTTCGACGGAGATGACGAGCTGGTCACCTTGAACAGCGACATAACCGAACTTATCGATGAAAATTCGGAATTGAAGAGACGTCTTGCAAAGCTGCGCGAAGAAAGAGAGAAGTTCATCGAGACATCCTCTGCCGCGAAGGAACTCTAAAAGATGACGTACGGATGGATATAAAGGTCATATCGAAAAATGTCGGGCAGGCGCTGCTCGTGAGTGCGCTGTTCATGTTCCTGTCGATGATAGTATCTGTCGTGAACGGAAAAGACTCGGCTTTGGGACCTTTGGCGATAAGTTTCATTATCACGTTTATCGTGGGTATTTTCCCTTTCATTTTCGTCCGGAAAGCCAATGCCATTTCCCTTCAGGACGGATACATGATCATAGTCCTGTCGTGGCTGCTTTCCTTTATTTTCGGAATGTTGCCTTATGTCCTGTGGGGCGGGGAATTCACATTGGTGAACGCATGGTTCGAAAGCGTGTCGGGCTATACCACTACGGGCTCCACCATCCTGACAGATGTGGAGAGCCTTCCGAAAAGCCTCGTATTCTGGCGGTCTTCGACGCATTTCATAGGCGGTCTGGGAATCGTCGTTTTCCTGCTTCTCATCATTCCCGATGCCAGTCCGTTCCGGATGAGGCTTACCAACATCGAGCTGTCTTCGCTGTCGCGGGAGGGATACCGTTTCCGTTCCATAAAGACCGTCCATGTCATAGCTTTCGTGTACGTGGGCCTGGTCCTGATAGAGACCCTGCTTCTGAAAATAGCGGGCATGTCCTTCTTCGATGCGCTGAATCACTCTTTCAGCACGGTGGCTACAGGCGGTTTCAGCACGCGCAACATGTCCATAGCATACTATGATTCCCCGCTTATCGACATCATCATCATGGTTTTCATGCTGCTGTCCTCGATACATTTCGGCCTGCTGTTCGGTGTGTTTGCGACTCGGTCCCTGAAGCCGTTCAGACATCCCGTGATAAAATTTTTCCTCGGCACGTTTGCCGTCCTCGCAATATTTGTCACCATCAGCCTTAAATCCAGCGGGACATACGATGGCTGGGGAAGGGCGCTTCTGGACGGCTCTTTCCAGGTGGCGAGCATGCTCACCACTACGGGATTCGGCACCGCCGACAATACCGCATGGCCCCTGTTCGCGAATATCGTACTGCTTTATGCGGTCTTCCAGTGCGGATGTTCCGGATCTACTACCGGAGGTGTGAAATCCGACAGGGTATATATAGCTTTCAAGGCCATAGCAAGGCAGATAAAGCAGAACCTGCACCCGTCTTCAATCATGCAGATACGTGTAGGAAGCCATTTCCTCAAGGATAACGAGGCGTTTTCCGCCATCCTTTACATCGTATTCTACCTGCTGATTCTGTTAGTGTCCTTCGCATTCCTCGCCCTGTGCGGCATAGATGTCGCGGAAGCGTTTTCCGGCTGCCTTTCATCTCTCGGCAATGCCGGTCCGGCCCTCGACTCGCTCGGTACGATGGGCAATTACGCTTCCCAGCCGGGGATAGCCAAATTCATCTTCAGCATCGACATGATTTTCGGACGTCTTGAGATTTATCCGATATTCATAGTCCTGTCCATGATTTTCAAGAGGGCCAAATGATGGGAAGCGCGGATTTTCTGTATTCGGGTTTCGCGGATTCGTTCGCATTCGAGCCTACGGACTGCCAGAAACGATTTTTTAGCACACTGGCTGAGTTCATATCCGGAGACGGCTGCGATATCATGATGGTCAACGGATATGCAGGTACGGGAAAGACCTCCGCGGTGGCGGCTGCTGTCTCTTTTCTCAAAAGCCTGAAGGTGAACTGTGTGCTGCTGGCACCGACTGGCAGGGCGGCCAAGGTGCTGTCGGGCTATGCCGGGAACCAGGCCTATACCATACACAAGCACATATACAGGCAGAAATCCGTCAGCGGGGCCGGTTTCGGAGAATTCTCGCTCGGTCCGAACAAGGACAGGGATACCGTGTATTTCGTGGATGAAGTTTCCCTGATAGGGATAGATTCAGGCACCCAGGCCAACGTATTCGGCTCTGGCAACCTCCTTTCCGACCTGGTGGAGTACGTTCGGCGGGGCTTCGGCAACAAACTTGTCCTGATAGGGGACAAGGCGCAGCTGCCTCCGGTAGGTCTCGACATCAGTCCGGCACTGTCGGAAGATTATGTTTCATATTTCGGGCCGTCCGTGCGTGTGGAACTTTCCACCGTGGTCAGGCAGCATTCCGGCTCCGGCATCCTCGAAAATGCCACCATGCTCAGGCAGGAGATAAGGAAGGCGGATGACGGCGAACTGGATGATATCCGCATTGCCCTGAATCTGAAAGGATTTTCCGATATGGAAAGGATTTCGGGCATTGACCTCACCGAGGCGCTTTCCGATGCCTATTCGCATTACGGCGACGACGAGACCGTGGTAATATGCAGGTCCAACAAGCGGGCGATAAGGTACAATCTCGGCATCCGTGCGGCAGTCCAGTACAAGGAGGACCAGCTTGTGCGGGGCGACAGGCTGATGATAGTGAAGAACTGCTATCAGTTTACTGAGAAGATAGACGATGTGGACTATATCGCGAACGGAGACATAGCCTGCCTTGAAAGCATTTCCAGGTATGAAGAAAGATACGGACTGCATTTCGCGAAAGCCCGCCTGTCCTTTCCTGACTACGGGATGCAGGAAATAGTGGCGAACGTTATCCTCGACACCCTGGTCTCGGAAAGTCCTGCGCTGACGCCGGAGCAGCAGAACATGCTGTACGAAGGAGTCAACGAGGATTATTCGCATATAGCTTCCCGGAAAAAACGTTATGAAGCCGTCCGGGAGGACAAATATTTCAATGCCCTGCAACTGAAATACGCAAATGCCATTACCTGCCACAAATCCCAGGGCGGCCAGTGGAAATGCGTGTTCATAGACAATCCGTTCTGGCAGGACGAACTGCTCCCGGACGATTTGAAATGGCTTTATACGGCATTGACCCGCAGCACTGAAAAAGTGTATTTGGTAAATTTCAAGGATGAATATTTTGTTTGAGAAAGGAATATGAAGAAAAAAAATCTGCTTGTACTTCCGGTTTCGGCCTGGATGCTCCTTGCCGGAGCAATGACGTTGTCCGCCAGTGAATTCGAGGATTTGCCCCGCTCCTGGAAATGGATTTCCGACGATAAGGTCATTTTTACCTATGATGATTCCTATGCGGACTCCTGTGCATTCGTCTACGATGTGCGCAGCGGCGGATCTCAGCATGGTGCGGCTCCGGAAAAATTCCCGGAATTTCCGGTCAAGCCGGCCGGTGCAGTCAACCTGACATATTCGCCGGACTCCACGATGCTGGCCTATACCAGAGACAACGACCTGTATGTCGTGGACATTGCCACGAAGGTGGAAAAAAGGCTGACTTTTGACGGCAGTGACCTGATTCTCAACGGCTTTGCCTCATGGGTGTATTATGAGGAAATTTTCGGCCGCAGCACGGAATACAAGGCGTTCTGGTGGTCTCCGGATAGCCGGAAAATAGGATTTTACCGCTTCGACAATACGGATGTACCGCTGTTTCCCATATATTCTCCGTTCGGACAGGACGGCAGCATTCTCGAGACAAGATATCCCAAGGCCGGAGAGACCAATCCGACGGTAAAAATAGGTATTGTTGATGTTTCCGCTCCGGATTTCAGCCGTGATTCCGCACCGTCCGTGGTATGGGCCGATTTCGATGAAGATCCTGACCAGTATTTCGGAACGCCGTTCTGGGGACCTGAAAGCGATGCGTTTTTCATATCGAGAATGCCGAGGTCGCAGCAGGAACTCGAACTTTACGGCGTGCGGGTGTCGGACGGAAGCAAATATCTTGTCTACAGCGAGAAAAGCGGGACATGGGTGGACTGGATTTCGGGGGCAGTGTTCACCGGGGACGGTTTATACATGCCGAGATGCCTGGACGGGGCCTGGGAGCAGATTTATTTCCTTTCATATGACGGAAAAGAGTTCAGGCAGGTCACAGACGGGGACTATTGGAATATCAGGATACACCGGGCGGACGGAAAGAGGAAAGAGGTGTTCTTCACTTCGTGGAACGATTCCCGCGTACGTATGTCGGTATATGCCACGTCTCGCAAAGGCGGTGACAGGCAGCTGACCGATCCCCGCTACGATGTGAGGAATGCCGTATTTTCTCCTGACGGGAAACATTTTGCCGCGGCGTATTCCAATTTCCGCACACCCGAGAAAGTGGCGGTGTTCGATGTTTCGGAAACCTGTTCCGTGGGAAAAGTCGTGGCCGATATGGCTGGGGAGGATTTCGATGCAGGGAAATATGCCCTGCCGGAAATCGTGTTCATGGTCACAAAGGACGGTTTCACCCTGCCTGCCGCAGTGACATATCCTAAGAATTTCGATCCCGGGAAGAAATACCCGGTGCACTTCGATATCTACGGGGGGCCGGACACGCCCGTGGTAAGGGACAGGTGGAGCACTCCGTCGGACAAAAACCGGTGGTGGCCGGAAAACGGAATCATAGAGGTGATGGCTGACTGCAGGGCTGCGGGACACAACGGCAGAAAAGGTCTCGACATGGTATACAGAAGGCTGACGGTTTATGAACTCCAGGACTTCATGGAGTGGTCCGGGTATTTCAGAGCCTTGCCTTATGTGGACGGAAGCAAAATAGGGGTGGAAGGTTTTTCTTTCGGAGGTACAATGACTGCCATGCTAGTAATGCGGGCTCCGGAGTGTTTCCAGTACGGGATTGCAGGCGGTGGAGTATATGACTGGGCCCTGTACGATACCCATTACACCGAACGCTACATGGGAACGCCGCAGAACAATCCGGAAGGCTATGCGGAATCCAGGACGCTGGACTATGCGGAGTCATACCTGGCGTCGTATGCCGATACGGCCTCAGTCAGGCCCGTTTATCTGAAACTGACTCATGGCACCGGCGATGACAACGTGCATTTCCAGAATACCTTGCAGCTTGCAGATGCCCTGCACAAGGCAGGAAAGAGTTTCGAACTGATGATCTACCCGGACGGCAAACACGGTTATCACGGCTATCAGGGGGAGCATTTCCTGGCGGAGAACCGGGCGTTCTGGCGGAAATATCTGTTATGAACGGCAGGCAGTCAAATAAAAAAGCAGCTCCGACCCGCGAGCTGCTTTTTTTTTGCAATAGTCCCGGACTATTTTTTCTTGTATCTCTGGTAGAATTTGTCTACACGGCCTGCCGTGTCGACGAGTTTCATCTTACCCGTATAGAACGGATGCGACGTGTTTGAAATTTCGACTTTCACCACCGGATACTCTGTTCCGTTTACGTCGAGAGTCTCCTTGGTGTTTGCGCAAGAGCGGGTAACGAACACCTCGTCGTTAGACATATCCTTGAAAGCTACAAGACGGTAGTTTTCGGGATGAATTCCTTTTTTCATTTCCTGTAAATTTTTGTTTGTTGAAATCAGCCCGCAAAGATAGCGATTATTTTCGATTTCCCAACCTCTTTCATGGAAAAATCGCCCAATCATTGTAATCCGCCTTATTTCATCCTGACCGGGGCGTCGTCATACAGGATGAATTTCTTCGCTTTCCTGATCCATTTCTGTTCTTCCACCTTGACATGCTCCCGCATCTCGGTCCAGCCGGTCCTGCCTTCGACATATCCGGAGAGCACGTCATCGGCAAGGTTTTCATGGAATTCAGGATACAACTCGAAAGAGGAATACCTGTCGTGGAAAAAACGCATAAGCTGCAATGTGTGTATCAGGGAGTGGTATTCGGCGCCGGCTTCCAGGATAATCTGGTAACCGAAGCATACTTCCCCCTCATATTTTCCACAGGCCGGCGTGAATGAACATGGCCTGAGCATGATATTCTGCTCGACCGGCAGGGCGGCGGCCCCGTCATGCCTGATGAACGGCGCACCGAAATACTCGTAAGGGCGCGGAGTCCCTGTCCCGGGGGTAACGGATGTCCATGTCCAGAGCCGGCCTCCGCTATACATGCCGCAGGTAAAGAGTCCGGGAATGTCCGCAGCCGGAGCTATGGTCCAGGGCATGAGACGCTTGTTGGAATCGGTGGCTTCCGCCGAAATGATATGCAGAGGGAATTTCGCTCCGATTTCCGCATAATACAGATTTGCCAGCTCTCCGAGCGTAAGTCCGTGCCTGTGAGCTATCTTGGGTGTTCCGGAGTCGGAAGGGGGCATGGTCCCTTCCACGACCCTGCCCGCAGGATTCGGATGGTCCACTATGTACAGGGCGGGAGCTTCCTCCATTGCGGCAAGCATCTTCATGAGAGTGAACACATCTTCCGTATATGGAAAATATCTTGCTCCGGCATCCTGAATTTCCACAACGACGGCATTCAGACCTGCTGCCTGCTCCGGAGATACCCTGATTCTGCTGCCGGCAGGGGTGAGTTCGGAATTTCCGGGAGAAAAGACAGCCCGAAGGTTGCCTCTTTCCCGGAAAATATCGGTCATGTATCTTCCCCGTGCAGTGTCCCAGCAGTTCTGTGTGCAGAAACATCCTACATTTCCGTCAAGCAGAGCCTTGTCCAACTGGTCTTCGAGCGGGGTGGTCCTGAAAGAAAACATTAATTATTCCCTGATTATTTTTTCAGCGATGGCCTTTATCTCGGATGCAAGTTTCTCCGCGCCATCCTCAGTCGAAGATTCTGCATAAATCCTGATGATAGGCTCAGTGTTCGATTTGCGGAGATGCACCCATTCCTTTCTGGATTCGAACGAGATTTTCACGCCGTCGATATCGTTGATGTCTTCGGAAGAATAGATTTTCTTCATTTCGGACAGTATCTTGTCTATCAGAGATTTGTCGGACAAGTCGATACGGTTTTTAGTGATATGGTACTGCGGGTATGTCTTCTGCAGTTCAGAAACCTTCATCTTCTTGTATGCAAGGTTGGTCAGGAACAGTGCGGCACCTACAATGGCATCGCGTCCGTAGTGCAGGGCAGGGTAGATGACGCCTCCGTTTCCTTCGCCTCCGATGATTGCTCCGCATTCCTTCATCTTCGTGGTGACGTTCACTTCACCCACGGCTGCGGCAAAATACCTGCCGCCGTAGCTTTCGGTGACATCCCTTAGCGCTCTCGACGATGACAGGTTGGATGAAGTCGCAAGAGCTTTTCCGTCCTTTTCGCGGGACAGGATGTAGTCCGCCACGCTGACTAACGTGTATTCTTCTCCGAAAGGCTGCCCGTTCTCGCAAATGAGTGCAAGCCTGTCGACGTCAGGATCCACGGAGACTCCGAGGTCGGCATGCTCCCGCACTACGGTATCGCACAGTTCCGTAAGATTTGCAGGAAGCGGCTCGGGATTGTGGGCGAAATTCCCGGTAGGCTCGCAGTTGACCTTTATGCATTCCACGCCGAGGCGTTCGAACAGTTTCGGCATGATGATGCCTCCGACCGAGTTCACTGCATCGAGGGCCACCTTGAACTTCGCGTTCCTGACGGCTTCCACATCCACCGCATCGAGAGCCAGCACGGCATCTATGTGCGCATCTGTAAAGTCCTTTTCCACGATGGTCCCGAGGGAATCCACATCGGCGAAGTCGAAATCATCCCTTTCCGCACATTCCAGTATTGCCGCACCTTCGGCAGCGTTCAGGAATTCGCCCTTTTCGTTCAGGAGCTTGAGTGCATTCCACTGCTTCGGATTGTGCGAAGCTGTCAGGATGATGCCTCCGTCCGCTTTCTCGAATATCACGGCCATTTCCGTGGTAGGGGTCGAAGCATAGCCGGCCTTGATCACATCCACTCCGCAGGCAATGAGCGAGCCGCATACGAGCTGCTCCACCATTGCCCCGGAAATCCGGGCATCCTTTCCCACCACCACGCGATAGCGGCCGTTTTCAGGCTTTGGCCTGCGTTCCCTGAGCTTGACGCAATATGCGTATGTGAATTTCACTATGTCGACAGGTGTCAATGCTTCTCCCGGCGTGCCGCCTATGGTACCGCGGATTCCGGAAATGGATTTTATCAGTGTCATGATATTTATGTTTTAGTGTGTCCCGATTTGTCAATCGTACAAATTTATGGAAATTCGGCGGTATTTGAAAATTTCAAAACAGCTTTTTACAGATACTCGACGAATGAAAGATTTTTTGGAAAAAAACAAAACCGCTTCTATATTTGCGCCCCGGTTTTACTGAATCCGTTTGAAAATGAAAGCACTTTATACTGTCCTACTGCTGATAACATCCAATGTGTTCATGACTGTCGCCTGGTACGGGCACCTGAAACTCCAGGAGATGAAGATATCTTCGGGATGGCCCCTGATATTGGTGATTCTTTTTTCCTGGGGCATCGCGTTTTTCGAGTATTGCGCCCAGGTCCCTGCCAACAGGATCGGATTCGCCGACAACGGAGGTCCGTTCAACCTGATACAGCTGAAAGTCATTCAGGAGGTCATTTCACTGACAGTCTTTACAGTCATCGTGACCTTGCTTTTCAAGAACCAGGCCCTGCAGTGGAATCATTTCGTGGCATTTTTCCTGCTTATTCTCGCTGTTTTCTTCGTTTTTCTGAAATAAATTTGGAGATATGGATTTATTGCCATATTTTTGCAGTCCCAAATCAAAACAGGCTCGGCTCGTATAACGGTTAGTACTCAAGATTCTCAATCTTGCAATCGGAGTTCGATTCTCCGGCCGAGTACAAAAAAGGCTCCTAATCATCTGATTAAGAGCCTTTTAATTTTTATGGTATAATTGCCTATTGGGTCGCCGCCTGGCGGAAGCATTTTGGTTGAAATTCCCCTTGTGCGTGCTGCCTCCTTTGGACATTGGCATTGCATTGTCTGGACGAAAGTACCGTGTTGTCTGGACGGAGGAAACGGGTAACCAATATAATAAAGAGAAGTCAGGAAAGGATAATTGACCTTTTCACCAATACTATTTGAGCTTCACACCAATTATCCGGCAGCTTTTTCGGCGTATCTTTGCATCGTTATAAGAAATCAGACGACAGGATATTATGAAACGGAAACTGTCATTATTCACGATGCTCTGCTGCATGGCCTTGTCTGCGAACGCATGCGGCACGGGCTGTCAAGGAACAGGCATCCGGGCTGTATGCGCAGGAATTGGCGAAACGCGGCTTCCTCACGATAGCTTTCGACCCCTCTTTCACCGGCGAGAGCGGCGGTCAGCCCCGCTATGTGGCATCGCCCGACATCAACACCGAGGACTTCTGCGCAGCAGTGGACTACCTCTCCACCCGTGACGATGTGGACCCTGAACAGATAGGCATCCTCGGCATCTGCGGCTGGGGAGGCATGGCAGTCAATGCAGCAGCCATTGACACCCGCATCAAGGCTACCGTTGCCGCCACCATGTACGACAT
>CALUQC010000157.1 GCA_944322805.1 uncultured Bacteroidales bacterium | reverse complement strand
CGGTACGGGGAACGGAAATCGAAAAGAATCCACGGAGAAACTCCGGCCAGATTCGGAATATGACGGAACATTTCGATATTGTCCTCATACAGCCGGGCCTGATATTCCTCGCTCCAGGAAGCCGTCACGTTCCGGTCGCCATGCTGTCCGTACAGGGCTTCACCGCCGAACTCTGAAATAATCAGCGGCTTGTCCGGCACCACATCCCACACGGCCTCCGTCGGAGGGACAGGCCACGGATGATACCAGCCCATATATTTGTTCACGGCCACCACGTCGAGATTCGCGGTAAACGGATCATCCATCTCGAAATGACGGGTTTCCTCGTTGAAGTACACCAAATCGAAAGCAGCCACGTAAAGCCGGGACGTATCCATTGCCCTTCCGGCATCCAAAAGGGATTTCAGGAAAGCATTCCTCGCCTCTGACGGCTTGGTCTCGTTGGCCACACCCCAGAAACATACGGAACAACGGTTTTTGTCCCTGTGAATCATCTCCGTGAGCATCCGCAAAGCCTTTTCGCGCGTGCCTTCATCCTCGAAATCTATGCCCTGCCATATCGGGATTTCCTGCCACAGGACGAATCCCATTTTCTCGGCAAGCCTTACCGTATATTCGTTCTGCGGATAGTGGGCCAGGCGTATCATGTTGACGCCCAACGCTTCCGCCTCTGAAAGGAGCATGTGCGCATCCGCCTGCGAAAAAGCGCGGCCCATCCTCTGAGGAATCTCCTCGTGGAATGAAATGCTGCGCATGAAAGTCGGGACACCGTTCACAAGTATCCGGGTGCCGTCAGTCTCCACATGGCGGAAACCTATCCTGTCTCTGACGCTGTCCTGCCCCGAAGAAATCGTCACATCGTACAGCCGGGCTTTTTCCGGCTGCCACAATTCTATCCTCGGAGTTTTCAGATGCAGTTCGGCCATGCCGTTCCGGTCCGTCCTGACAGTCTGCGACACTTTCAGCTCCGGAATCTCCACCGTCACATCGGTTTCCTCAGGCTCAGCCATGCTTACGGACACCTTTACGGCTTTGGAATCATCGTCCGCAAGACGCACGAAATAGTCCCTGACATACTGCCGGGGCACGGAGACCATCATCACGTCGCGGGTAATTCCTCCGTAATTCCACCAGTCGAAAGCCATGGCGGGGATGGCATCCGGAGTACGGGTATTGTTCACCTGCACAGCGATAAAGTTATCTCCCCTGCGAAGTTTTCCGCCGACCTCCGCCTCGAAAGGTGTGAAGCCGCCTTCATGCTCCGCTACCATTTCTCCGTTCAGATAGACCTTGCACCGGTAGCTCACGGCGCCGAAGTACAGATAATAACGTTTGTCCGGCTGCGGGTCAGCCTCGAAATGACGCGCATACCATACCGTGCCTTCGTAATATTTCAGTTCCGGATGCTGGGAGTTCCAGTCGCCCGGGACATCAAGCCTCAACCCGCCTTCAAATGAATATTCGTAGAACTCCTCATTGCGCTGAGGTGTCAGATTCCTGTAGACCTGCATTTTTTCGCCCTGGTCATAAAGATCGACGATGGCATTCCACTTTCCGTTCAGGAGCTGGAAATCACGTCCGTAGACATTATTCATGAACGGGGCGCCGGCAAAGGTCCGTATGGAGGGAGCCAGTACCAATACCATTAGTAACAGAAATTTGCAGTGTTTCATTTATATGTTTTTAGTTTTGGATATTTTCTATTCCATTACACGATAGCGGTACAATGCGAAAGAGTTCGGGGCAGGCAGGGTAAATTCGAGGCTGCCGTCATTGCCGGTCACGGCACGGAAACCTTCCGCGTCGCCCAATACCGGCGTCAATCCTACCTTCTTCCCCTCCGGAAGCCATGTGCGGACTTCCGACGTTTCCGAATCGGTCAACTCCCTGAACACCAATATATAGCCTTCCTTCTCCCCTGCTGCCGACTGGAAACCGGTCCATGAACGTCCCGACGGCTCGTCTCCCACCGGCAGGATAACCCCGTCATGGAACTGATGCCAAATCTGCTTGTAATCCTCTATCAGTGAAGACAGTCCGTATGCTTCTTCCGGGAGGTTGGAAGCCTCCATCCATGCAAGAGGCTGGCCGGCCATCGAGATGGCGAAAAGATATTCAAGAGAATAATTCCCCGGTGCGAACGGGTCATCCTGAGGATACTTGCCGGCATTTCTCCATTTGTTCAGGAACTCGATCTGGAGTTTTTCAGCCGGAACATATTTGGACAGCATCCATAAATTCCGGAGAGTCTGATAAGGGTAATAGTTCCCCCAGTCCGTGTATCTGTTCTCAAGGAAGATATTCCCGTACTCGTTGAAATAATGGTAGCCTCCGCGTCTTCCGGCCGTGACATCGAGGTTGAACACCACCTGATGGTCCGTAGCCTCGGACACGGCATCGAAAAACCGGCGCAGATTCTGCTCCGCGGTCTTGTTCGGTATGTTCAGGCCGTCTATCTTGAATATCCTTATGCCGTATTCCCTGAACAGGGCGATAAGCGCATCGGCATCCTTTCTCCAGTCTTCGAAATCGTTCTGGATGCTCGGATTGAACCACAGGCCGACCGTGATACCTGATTCCGAGGCTTTTTCCACTATCGGAGCGAGACCGTGCGGATATTTCTCCGGATCCGGCTTCCAATAGTCGGGATTGTCCCAAATGTTCCTGAACGAGCCTTTAGCCACGGCCGAATTGGGGCTTTTCCCCACCTGCCAGCCGTCGTCTATCTGAAAATGGGTAATGCCCAACCTTGCAGCCTTCTCTATCTCCGAAAGGCAGAAAGCCTCATTCACCTTCGTATCCTGGCTGCGGTCTCCCCAGGTGTTCATCATTATCATCTCGTCACGTTCCGGGATATGCCTCCTGACATTTTTCTGATATTTCCGCAATGCGGTCAGGGCCTCCGCTTCACCGCCGCTGTAAACTCCAAGCACGCATGAATAGATACCCGTCCACCTGTCAGGGACGATGTCACCGGTGGAAATCCCCGGACCGGTAACTGAAAATTCCCCGAAATCCGCGATAAAGTCCGCTCCCGGGTATTCGAGCTGCACGGCTGAACACGGAGCTTCCTTCAGGAAGAAAAATCCGCTGCCGTCGATGCCGTCCTGCATGAACAGGATGTTGCCCCGGCAGGTGCTTTTGCGGTATGAAATGATGTCGCGGACAGAGACAAGGTTGTTGTTCCAGTCGGTCACGTCCCAGAACTCCACTGCACGGGCATGCCAATGATTCCCGCCCGGGCTGATACGGTCTATGACTGCCGATACGGGGCGGGACTTCATGTCCGCGGCAAATTCGATGTTCTTCTTGTCCGCATTGTTTTCTACGGCCGGTCCGAGTTTGGCGGAAAGACTGCCCCTGAGTTCGGTGCCGCAGGCTATCGCCGGGCAATCCGCATAAATCCTGTACGTCCGTCTCACTTCGAGGCCCTCGGCTGAAAAGGTAACGGTAACCTTGTGAAATGCAGGACTTACCGGAGTCTGCGCCACATCTTCCGATTCGAAACGTCCGTTTTCTCCCGGTCCCGAAAAGGAGGTCATCCGGAAATCCGGTCCGGGATTGCAGGAATAATGCACTTTTCCGGAGGCCTTGTCGGTAATGCTGAAAGTCTCGAGATTTCCGCCGTTCCAGACGAACTTCCTCTCTATCAAAGTATTCCCAATGGTCAGGGTATCCGCTTCGAGACGGCTGTAGCAGCCTGACGGCGACGCGGCCGAGGTATGTGCGCCGATGGCAGCCAGTACGGGAAAGGCAATGGCCAATAATTTAAGATGCATAATCGTCAGTCCTCCATGAAGGCTTTCGGTTTTTCGAGAAGTTTGTTGGGAAGGTTGAAACGCTGGGATTCCGCCGTCCCTTCGTATTTTCCGACTCCCTTTTTCATGAGTGGCTTCAATTCATCCAAATGACACTGATAGACATCTCTCGGAGAACAGCCGTATTTATGGCATATGGATGCCGCCATGCCGACTACCTCGCCCATCATCCCGGTAGTGCGCATGACACGGGTGGTACCGAGGGCCACATGGGTCTGGCTTATGTTCCTTCCGGCCATGAAAAGATTGTCGATATTCCTGGAATAAAGGCATCTGTACGGCACTGCATACGGATAAATCCAGTTGTGGACGGTAGCCGTCTTGAACTCGTTGTCCGGGAACTTTGCGGAATTGTCCGGAGACGGGAAATGCAGGTCTATGCTCCAGGTAGTGGTGAAGGATGCGTCCTCGTGGAAAACGTTCTTGTCGATATCGTCCTGCTTCAGGACATAATCTCCGAGCAGGCGTCTCGATTCGCGTTTTCCGGAAACGTAGGCGACCCAGCCGAGTTCACGGTCGGCCCATTTTTCATTGTCTTTCATGTGGTTTTTCAGGAAACTCCAGTTCGAATACACAACGAGAAGTCCGTAATCCCGGATTCTCTCGGCTTCCGTCACCTGGTTCCTGTTCATCCCGGTCTCCCAGGTCCATTCGCCCATGGTCACCTTTTCGCAGTTGTCTTCATTGAATTCCACGCCATAGGAGAACTCGGGGAACTTCGTCCTGTGATCCGTTTCTACCGAATACCACTGTACGGATGCGCCCATCACCAGGCTGTCTGCCTTTTCAGGGGCGAGGGATTCACCGTATTCGTCGCGGCCTTCGCGTCCCATGGTCCAGTGTGCTCCGGCCAGATATCCGATGGTGCCGTCGCCGGTGCAGTCCGAAAAGAGAGGGGCCTTGAGCCAATGGCACTCTCCGGTCCCGGTATTTCTGACAAGGATGGCCTTTATCGACGAGCCTTCGGTCAGGACTTCGGATGCATGGCAATTGGCAAAAAGCGTCACGTTTTCTTCCCCGTCTATGAAAGCCTGCTTCTTTTCATCTTCATAATTGGCCGCAGGCTGTGCATTGCCGCGTTTCAGATGGCCGAATTCCCTTATCATCCTGCCAAGACCCTCGTAAGGACCTACTTCCGAATATCCTCCGAGATGGACACGAACTTCCGAGCTGTTGTTTCCGCCGAGCACAGGACGGTCATTCACCAGGGCGACATTGCAGCCGAGCCGTGCTGCGGCGACAGCTGCACACATACCTGCTATGCCGCCTCCGGCCACCACAAAGTCGAAGTCGAGGGTGTCGGCTTCAGCTTTCCGCCTGTTCTGTACGGCTGCTCTGATGCCATCTATCAGGCTGTCCCTGTCGGGATTCGATGTCAGGTCTTCGGTGGTCAGGTATATGGCATCACAGCGGCCGTCGAAGCCGGTCAGGTCAGTCAGGGTGAGGGTGGTCTGTCCGGCATCGAGGCGTATCTGTCCGGCGTATTGCCACTGCCATTCGTTTCCGGTGGCTCCGAGGGTGTTTTTGAGTGCCTTGCCGCCGATTCTGACCTTGAATTTGCCGGGCCCCTCGGAGTCTGTCCATGGAGAGGTCCAGTTATAGGTCCGGACATAGACCTGCCATTTGCCCGGCTCGGGGATGTCTATCTCCGTGGAGGCATCCTGTACGGGTACACCCATGCCATGAGCAAGGAGATACGGAGAGCCCATGAAGTCCATGAACTGCTGGTCGACGACCCAGCCTCCTTTCGTGCCGAAACTTTCCGCCTCGACGAGGATTTCTCCAGCATGGAGAGGGGTCCACATGGCTTGTGTGGCGGCGGCCAATGCTATCAGTGTCAGTAATTTTTTCATTATTCAATGAATTTTATTTATGCGGCAACGGCGAGGCGGTGCAGTTCGCACAGACTACACCCCCTGACGGGGGCAACAGTGCGAACTGTCACCGCCTCGCCATTTGTATAACATTGTTTCAAAGTACAAAAGTGCATGTCAATGCAGCAAAATTGTTAAAGGTAATGCTTTTTCGGGTTTCCTCAAAAAGTTATTTTGGGGTCATTGACTGTTGCACTTCGGTGTTGAATCTTCAGGGGCACCACTCTGTCATCTCGAGCTTGTCCCTCTTGTCATCTCGAGCGAAGTCGAGAGATCTGAGAGATCTTTTACATACAGATTTCTCCACTCGCTTCGCTCGGTCGAAATGACAAGGTGGCGTTCTACGGTCGAAATGACAAGGTGGACAAGCCCGACAACTCAAATACATCAGTCTACATGTTTGAATACAACTGTTGGCTTTTCTTCATCAGTTATATCAACTACAACAAAATTTGTATGTTCAGGTATCTGAAATCTCGAATACCGATTATCACCTTGTCCAGGAACCATTATATATACTTCGTCAAGTTTCGTATCAGTCTTATGTTCGTCACGGACATCGTAAGCTCCAAATGCATATACATTATTTTGTATATTAGATACAAGAAACTTGACAGTGCCGGACCTTAATTCTCCACTATAGGTAAAAACATACGGACTTGCAAGAGACTGCATCATCATATAATCATCACTTGGTATAGATTTATATGCAGCATTGTCAAAGTCACCCCACATCCATAAATTCTCTACAGGAGCAGTATATGGATTAATATTATCTACTGTATTATTCCAAGAATACTCCCTGTTCTTCAGATCCGTGGCAGGGTCGTAGACGGTGATGGTGGAGGATTCGGTGTCGAGGACGATGCGGTAGATGCCGGCTTCCGGGACACTCCATACTGAACCGTCTGTGTCGGCCGTGTATGAGGCCGGCTTGCCGAATCCGGTGGAAGGAACGCTGACATAGCCGTCAGGGAGTGAAATTTTCAAGTCTCCGGCAGGAAGTTCGGCTCTCCAGGCATAGACGGACTCGTTCTCGAGGGTCTGTGTCATGACAGGGCTGACTCCGGACGGGAAGGCAATGCCTCTGAGCATATACGGGGCGCAATATACTTTGGTAGAGTATACTTTGCCGGCGACGAAGTTCAGGCCTGACTTTGCGATTCCGTATGCTCCTCCGTTCACGCTGATCTCCGCATTGTCAGCAGAAAAGGCGGCACAGGCGATGAAGAATGTACCGCTGCCGCCGGCATCGACGGCAACATTGTCCGCAGACACTACAGCCGCGGCTTCCTCAGTCCCGGTAGTCAATGCCCCGGTGCCGAAATCCACAGAGAACGTACCAGACAGCGCCTTTCCGGGAGCGGAAAGTGTCACATCAGAAACCGCAAGCGGAGAACCTGTCTCATTGAGCACCTGCACCTTTATGACTGTGGCAAGATGTGCCAATGTGATTTCAGGGGCTTCAGTACCGACAGTCTGAGCCTTGCCATACATGGGTGTATCGATGTGCGACGCATCCGCATCGGACTTTTGCATACCGGAAACGATATCCACTACCTCATTGGACTTGCCGTCCGTGACAGTAAAGTCCTCATCATAAGGATAAAGGGCGTAATAAGTGTAGCTGACGCCTTCTTCCGGTGCAAACTCGTCGGTAGAGAAGATATCGGAGCCATCCGCCGTAGTGAACTTGTATAGTTTGGAGTCCGTGCCGTCACTTATGACTATGCCTAAAGCATCTCCGGCCTCCCACTCCACCGAATAATCCGTACCATCGAATACCGTCCTGGTATTGGCGGCGGGAGAATTGACCCTGACTTTGATGGAAAAAACGTTTTCAGGTGCAGGGGCAATACCGGTATCCGACGGATCGGTCTCCGGGGCATATGGCAGGTCCTTGGCGCATCCGGCCAGAAAGACGATTGCGGCAGCAGCCGCCATACTGAATATTCTTTTCATTTTCCTTTCCTCCTTCCTGAATTAAAATTCTCCGCCATCCCCGAAGTCAGGGGCGTATAATCCGAAACTTTCCGCAAAACCCCTTTCTGCGGCTATCTCCAGAAAATCCATTTCCGGAGCAATATACTTTTCCTTGTCCATATTTGTCTTTTGCTTGTCAATTAACAGTTTGCAGTGTGAGTCAGTTGATGGTGACATCGATAAGTTTAAGCCAGCCGGAATCGGTCAGGTCTTCTTCCTTGACGGAAAGTTCTATTCCCGGGACAGGATTGTCGTTCTCATCGAGATGTTGCTTGTTCACAATCGCGATTCCCCAGGTATAGGTGCCCGGTGCAACGCCGGAAAGGTCTATGCTGGTCCGGAATGTCTGCATGGCATTCTGCGTCACGTTCTGCAGGGCGGCGTCTTCGTCCACGAAAACATTTACAGGCTCGCCTGTGTTCCTGTCCAAAAGGGCGTAGGCCATCTTGTATTTCCCTTTCCACTGCTTGAGGTCCGCCGGGAAATATGCCACTCCGAGGTTTCTCCAGCGGGACTGCAATGTCACCGACGAGCCGGAGGACACGGATGCCGGAAGGCTCAGGTTGACAGGATAAAGACGGTAGACGCCTTCGCGGAGGAATTTCAGGACGAGGTTGTAGGCATCGTTGAACCACAGGTATGTCTCGGACTGTGTCATATTGCTGTTGTATCGGAAGTCCATCATGTTCACGCAGGCTTCCTGCATCTGATCGTATTCGCCCTGACGGAGTTCCGCGATATTCGCATATCCGTCACCCTGATAGCTTGTGCCGTGAGAGCCGGCCACCCATCCGCCTTCGCCAAGAACCGGGACCTTGTAACGGTAATCAGCGATGAAACCCTTTTCCCAGCTTCCGTAATAGCTTTTCATCCCGAAAGCATCGTGCCTCATGGAAAATCCCTTGGAAACGGCCAGGTCCAACAATGTCCTAGACATTTCATCCGGAGTGCCGGAGTCGGCCATCTTCCCTACCATCTTGTGATAGTTGGTGACCACCGGAACATCCGTAAAATTGTGTGCATAAAGGGATGTAACCCAGTCATAGACCTCATACCTCGGGTTTTCATTTCCGGTAGAATACCTGAACGAATGGCACTCTCCCCATTTGCCGAGGCCGAGACCGCTGATAAAGGCCACCTCGTCAGGGTCGTTGAATCTTTCAGCGAAAGCCTTGACGAATTCCTCATAGTATTTCTGGAACGTCTTGTTGTCCGGAAAACCGGAATAAACCTGTGCAGATCCAGTTGTGGACACATAACAGCTGGCAGGATCCTCTTCCCGGACAAAAGCCGGAGTGGAATCGTCATGGTCGCCCTCACTGTTCGTGTTGATGGTGAAGGCTATCTTGAGCCCCCTTTCCTTGGCCCCGTCCATAAGATATTTCAGACGGCGGGCAAAATCGGAATAGTCCTGATAGCCGTCTTCCCAGATATAGACACCGTGCTCAGGATTCATGTCCGCCCAGTCGGCCTTTATGTACAGGACATTCGAGTAGTCCCATACACTCACTTTTCCGGAACCGTCAGGAGCTTCGGCACAGTCCAAATTGTCATAGACTTCCCAGTAATTTGAGGCAAGGCCGTCTCCTATACCGGAATATGTGACCCAGCCGGAAAGGGGGTTCTCAAGCAGGAATCTTTCCCGGTCAGGGACAATGGTCACCGAAGTATTGCCTTCGATGTTGCCGCCGTCTCCTCCGTCACCGCCTCCATCCTTGGAGCATGAGATTCCGAGGATGGAGGCTGCGGATAAAAGAAGTATTGTTTTGATGTTTATTGACATGTTTGTTCGTTTTTTAATGTGTGTGATATGTTGCAGATCTCTCGGCTTCGCTCGAGATGACAAGGGGGAGGACAGGCTCGGGATGATATGGATGAAAGACACCCTGTGGAAATAATCCACAAGGGCGTCTTCCTATACAGTCCAACGTCAGTCTATGTGTTTGAATACTACCGTAGGAGCGTCCTCGTCCGTAATATCCACTATTATGAGATTCGTCCCTTTCGGTATAGCATATCGAGAGTACCTGTTATTTCCCTGCCCAGGGACCATTGTATATGTTACATCCAACTGAGTATCTCTCATGTGCTGGTCCTTTACATCATATGCACCGAATGCATACACATTATTATGGATACCCGAAACAAGGAATTTTACCGTTCCGTTTCCGAGTTCGCCTTGATATGTAAATATGTACGGACTTGCAAAAGACTGTGTCATCATATAATTATCACTTGGTTTATCTCTAAATGCAGCGGAATCAAAATCTCCCCACATCCACAGATTTTCTACAGGAGCAGTGTAAGGGTTTATATGATCTACAGTATTGTTCCATGAATACTCCCTGAGAGGCATATCCGTAGCGGAAGAATATATGGTGACGGTGCGGGCGTCGGTGTCGATGACGATTCTGTATGTGCCTGCACTGGTGATTTCCCAGTAGCGGGTGTCTGCGGCGGAAGAATTGACTGTCATAAAGGCATTGCCATTGCCGTCATCGAAGGTGTGGTCCGTGCTGTTCGGCACTATGGTCAGATTCCTCTCGCCGCCGAACTCTATAGGGAACGAAAGCGTACCTGCGGAAAGTTCGCCTCTCCATGCGTAAACGGCTTCATTCTCAAGAGTCTGCGTTACTTCGGTATCAGTACCTATGGCAGTACCGGACATGAAAATCCTGTCCACTTCCATGATGTCCGCGGTCTTGATAACAGTCACCTGCTCGGTCTCCATGTTCAGGGTCACGCGGTAAGACTCGGCATCCGTTATGTTCCATGAATACAGGGTCTCGTCGCTTCCGACCACCGCAGCATCATATGTGGAGCCGCTTTCGACAGTAACGTCGGCCGAGCCTGCAGGAATGATGACATTATTCTCGTCACCATACTCAACAGGGAAGTTGAATCCGCCTGCGGAAAGGTTTCCGTTGTAGACATAGAGGGAAGGGTTGGTCTC
>CALUQC010000156.1 GCA_944322805.1 uncultured Bacteroidales bacterium | reverse complement strand
AGCGGTCAGGCTAAATATACGCAGAAGCCGAGAGCAGAGCAAATTTATTTGATATGCCGAGGCTATACAGTATATGTAGCCGTCAGGCTAAATATACGCAGAAGCCGAGAGCAGAGCAAATTTATTTGATATGCCGAGGCGATACAGTATATGTGGGCAGCAGACCAAATATAGGAAAAAAATGAATATTCTCGACGTAGTATTGTTGCTTTGCCTGATACCTGCCGTCATCATGGGGCTGAAAAAAGGCTTCATCGCCCAGGTGGTAGCCATAGTTTCCCTGATTCTCGGAGGCTGGCTCGCATACAGGTTTTCCTCCGCCGTGACCGGATGGATAGCCGAATGGATAGACGCATCCGGCCCGGTGCTCGACATAATCTCGTTCATCCTGATTTTCGCAGCCGTAGTGACCCTGCTTTTCCTGCTCGGGAAAGTCCTTGAGACAAGCATAAAAATCATCCTGCTCGGCTGGCTGAACAGACTGCTGGGTCTTGTTTTCGCACTTTTCAAATATGCGATTATCATAGGGCTCCTGATCATCCTTTTCGATTCCATAAACGACAAGTTCGGGATGGTGTCCGAGAAATATCTTGATTCTTCGTTCATGTATTCTGGATTCAGGCAAATGGCATACTCGATCTTCCCGTATCTGAAAAGCCTTTTCGCATAGAATCACACGGATTCCGCCCCTCCTTCATGACAACATCAGCAGACCATGGCAAAAATAATCTTGATAGAAACTTCTACGGACCTCTGTTCCGTCGCGATATCCGACAATGACCGCATCATTGCATACAAGGAAAGTTCCACTCCGCGGGCACACGCCTCTCTGACAGCCCTGTTCGTACACGAACTGCTTAAGGAGCAGGGACTCAAGCTGTCGGACTGCGATGCCGTATGCGTCAGCAAGGGGCCCGGCTCGTACACCGGCCTGAGAGTGGGCGTCTCCACCGCGAAAGGGCTTTGCTTCGGAGGGAAACTGCCTCTGTTGGCCGCAGGAACGCTCGACGTATTGGTATGGCAGGCCATAGACAGGCATCTGCTTCCTGAAGGCTGCAAATACATAGTCCCTATGATAGACGCCAGGAGAATGGAAGCCTACACCGCAGTATTTTCAGCGGAAGGGCGGCAGATTACGGAAACGAAGCCGGAGATTTTCGTGCCCGAAAGTTTCGGGCAATACCTTTCCGAAGGGAAAGTCCTGTTCATCGGAGATGCGGCGAAAAAATGTTCCGATGTCGTCCGGAACGACAATGCCGTTTTCTGCCAGTGCTTCCCGGAAGCATCCGCAATGCTGACTCCAGCACTGACGGAATACAAAGAAAAAAGGCTCCAGGACGTAGCGTACTTCGAGCCTTTCTATCTCAAGGAATTCGTGGCGACCGCCAGCAGGAAAAAAATATTCTGAATATCATTTGCCGAACTCCAGGACTCCTCCGTTCATGATGTCTTTTACCGGGACAAACGGACGGTCGAGAATCCTGCCGTTGAATCTTACGGTACCCAGACAGCCGTTGCGGTCAGGTTTCCCTGCCGTGACTGTGAGGGACTTCCCGTTTCCGAGATCAAGAACGGCTTTTTCGAACAATGGAATCCCGAGAGCATATTCTCCCGACGCCGGAGTTAAAGGATAGAATCCGAGAGCGCTGAACAGATACCAGGCCGACATTTGTCCAAGATCGTCATTTCCCGAAAGGCCGTCCGGTGCATTCCGGTAATTTGCCCTGATGATTTTCCTGATTGCAGTCTGTGTCTTGTCGAGACGCCCGCAACAGTCATACAGATAGGCATAATGATGTCCGGGCTCATTGTCATGTCTGTAATGGCCCTCCTCAAAATTCCTGTCAAGTTCCGCCATGAATTTTTCACTTCCGCCCATCATGTCCGCCAGTCCCATGACGTCATGCATGACACAGAACCTGTATGTCCAGTTGGCCCCTTCCGTAAATCCTGCATCCGCATCATCCCAGGTACCGTTGCTTTTCCTTGCCTGGAAAAATCCCGTGGACGGGTTGAACAGGTTCCTGTAATTCTGCGCCCGCTCCGTCAGGATTGCATAATCCCCGGTTTTTCCGAGCTCTTTTGCCATCCTGGAGATACAGTAGTCATCAAGTGCGAATTCCAAAGTCCTCGCCACCGACTCGTCAGTCTTGTCGGATGCGACATATCCGAGCGAAATGTAATTCGTGAGACCGCCGCGGGCTTCATAGCATCCAGTCCAATAGTCCCTGTCTCCCCATCTGTAATGTCCGTCCTTGTCTGGAGCGACAAAGGCGTCCTTGCATATGGCTTCATACGCCTTCTCAATATCGTAGTCCCGGAAGCCATTGACATATGCGTCCGCTATAACGGCATCGGCATGGGTTCCGATCATGATATTCGTGAATGTCGGATTCGGCCATTTTGGTATCCATCCAGATTCGTTGTACATGTTGACAAGCGACTGGATCATTCCACCGACAAGCTCCGGCTGTGTCAGAAGCAGCCATGGATGCTGCGCCCGGAAAGTATCCCACAGAGAATAGGCCGAATAAGATACGCCTTCATGTATCCTGTCATCGAAAGGGCTGTAATAACGTCCGTACTCGGAAAACTCCCTCGGGAACTGCATCGTCCTGAACAATGCCGTATAAAACACCGCCAGGTCGTCATCGGAAGCGCCGTAAATCCTGACTTTTCCGAGCTGCCCGTCCCATTGCCTTTTCAGGGAAGACCTGACACTGTCGAAAGCATTCCGTTCCGGCACCTCCATAGACAGGTTCTTCTCCGCCTGGTCATAGCTGATGAAAGAAGATCCGATCCGTACCTCAACAGTATCTGTCCCCGGTTCGAATATCACGTAACATCCGGTATTCGAACCTCTTCCATAAACCTTACCGGCTTCCGTCCTGTCTCCCGACCATATTCCGCAAGAAGAAATCCGTTCAGAAAGATGAAGGGTATAATAACATCCGAAATTATACAGCCGTGGTCCGAGATGGGCATCCTGTCGCTCCCTGTTCACTATCCTTATCGTGTTCGATAACGTATCCACCTCTACTTCGCCACCCTCGTTCTCCCTCCCGGCCTCTATGAACAATATCGACTTTTCTCCGGCAGGATATGTGATTCTGAAAACCGAAGAACGGGATGTCGCCGTAAACTCCGTCGTGACCGGACTTCCCTCGTACTCATAGGAAACTCTGTAATAATACGGGGTCGCCACCTCGTCCTTCCTGTCAAAGGGCACTGCACGGGAATCGAAATCCGTCTTCAACCTGCCCGCCTGAGGCATCAGCGTAATAAAGCCATAGTCGCCCATCCAAATGGCCGGCTGATGAGTACCCATGAAGCCTGACAGAGTAGTATCCCCGTAATGGTACATCGTTCTGGAAATACAGTTCCGCCGTGTCGCGGCGCACCACTGCGTCATACCGAACGGAGCTCCTACGGCAGGTACCGTACCGCCATATTCCGTTCGGTGTTTCCCGGTACTCCCGATCATCATGTTGACAAGGTCGGACGGAGTTTTCCCATAATCCGGAATAGTGTTCCCGACACACGATGCGGACAACTCTCCGGGAAAAAGAACAAATGCCGTCAAAATGGCAAAGACGGATAATAATCTCATAATTTTTCAGGACCGTAATGAATTTCCAATATGTCGTATATTTCCAACGAAGGCAGAGTCAGCGATATATCACCGTCCTTATATGAAAATCCGCACTCTTTCCCATATGGCTGGAGCAGCACCTTTTCCGGACGTTCACTGCTCCTGATGCGTATTTTCATTGGTCCGACAGGATCTATGCTGTCTATCAGGTCCGCGTAGCGGTGGTCACCCGAAGTATTGACCAAGTGAATCATAAGCCTGCCGTCTTTCCACCCGGCCGACACATCCACATATGGATTCCCGGAAATTTTCACTATCGGCTCAGGAAACAGCTGACGGACAATATCATCCATTTTCGCTCGCAGGGACGGATCCCTGTCCTTGTCGTATTTTTCCGATATATTTTCGGCCAATATACCGATTTTTCCCTTACCGGCAGGAAAAATTCCGAAACCTTCCGGACAAATCACGTTTGCAGCATCCGCAAAGGCCTTGCCCGCCTTTTCGCCTATGACTAACAGTTTTCCGCCTTTTTCGGCATATTCGATAAGGTCTTCCATAAATACGGCGGACAACGTATCGCATTCAGGAACTGCGACCATCGGGAAACGGCTCATCACCGGACTCAGGGCAGCTTCCCCCAGTACATCCACGCAATAATTATTGTCCAAAAGGCACTGCAATATCCCAGGAGCCTTACCCTTGTAGTCCGGATAAAGCCAGGACGGATCTTCCGGAGAATTATAATGCCTGTAGTCGAAAGTGGAAAGCAGAAGTGCGATCTGCGGGATCTGAGAGGAATGATGGCAATACGGTTGTCTTGCCCTCGCAAAATCCGAGACTTCTTTCATGACATCAAGCTGTCCTGTCTTGACGGAGCCGTCCCTGTTCTGCATGAAATAGACCTGGAATCCACCTCCAAGCGCCATAGTGACTGCGGCTTCGCGTTTAAGCTGAATTGCCGGTTTCTGGTCTTTTGGACCGTCGTCAAACGTGAAACTCCAGGCCATCAGATCCCACGGCATGCCCTGCGATGCCAGATATCTTCCGGCAATTCTTGCGGAATTTACACTGTTTTTGGGAGCATAATCTCCAGACAGAAAATCTACGGCAGCGGATACGGGTTCCGACATATGGTGGGAAAAAGCCCAGTTGCTGCATATCTGCAACTCCGGATACACGGACTTCACTCCGGCAAGATAATGCCTGATATACTGTTTGAAGGCCTCCCGATGGAACTGTTTCCATTCCAGCCAGCCATTTTCATTTTCGTTACGGGGGACAGTTGTCAGCCCTGTGGCCTCCTGGAACAATTTTACGGCACGCTCTCCATAATCCGGGGCCGTTCCCCAACACTCTCCATCGACCCAGATGCCATCCACACCGTATTTCCCTGCCAGTTCTTTCAGCTGGGGAATCATCAGGGAGTCGCAATACGGTCCGAAAACGGATGTAATCTTGTCGCTTCTTTTCCCATCCTTGTCTACAACCGCCCATCCCGGATGCAGTTCGACCGCCCTGCCGTCCCATACACCGGAATAATGCATGTATAAGGCGATGCCGTTTTCAGCCGTTACCTTTCTCCATGTTTTCAAAGGATCTCCGACAATGCCCGGAGCACGGTTTCCCACTTCCGTAGGATAACTCGAATACCCCGGATGTCCCTTGCAGTCAATCTGTATGAAATCCGGACCTACGGAGTCTATGACAGCCCGTATCATTTCTTCCGTAGTATTTTTCCCGATTTTGGTGCAGTCCGGGCCGGCATGAAAATCGAAATGGATGCCCAAAAAACTGTCTTCCCTTTTCAGACGCGGCTTGTCTTCCTTATCACCTCCGGCAGCCGCATAAGACACAAGAAATCCGGAAGCGAGAAATATCGCTACAAGCAAACGTTTCATAATCAGTCATTTTGAGTATTACCGCTCAGATATTCAAGCATCCTTGTCCTACGCTGCCTCAAATCATATATGTCATTGTCATAACGATCAAAGTCCAGAACTGTTTCAGCGGCAAATTCCTGCGCTTTTTCAGGATTCTTTTCCCCTATCATTTTCAGGAGCGCATAGTCATTTATACCGTCTCTCATGGCCTCAAGGCGTATGGAAGGATGTACTTTCCCGTAGTCAGGATAAATGATCCAGCAGTCTCCGGCAGGATTGTTCCCCCAATCAATGTTTTCACCGTAAATTTCATCATTTCTCCAGGAATTCAGCCCCCAGTGCAGATACCCCTTGACACCGTACCTGTAATTGATCCAATGCAGAATACGGGTCTGGATGAGAGGTTGCTCGATAAACCTGTTGGCGTAATTTCCGAGAGGCTCCATGCAGGTATAGAACCAGACATTTTTCCCGCTTTCTATCATGTCCTTGTAAAGATCGCCATACTGCAGATGCAGTCTGTCCAAAATGCATACTGGAACATCTATCTTCCTTGCGATTCCCGGAGTCCTGTGCAGGGCGTCTATGATTTTCAGGTCGGGTGCCAGATTCTTGATATAATCTGCTATCCTGAGATAAGTTTGTTCGTATTCCCCGTCGGCAGTCTCGTCGGCGAGATACTGGAGATAAATATCGTCCCAACCCTTTTCTTTCAGGTGCCTGTCAAACGCCGGAATGTACTGGTCCAGGAAATTCTTCGCTTCCGGCGATTCGAACGGCATGATTTTCATGACGGTATCGCGTTCTGACACGAGTGGGACCATAATACCGGGATGGCTGTACCAGCCAGGGGTAAGTCTCTGACAGAGATGGTAGCCGGTGATGAGTTTCAGGCCCCCTTCTTTCATGTAGAACTCTACGGACTCATCGAAATACCGGAAATTGAAATCGTACTCAGGAAGACCGTCCGCAGTCTCGCCACAGATGCTCCAGTTTCCGTCCTGAAGAGGGAATACCCTGTAAACGTTCTGTCCATAGTCCCGCATCATGTTGGCTATGGCCTTGTTAAGTTCCCAGTACTTGTCTGAATACAGCGGAAAAAGTTCTCCCCGGTTCATCCTTCTCAATTCCTGGGGATAAGGATTTATCCAGTTGTCCACATAAAGAGTCTGCTCCGGCAAAGTTACATCATACACCTTTGCAGAAACCGTTTTCTCAAGTTTGAATTTTTTGCCGTCAGCAATACCGGTGACGGTAATTTCCGCCGTATAGACTCCTGCTTCCGCATCATCGGGAATCCTGTAGTCTATCCATATCGGCTGATTCGACATGGAAGCGACGTCTGTTGTTTCCGTTTCCCACAACGGGTCAGGGTAATAGCCAGAAACGGTCGTCTGCCTCTTGTCCGACGGGAGTGTGGACATAAACCGTTCCGGCACGTAAACATAACCGACGAACGCTTTCAGACCTGCTTCTATTGCACTGCTCCCGTCCATTTCGAGAGCTCCGGCATCGAAAGAGAGTCCTGTCACCGGATACAGACTTCTGAATACCAGTTGAAAAGATGCAGTTTCGCCTCTTGCCACGGCAATAGTATCCGGAGTTTCCTCGAAATACAACTGTTCTTTGAAGATTTTTTTCAACGGATCTGCCTGAACGAGGGTTAAGGTATTTTCTATCCTGCCCGTACACGAGCATAACAATGCAAGCAGAAAAACATTGCCGATAAGGACTTTGATATCGGATTTCATTATAACGTGCTATGTATTGTGTGATTAATTATTCGCAGAGAGCGTCCAGAAGCATTTTCCGTCTTTCCCTGAAAGCCTGGATTCGGCTGTCGTATGAATCGAAGTCCATAACGACGCCTGCAGCCAGTTCCTCTGCCTTCTCTGGATCTTTCTTTTCAAGAAGTCTGAGCAGTTCGTAATCATTTATACCATCTCTCATGGCTTCATACCGTATGGAGCTCAGGACCTTGTTATATGCAGGCCATATGATCCAGCTGTCCCCGGCCGGAGTCCCGCCCCAGTCTATCGTGCCGTGTTCCCAATCAAGTGTCCTCCACGAATCGAGGCCCCAGTGCAGATAGCCGTCAAGATGATACCTGTAGTTTATCCAATGCAGGATTCTGGTCTGGATGAGAGGCTGCTCAAGAAATCTGTTGGCATAGTTTCCTACAGGTTCCATGCAAGTATAGAACCACAGTTCCTTTCCGGCATCCTTCTGGGACTTGTAGAACGACCAGTCGTAGTCAAGCCGGTCGAGCAGCGGGGCAATAGCATCAATATTCCCGCACACCTCCTTCGTGGAATGATTGGCTTCGAGTATCTTCATTTCCGGAACTATCTGTTTCAGATAGGATGCTATCTCGTTGTAGGATTCCGCGCTTTCCTGCGTTCCCGGCTCATCCGCGACATGCTGCCAGTAGATTCCGTCCCATCCTTTTTCCTTCAGATGGCCGTACAGGGCAGGAAAGAACTGGTCCAGAAAATTCCTGGCCGTCTCATCGAAAGCTATCGACACGGAAGGACTGTACGGGACCTGCACCCCGAACGCGTCGTACCAGTCTCCGAGACGGTATGCAATATGCTGGCCTACGATTCTTTTTGCATGGCCTTCATTCAGCATTATCTCGACCCGTTTGTCGAATTCGGAAAAATCGAAGGTAAATTTAGTCGACGGATTCGAGTAGCCGGAGCCATCCTTGGTGATGATGCAGTCATTTATCGGCTGGACCATAAATACGTTCTGACCGTAGTCCCGTGCTTTTCTGACGACAAGTGAAAGAAGATCCCAGTAGCGCTGCCCGACAGGAGTCTCATTGTTGTTCAGAAAATTCAGGTGTCCGTTAATCCAGTGATATATAAGAAGCGTCTGTTCCGGTACGCAGACCGGATAAATCTCGGCGGAAACAGTCCTCTTTATCAGGAAATTCTGGCCGTTCTTTTTCCCCGTAATCCTTATACCGGCAGAATACGAACCTGCCGCAGCGTCATCAGGTATGTCGTAGCTGATCCAGACCGGCTGATTGGTTGATGGACTGACATCCCTGGAGCCGTCCTCTATCAGAGGGTCCGGATAATATCCTGTTGCTGACACGATTTTGTCCTTGGATGGAACTGAAGAATAAGAATCAGGATCCACACCGACATAGCCGACAAATGCAGTAGTCGCAGGGGCGATGTTTGCAGTCCCGTCAGAAAGATCCCCTGCTTCTATACGGACGTCCGTCAGCGGGTAGCTGCTTCTGAGAACGAACTGGAACGACACGGTCTCGCCCTTAGCCGCCAGGGCAGGCGAGTCTGCCTCCGCAAACTCCTTGCAGTCAGGCAGAATCTTGTCAAGCGGATCCACTTCGGCGCAAATAATGGTCGCCCCGATGATTTCACTTTCTTCTTCATCAGCCGGAACTTCCGAGCCGTTGTCCGCACCATGGTCCGGCTCTGCCGCGCTGCAGGACAAGAGCACCGCTGCCGGTAAAATAAACATAAATGTTTTCAGTGTCAGCTTCATATGTATTCAAGTATAAAAAAGCGGGAATGAGGATGTGTCAAAATGCGTATTTTCTCACCATTAAAAGTCAGAATGGGTAAGATGCAAGGGAAAGTAGTACAGCAGATTGCCCATTCTGACTTTACACACCGCTATTTCAAAATATTAATAAACCGGGACTGTGCCGAGGGACGCTATCGTGTCCGCATCAAGGGCCTCATCCCATATCGTAATCTGGGCGAAGTCTATCTGCAGACTCGGTACCCAATTGTTGTCGGTACAGAACAGGACCCCTTCCGGCTC
>CALUQC010000155.1 GCA_944322805.1 uncultured Bacteroidales bacterium | reverse complement strand
GCAGCCATGTCATCGCGCTGAGCGCCTCCGCGAATATCTCGTTCTGAGTTGAAACGTATTTCCCGTCGGGAAACGGCGGTCATATCTTGCCCCAGGCGGAATATGGGTTGAGGGACAGCATGGAATTGTAGTAGCGTCTGTCTCCGGTGACTTCCTTTCCGAGCCATGCGGGACGTGTGAATTCTTCGTCTTCGGACGCGAGTTCGATTTCGGCCATAACCAAGCCGGCGTTTTCTCCATGGAATTCATCCACTTCGAATATTTTCCCGTCTGCGGGGACGATATGGCGGGTCTTGTCTATGATACCGTCGCGGCACAGCAGGAACAGGTCGCGGGCATCTTCGGCAGAGATTTCCTTTTCCCATTCATAACGGCTCATCCCGCTTGCGCTCCCCGGTCCCTTGATGGTCAGCACGGCCCTGTCATCCCACAGCCTGACCCGCACGGTCCTACCGCTGTCCTTGCAGATGTAGCCCTGCGTCAGCCTGTGGCTTTCCGTTGCCTCTGCCTTGTAGGAAGCGTCCTTTACTAAAAATTTGCGTTCGGTTTCTATGTTCATCATAACAAATACCTTGACATGTCACGTCCTGCCTTCATGCCTTCCCGTATCTCTGTGGACGAAATATCCACGAGCGGGGCGTCCTCCATCAGCCTTATCATGCAGCCCCCGCCATTGCCGGGAACGGCCCGGCACCCGCCTCTTTCAGCCAGCAGCCTTTCCCTTATCGCAGTCATGTCGTAACCTTTTCTCGGATAGACGATTACCCCGTATTCGGACAGTATCCGGCCGCAGTCTTTCCATTTGTCGATATCCTTCAGGTTGTCGGCTCCGATGACTAAGGTGAAATCATTCTCCGGCTCACGCGTTTTAAGGGCATCCAATGTCCTTATGGTGTATTGCGGGGCAGGGAGGTGCAGCTCTATGTCATCCGCCTTGACTTTCAGTTCCGGATGACGCGCCACGGCTTCTTTTGCCGCGAGAAAACGTTCCATGCCGCTTTCGACCGTCATGTATTCCTTGAAAGGGCTTTGCGGAGACACTATCAGATATACCGAATCGAAACCGTAGTCCCGCGTCAGGTGCTTCATTATGGCCAAATGCCCGATATGCAGGGGATTGAACGTTCCCGTATAGACTGCTATTTTCATTTTCCGTGACAAAATCTGCGGCCGCTCCGGTAAATCCGGCTATTTTGCCGCAATGAAATCCCCTACGATCTTTTCGGCTTCCGCAAATGCCTTGCCGAGGTCGTCGTTGACTAAAATATGGTCGAAACGGGGTGCGTAAGTCATTTCCTCAGCTGCCTTGGCCACTCTTCTTTCGATGGCTTCCGGGGTGTCCGTACCCCTTCCGACGAGCCGGCGCCTGAGTTCTTCCGTCGATGTCGTCCTGATGAATACGGAGAGGGCCTGCGGACCGAAAACCCTTTTGAGATTCACCCCTCCCTTGACGTCGACATCGAATATGATGACATGTCCTTTGCTCCATATCCGCTCCAGCTCGGATTTCAATGTACCGTAGAAAGAGCCCGGATATACTTCCTCGTATTCCACGAATTTGTCTTCGGATATCATCTTCCGGAATTCGTCCGCGGAAAAGAAATAGTACTCGCGGCCGTCCGTCTCCTGTCCCCTCGGAGGACGCGAAGTGGCTGAAACCGAGAATTCAAGCTCCGGGAACATCCCGAGAATATGATTCACTATCGTACTTTTGCCTGATCCGGACGGCGCCGAAAATATTATGACCTTGTTCTGCATGTTTGTAAAATTATTGCCTGCGGCAGAGAAATAACGCCTTATGCCGCGGCTGCCGCTGCAAAGGTAGAATAATTTTGATTTTCTCCGGTCTCCGTATCGCGATAAAAATTGTGAAAAGTCAAAACAGTTTCTTATTTTTGCGGGGATTTGGGAAAAATTATACTCTAATTTATATTAAGGTTATGGTATCTTACAAAACATTGGGCCTTGTGAACACTAAAGAAATGTTCGCCAAGGCCATCAACGGGGGGTATGCTATCCCTGCATTCAATTTCAACAACATGGAGCAGCTCCAGGCCATCATCCAGGCTGCGGCTGCCACAAAGTCTCCGGTGATACTCCAGGTATCCAAGGGGGCGCGTAACTATGCCAACCAGACGCTTCTCCGCTATATGGCCGAGGGTGCCGTGGAATATGCCAAGGAACTCGGCTGGGAACATCCTCAGATAGTGCTTCACCTTGACCATGGCGACTCTTACGAGCTTTGCAAGAGTTGCGTGGACATGGGATTCTCGTCAGTGATGATCGACGGGTCTCACCTTCCTTATGATGAGAACGTGGCCCTTACCAAGAAGGTAGTGGAATACGCTCATCAGTTCGACGTGACCGTCGAGGGCGAACTCGGTGTCCTTGCCGGTGTGGAGGATGAAGTACAGGCTGAACATCATACCTATACAAGACCGGAAGAAGTGGTGGATTTCACTACGAAGACCGGCTGCGATTCCCTCGCCATTTCCATCGGAACATCACACGGCGCATACAAGTTCAAACCGGAGCAGTGCACTCTCGATCCTAAGACAGGCCGTCTCGTGCCTCCTCCTCTTGCGTTCGACGTTCTCGACGGTGTGATGAAAGAGCTTCCTGGATTCCCTATCGTGCTTCACGGCTCGTCTTCGGTACCTCAGGAGTATGTGGACATGATCAACAAGTACGGCGGAAATCTCGAGGCTGCCATAGGTATTCCGGAGGAGGAACTCCGCAAGGCTGCCAAATCGGCCGTATGCAAGATCAACATCGACTCCGATTCCCGTCTGGCCATGACTGCCGCCATCCGCAAGGTGTTCGCGGAGAAACCGGCCGAGTTCGACCCTCGCAAATATCTGGGTCCTGCCCGTGACGAGATGAAGAAGCTGTACGAGCACAAGATCATCAATGTACTTGGCTCTGACGGCAAGGCCGAGTAGCTTTATTCCGGATATGCAATAGTCGGGGTGGAATTTTTCGGGACAGGGAA
>CALUQC010000154.1 GCA_944322805.1 uncultured Bacteroidales bacterium | reverse complement strand
ATAAAACGTATAGTTCTTGGACTTGCAGGCTTTAAGTATCATGGCCGATCTTCCTTTATAATATATCACAATATATTACAAATATAGAAATTAAATTTGACAAAAAAAAAGACTTTCATCAGAAAGTATCTCAACTATTTGCAATTTTTTCTATTTCCTCAAAGTGTCAAACTCCCGAGTTGGTAGAGCACGACACTCTTAATGTTGGGGTCCAGGGTTCGAGCCCCTGAGGGAGCACAAAGAGGGGGATCCGAAAGTGAATCGGGTCCCCCTCAACCGTTTTTGCCTCCCCTGAAACAATTTGCAGAAAAACAAAATATAAGCTATATTTGCGCCGGAATTGAGATATGGTGTAATGGTAGCACTACAGATTTTGGTTCTGTCTGTCCAAGTTCGAATCTTGGTATCTCAACAACCCGAATTTATTATTGTCAAGCACTGAATTACAGGGACCCGAATACGGGGTCCCTCGCAAAAAGGCGGCTACCCGGACACAAAAGTATTTCAGATGAACTTTCTAAGTAGTTTTTCCCTGCCTGTCACCGATCCCACGTGGATATTCCTCATTGTATTGGTAATCATCCTTTTTGCGCCCATTCTTCTCGGGAAGCTGAGGATACCGCACATCATCGGAATGATCCTGGCCGGAGTGGCAATCGGAGAATTCGGCTTCAATATCCTCGAAAGAGACAGCAGCTTCGAACTTTTCGGAAAAGTAGGACTTTTCTACATAATGTTCCTTGCCGGTCTTGAAATGGACCTGGAAGATTTCCGCAAAAACAAGGTCAAAGGGCTGGTATTCGGGATTTTCACCTTTGCCATACCGATGATTCTGGGCATCTGGACCAGCGTCTCCATACTCGACTTTCCCGTAGTATCGTCAGTGCTGCTGGCCAGCATGTATGCCTCGCACACGCTGGTGGCATATCCCATTGTCAGCAGATACGGGCTTGCCAGGCAGCGCAGCGTAAACATCACGATAGGCGGCACTGTCATTACCGTCACCCTGGCATTAGTCATCCTTGCGGTCATCAGCGGCATGTATCAGGGGACATCGGACGGATTCTACTGGCTGATGCTATGCCTGAAAGTCGTGCTGCTGTGCCTTGTCATCATTTTCGTCTTCCCCCTTGTCGGGAAATGGTTCCTCAGGAAGTACGACGATCCCGTCATGCAGTTCGTGTTCATCCTTGCCATGGTTTTCCTCGGAGGAGGGCTGATGTCGCTGGCCGGCATGGAAGGAATCCTCGGGGCGTTCCTGGTCGGGATAGTGCTCAATCCGCTCGTGCCGAGGGTGTCGCCTCTTATGAACAGGCTCGAATTTGTGGGGAATGCCCTGTTCATTCCGTATTTCCTGATAGGTGTCGGAATGATTATAGATGTCCGGACGCTTTTTGCCGGAGGCTCTGCCCTTAAAGTGGCTGTGGTGATGACGGTAGTGGCCACCTTGAGCAAATGGCTGGCAGCATTTTTCACCCAGAAGATTTTCAGGATGTCGCGTAGCGAGCGCGGAATGATGTTCGGACTCAGCAATGCCCAGGCTGCGGCCACCCTCGCGGCAGTGCTGGTAGGGCATGAAATCATAATGGAAAACGGGGAACGTCTGCTGAACGACGACGTGCTGAACGGCACCGTGGTCATGATACTGTTTACCTGCGTCATAAGTTCTCTGGCAACGGATTTTTTCGGCCGGAAACTCGCAGTAGAGCAGCCTGCCGATACCGAGCCGGCCGGAGGGACAAAGGAAAGGATACTCATCCCGGTAGCGAATCCGGACAATATCGAGAATCTCGTAAACCTGGCCCTTGTCATCAGGAATCCCCGGGGCGGCGGCGATTTCGTGGCCCTGAACGTGATAAGCGACGCCTCATCCTCGTCGACGAGCGCGGAAATCGGTAGGCGCGGCATAGAAAAAGCCGCGAAAATAGCCACCGCGGCCGATGTGAATGTCAGCATGGTAAGCCGTTACGACATGAACATAGCTTCCGGCATTGTGCATACCATCAAGGAATATTCGGCTACGGAAGTAGTCATCGGACTGCATCAGAAATCCGGTTTCCTGGATTCCTTTTTCGGCAATCTTACGAACAATCTTCTCAGGCGCACCTACCTCGAAGTGCTGGTAGCGCGTTTCGTAATGCCAGTGAATACCGTAAGCAACATGGTGGTAATAGTGCCTCCGCGTGCGGAATATGAGGCGGGATTCAAGAAATGGATCACGCACATATGCAGAATGTCGGCGCAGTTCGGCTGCAAGGTGCTGTTCATTTCGGAAAAGGACACTTCGGAGCATCTGCACGTCGCCTGCCGTCATTGCGGGACCGAAAATGTCTCGAAATTCGAATCCCGCGAAAGGCTGTCCCTGCAGGATGAAATGTCCCGGACAATGGATCCGGAAAATGTCCTCGTAGTGGTCAGCGCAAGAGGCGGCTCCGTATCCTATGATCCGGCCCTGGAAAAAATCCCACAGTGCCTCGTAAGGAATGCGACAATATCCAACTTCATTATTCTCTACCCGGAACAGGTGGATCTGGAAGACATGGTATCCTTCTCCGACCCTATGGGCACGGCCTGAGCCAGACATGGGGATTCACCGCAGGATTACGTTTTTTTTTGTATTTTTGCCACGCAAAACAACATCTGACATGAACAACAGGGAAATTCCCGTCCTGCTGCTGACCGGATACCTCGGCAGCGGCAAGACCACGCTTGTAAACAAAATCCTGTCAAACAGGAAAGGAATACGCTTTGCCGTAATAGTCAATGACTTGGGTGAGGTGAACATAGACGCCGACCTGATACAGAAAGACGGTGTCGTGGCCCGCCAGGACGAAAGCCTGGTAGCACTCCAGAACGGCTGTATCTGCTGCACCCTGAAAGCCGACCTGATAGAGCAGATTTTCGAACTGCTGAAAATGCAGCGTTTCGACTATATCGTAATCGAAGCCAGCGGCATATGCGAGCCGGAGCCGATAGCCCGGACCATATGCAGCATACCGTCTTTCGGGGGAGCTTACGTCAAATACGGAATCTGCCGCCTCGACTGCATCGCTACGGTCGTGGATGCCCTGAGGATGCGCGACGAATTCGGATGCGGAGATTCGCTCGGGCGCAAGGACATAGACGAAGACGACATAGAAAACCTGATTATCCAGCAGATCGAGTTCTGCAATGTCATCATCCTGAACAAAGCCTCGGAGGTCTCGCCGGAAGAACTCGGGAAAATCAGAAAAATCATCAGCACCCTGCAGCCTTCTGCTGAAATCATGGAATGCGACTATGCAGGCGTGGAATTGGACAAGATACTGAATACAGGCATGTTCGATTTCGACAAGGCGTCCCTGTCGGCCGGCTGGATAAGGGGTATAGAAAGCACCCCTTCGGAAGAAGCGGAGGAATACGGCATATCCACGTTCGTCTATTACAGGCGCCCGGCATTCGACATAAACAAGTTCGACTATTTCGTAGGGAAAAAGTGGCCCAAGTCAGTCATCAGGGCCAAGGGAATCTGCTATTTCGGCGACGAGCCGGACATGTCGTACCTGTTCGAACAGGCCGGCTCACAGAAAACCCTCAAGCAGGCAGGGCAATGGTATGCCACAGCTCCCGAAAAAGATCTGGAGCAGCTCAGGCAGTCCGATCCCGGATTCATGCAGGACTGGGACGACGAATACGGCGACAGGATGCAGAAAATAGTCTTCATAGGGCAGGACATGGACAAGGAAGCCATAATCCGCGACCTCGACGACTGCCTGCAAGACCTGCGGTAGCGCGGACACCGCGACATTTTCAGGACTGTTTCTTATAGGTGATGACGGCTACGGCGTTTATGGCCACGGCAAAGGCGGACAGCATCACGAAATCGAAGCTGAGGTCCGCAAAGGAACTCCCTTTCAGGCAGACGGCGCGCAGGATGTTCACGAAATAACGTGTCGGGAGGCAATATGTGACGTACTGTGACCATGTCTCCATCGAGCTGACCGGAGTAAAAATCCCGCTCATGAGCATGAATACCAGCACGAAAAAGAACATCATGAAGACCGACTGGAGCAATGTGTCCGAATAGTTAGATATGACCAGGCCGAAACCTGCCATGAACACAAGGAAAATCATAGCGCTCACATAGATTTCGAGCAGTCCTCCGTTTGAGGCCAGTCCATAGACGAAATGAGCTATCAGGAAAGCTACAGTAAATGCGAAAATCCCGAGGATTCCGTAGAATATCACCTTGGAGAAAATGAAGTCGCGTTTCCGGACAGGAGACACGTTGATCTGCTCGATTGTCCCCTTTTCCTTCTCCGTCACAATGCTTATCGTGGGAAAGAAGCCGCCCACCAGGACAATGACCACAATCATCAGGGCAGGGACCATGAACAGTTTGTACTCCAGATTCGGGTTGTACCTGAACTGAGGGACGACTGTAAGAGGGGCGCCGGCCGCAACCGGGGTCCCGGCCAGAGTTTCCGAGAAATCGGATACGATGGACGACAGATAGCCTCCGCCGATGGACCCTTTGGTGCTGTTGACGGCATTCGCCGCAATGTAGATTTCCACAGGCTCCCCTCTGACCACCGACCTTTCCATGCCCGCCGGAATCTCCATTATAATATCGGCGTTGCCCTTGCCGAGCTCGTCCATTGCCCCGGCATAAGTATCCTCATGCGACGAAAGTATGAAATATCCCGATTCGGAGATCTTGGCTACAAGCTGCTCCGACATGTCTGAGCAGTCCCTGTCGACTATGGCCACCCGGACATCGCGGATTTCCATATTGGCCGCAAGCGGCACCACCAACATCAGCAGCAGCGGCAGCAGAATCAGCACCACCGGCATGAAAGGATTGCCGAAAAACTGCTTTATTTCCTTGACGAACAAAAATTTGAATGCTCCCATAATCCGCTTCGTCTTAAAGTCCCGATATATCCACTTCCATGTCCGGCATCAGTCTAACCTGTCCTTGAACTTGACCACGGCAGCCGTGAAAAACAGGACTGCCAGCCCTACCATTATCAGGATTTCGGTCGTCACGTACCTCACGGGCACGCCTTCTATCATTATTTTCCTTATGGCTTCTATGAACCATTTGGCGGGAATCACCTGTGCAAACCACTGCAGGGCCACAGGCATGCTTTCGATGGGGTAAAGCATCCCGCTGAACATCATTACAGGCACCAGGAATATCATGCCGCATAACAGTGTCGCGGTAATCTGCGTCCTGACTATCGAGGAGACGAACATGCCTATGCCCAAAGACAGGATGATGTATATCAGCGATATCAGTATCATCCAGAAAAAACTGCCTTCCACAGGCACCTTCAACACGAAAATCGTCAGCAGAAGTATGTTTACCAAAATCGCGCATGAAATGACGAAATACGGTATCATCTTGGCCAGGACGATATTTATCGGCTTTATCGGAGACACGAGCAGCACTTCCATGCTGCCGGTTTCCTTTTCCCTCACGATGGACACGGAAGTCATCAGCGCGCAGATAAGCAGCAGTATCAGCCCCATGATTCCGGGCACGAAATTATATGAACTCTTCAACTGCGGATTGTACAGCATCCTCAGATTCGGAGTTATGCGCCCGCCGCCTCCAGAATGGCCGGCAGACATCGCTGCAGCCTGCATGTCCTCTCCAAAATACCCGTAAATTATCTGGGAAAGGTACATTACCTCCATCGAGGCATTGTTCGGGTTGGTCGCGTCGACCAGTACGGACACCTCGGCCCCTTCGGGACCGTACATTGCCGGGACAAACCCGGCGGGAAAAACCAAGGCCGCATCTATTTCACCCCTGCGCATCGCTTCATTCACGGCATTTTCGGAATCGAACCTTCCGACATAGGTAAAATATTCGCTCCTGTCGAGTTTGTCCATCAGGCGGAGCACCGAAATATCGTCATCCAGGGACAGCAGCCCTATGTTGACATTCCTGATTTCCGTCGAAATGGCGAATCCGAACAGCACGATGAGCACCGTAGGCAGGCCCACGAGCACCAGCAGCGTCTTCCTGTCTCTGAATATGTGCAGGAATTCCTTTCTGACGAATGCAAAAAACTCTTTCATAACCGTTCACTCCGACCTTTCGGCTCCGCGGGCCAGGATATCGAACACCTCCGCTACGGAAGACGCCCCGTATTTCTCTTTCAACGCATGCGGACTGTCCAAAGCATCGATGCGGCCGTCCACCATCATGGAAATCCTGTTGCAATACTCGGCCTCGTCCATGTAATGGGTTGTAACGAATGCTGTAATACCCTCGTCCACCGCCTCATAAATCAGTTCCCAGAACTGCCGGCGCGCCGCTGGGTCCACGCCTCCGGTAGGCTCGTCCAAAAACACTATCTCCGGCCTGTGGATGATGGCTACCGAGAAAGCCAGTTTCTGTTTCCAGCCCTGCGGCAGATCCTTTACGGGAGAATTCTTCTCCGGCATCAGCGAGAGCCTGTCTAACAGAAGGTCGATACGGGACCTTGCTTCCGCTTTCGGAACACCGTAGATACCGGCGAAAAGCTCCATGTTGTCATTGACCGTCAGGTCACCGTAAAGGGCAAATTTCTGGCTCATGTATCCTATGTGTTTCTTTATCAGCTCCGACTGCGTCCATATGTCGAAACCTGCGACACGCCCTTTCCCCGAGGTGGGGAAGCTCAGCCCCGTAAGCATCCTCATTGCAGTGGTCTTGCCCGCCCCGTTGGCTCCGAGGAATCCGAAAATTTCGCCCCTGCGGACATCGAAGGATATGTCATCCACTGCCGTAAAGTTTCCGAACCGCTTGGTCAGATGCTCGACTTCTATCACGTATCCAGACTTTTCCATCACTCCTCCCCCAAATTCATGTAACAGTCTTCCAAGGATGCCCTGATCCTGCGGACCTGCACCCCGGTATGTCCATATACCGAAACAAGCTGCTCTCCGACAAGCTCCTCGGTCATATCCGTGCCGTCCTTCAATATTATATGGTGGGTGTCCCCGAACGTATAGCATTTCCCGACACCCTCCATGGACCTCAGATCATGCAGCAGCCTGAACATGTCATCCGAACGTACGGAAGCAAGCCTTTTGCCGAAACCGGAAACGATGTCCGACGGCGAAGCTGCCAGAAGGAATTTTCCGGACTTCATCATAGCCACCTTGCCGCATCTGTCCGCCTCGTCCATATATGCGGTGGAGACTATTATGGTCATCCCCTTGTCCCGCAGTTCGGCAAGATTCTCCCACAGTTCCCGCCGGGAGGATGGATCCACGCCTGTAGTCGGTTCGTCCAAAAGCAGCACGGACGGGGAATGTATCAGGGAGCAGCACAGGGCGAGCTTCTGCTTCATCCCTCCCGACAGGTTGCCTGCCTTGCGCTTTTCAAAAGGTCTCAGCCGGCAGTATATGTTTTCAATCAGTCCCGCATTCTCCTTCACATCCTTGCCGAAGACGGAAGCGAAAAACTCCAGGTTTTCCCGGACGGAAAGATCGGAATAAAGGGAAAATTTTCCCGGCATATAGCCTAAGACCGTGCGGATAGTCCGGTAGTCCCGGACAATGTCCATGCCTTCCACCGTAACCGTACCTTCATCCGGACGCAGAAGGGTGGCAAGTATCCTGAAAAGAGTGGTCTTGCCGGCTCCGTCTGGACCGATGATGCCGAATAGTTCCCCTTTCGGTATGGTAAAGTCACCCTCCAGATCCACAGCGGGAGGAAGGTTTTTCCCGAAACTTTTTTTCAGATTATGAATGGTGATGGAATCCACGGCCGCAAGATTAGAACACTACACCTCCGTACATTCCGAGCTTTATCAGTCCGTCATTCTCCACCGAGACCTTGACGGCATATACAAGATTCTTCCTTTCGTCATCGGTCTGGATATTCTTGGGAGTGAACTCGCTGCTGTCGGAAATCCAGGTAACGGTACCCGGATATTCCTTCGAGTAACCCTTGCCATAGTCCGAATATACCTTTACCTGCTGTCCGAGACTTATCCCGGAAAGCTGCGCAGACGTAACATAGACTCTCAGATAAACTTTTTTCAGATCGGCGACCTTGAAAAGCGGCCTGCCGACCGATGCGAACTCCCCGGCCTCGGAATATTTCGTCAGCACGGTACCTGCCACAGGCGATTTGATACGGCATTTCCGCAGCTGGTCCTCGATCCGGGCTATCTGCATCCCGATGCCGGAACTCTGGGCATCCAGACTCGAGACGGAATTGCCGAGAGCCGTCACCTGAGCCTCTATCTGATTTTCCAGAACGGCCTCCTGCGCCTCTATGTCGTCAAGCTGTTTCTGCGTGGCGGCTCCGTCGGCAAGGAGGCTTTCCACGCGGGCCTTTTCCTTTCTGACCGATTTAAGCTGTTCTTTCAGCGCACTGGTCTGTCTTTCTATGTCAGGACGGTTTTCCAGGACGGACTCCGCATTCTTCCGGAGCTGCATCATCGAAAGATACAGCTGCACCGTATCTATGCACCCGAGTTCCGCTCCGGCTTCCACCTGCATTCCCTCTTCTATGTCGAAAGACAGTATCCTGCCATTGGCTTCCGAAGACACGGTCACTTCCGTAGATTCGAAATATCCCTCCGCGTCATAAGAGCTTTTGTTCGCATTGCAGGACACCACGAGAAGGGCCGCGAGCGATATCGATACGTATGTCTTTTTCATGTCCGCTTGTTATTGATTGTAAAGAATTTTCAAGTCGTAAATATTTTTCAGCAGTTCCAGATGATGTCTTGACCGCTCCGTCACGGCATCGTTCTCGCTGATAATGTCCCGCAGCAGCTCGTTGACAGTTATCACCCCGTTCCGGTACTTCGATTCTGAAGCCTTCCGCACGGATTCTCTCAGGCGTACGATTTCGTCATCCGATGCCTGCATGTCGTACATGCGGTCTATCTCTTTCTGTATCTGGACATTCTGGATATCGGTATTCCACTTGAACACATCTCTTTGAAGCTCTATGGAGCGTTTCCCAGCCTCTATCGTCCTCAAATCGTTCTTCCGGGTATAGAATCCTGAAATATCCCATTTGAAAGTGATGCCGAGCACTCCGTTCCAGGACATTTTGCCGTAAGCCATGTCGTCGAAAATGTTCAGGCCCGGCTTTCCGTACCATCCCTGTGCGAAAAAAGCGAATTTCGGCATGACGGCGACATCCAGCATCCTTTTTTTCGTGTCCATTTCCTTCAGACGGGCGTCGAACAGAAGCAGTTCGGTGCGACGGTTGCTGCTCGTGTCCACTATCTGCATCACGGGGGTCTCGAAAACTTCCCCGTCCTCAATCTTTCTGCCTATCATCAGGGCAAGCATGTCCTTGTATGCGCGTATGGAACTCTCAATCTGCTTTCTGTGCTGACGCAATGTCAGGATTTCCACCCTGATATTGTCCATGTCGCTCTGCAGGGCCGTACCGTTCTTCACGGCAGACTCCACCGCAGCCATATTGGCAGTCAGCAGAGTGTCCATGCGGACATTGGTCCCGAGATTGGTCTCCAGCATCAGAATGCCGAAATACATCTGGTTCACGCGGCTTTTCAGTGCATCCATATCCTTGTCGAGAGTCAGCGCGGATACTTCCCTCTGGGCTTTTGCAGCCTCTCTCTGAGCCTTGGAATAGCCTCCGTCCCAGATGGTCTGGCTGATATCTATCTGCACCTTGTACTGGTCGCGGGACATTCCGGCCATGTCTATTCCGACGATTTTCATCAGATCGTTGAAAGCCGCCGGAAATTCGACCACGTCACTCTGGTACACGGCCTGGCCCGACAAGGAAATACGCGGAGCATATCCCATGGCCGCATTTTCGAAAGAATATCTGGAAGTGGCTTCCGTAAGTTCGTACTGCTTGATAAGCGGATAGTTCTCCCTCACCATCCGGTAACACTCGTCTATGGAAATGGCATGCGCACAAGGCAGTGCCGCTATGGGTAATGCAACGACGAGAATATGCCTGAAAAAATTCATAGCCGTTTTGAATAAACAAAATCGGATTTTTCGTACAAAATCCACGCCCGAACAGGCATTTTTGCCGGATAAGGCACCAATTGGCGGAGTTTTGCCGGAAAGCCGCACCCTATGCCTGCACGGCAATGTCGGCGACGACGGCTCCGGTATAAGATATAAGGTCTGCCGGACTTATCCTGAACTGCAACCCGCGGACTCCGGCACTGACATAAATATAATCGAAATCCGCAGCCGTACTGTGGAAATAGGTCGGAAAATGCTTTTTCATGCCCACTGGAGAACAGCCCCCGCGGATATATCCGGTAACGCCGAGAAGATCCTTCATCGGTATGAGATCGCACTTCTTGTTTCCGGACACTTTGGCAGCCGCTTTCAGATCGACTTCGGAGTTCCCGGGCACCACGCACACGAAACAGCCGGTGCGGTCGCCGGACAAAACGAGGGTCTTGAAAACCTGTTCGACCGGCTCTCCCAGCTGCTCCGCAATATGGGAAGCGGCAAGGTTGGCCTCATCCACGACATAGGGGACAAGCCCGTACCGGATACCGGCCTTGTCGAGAAGTCTGGCAGCATTCGTTTTTTCAACTTTCTGACGCATGGCTCAATGTCCCGTCATGTATGACTCGAATCTTCTCAGGGTATTGAGTTCCGCCTCTTTCGTAGAGGCTGCCACTACCGTAGTAGAAATGGAAGATGCCGGCTTGGAAATGATCCGCACCATGTCTCCGGTCACTTCCATAGGGCCGAAGTCAGAAGGCTTGTAGAACATTCCGGCTCCGATTGTTCCCGGAGTTGCCGAGACATCGGCCGGATGGACTCCCCAGGAAAACATGAAGCCGTCCCCGCATTTTACAGTCTCGCCAGGATGGTAGTTCACACCGGTAAGGAACTGCACCGGTTTGCCGGAAAGTTCAGTAGCGGTAATGACAGCATCCCTGCTGCGCCCGGTCATATCCACCCTTATGGAAATATCCACTGTATCGCCCTGATAGAGGACTCCGTACGCTATCATTTCCGCATACGAGCCCTTTTTCGTCCTGCCTACCCTTGCGGTCCGGCCTTCAGTAGCCTTGAGCTTTACCTCCGACTTGCCGTCCCACAATGCGATGCCGCCCAGGCCGACGGTCTTGCCCACCATGTATTCGTCGCACCCAGCACCTTCATTCTCCTGCTGCTCCGTGGTCGGGTACCATTTGTAACGGTCCAGCTCCATTCCCCTGCCCGTCTTCGAATACACGTCGACAGCCCCGCTGTCATTGAAATAAATCCGGAGCGCGAAATGCGAATTTTCCACCGCAGGACCATGATGTCCGACTTCCTGATACAGATCCCCTTTCCCGGAAACTATTTCCGGCACCTGCACCCCGTCTTTTTTCCAGAACAGGCTGTATGCGGTCTGAGCCTGCATTACCGTGCAGCCGGCAAAAGCGACTGTCAAAAATATCAGAATCCTTTTCATATACGTTTAGAAAACCTTCTTTATGAAAAATGAAAAATGGACGTTTCCGTATCTGCGTTCCTTCACGAAATCAGGATGCTCCGCAAATGAGTGCTCCCCCGAATGCTCGAGAATGAAATATCCGTCCGGGACAACAATATCCGCCGCGAACACCTGGTCGGGGATGGTTTCCACCCCTGCCGTCGCATAAGGAGGATCTGCAAAGACAATGTCGAAACGCTTGTCGCAAATTTTCAGGAAATCGAAAACATTGTGGCGGACGACAGTGACCGCGCCGGCTCCGAGCTTGGCGGCCTGGGACTTTATGAATGCCGCATTGGCAGGGTTCATTTCCACACATATCACGTCGGAAGCCCCCCGGGAAGCGAATTCAAAGGAAATCGAGCCTGTTCCTCCGAACAGGTCCAGCACTGAGAGCCCGTCGAATTCGTATTCATTGTCAAGGATATTGAACAGCCCCTCCTTTGCAAAATCAGTAGTAGGACGGGCCTGGTAGCCGCGGGGCGGAAGTATGGTCTTGCCCCTGAATTTTCCTCCTATAATACGCATGCTTTCCCGTTACAGATAATCGACAGTCCTGAAATAGCGGTATAGGGACATCTCCTCCTCGGCTCCTATCGGCGTCCTGAAATAAATCGAAGTCATTTCGAGATTCAGTTGCAGCCTTTTCATGGCCAGAAAGATAAAATACTCGGCCGTAACGAAGTCGGGAACGCAATAGGAATTGCACAGAAGAAGGCTTCTGCCCTGGGCTACGACCATGTACAGATAACCGTCGGCAAAAGAGGCCACCACCTTGTTGTACTCCGCTATCGAATCGAGAGAAGCAAGCATATACCATATCTCCGGCAGTACCTTTGCCTTGTTTCCGTCCGTCCTCAGCACGGTCTCGGCCGCCGCCTTAGACAGAGTCTCCCCTATGGCATTCGAATACACGAGGACCGCTTTCACTGACGGCACCGGCTCACAGGAAATGCTGTCCGTCTCATCTATGGATGCCACTTCCGACAAAAGCGACCTGGCAGCAAGCGGATCGAAAAAATGTTCCGGAACGAGCGTGAATTTCGGGGTAAAGACCGATATTTTCACGTCATCATAACGGCACCGGAAATCCGGGTCGGTAAAAAAACGGTCAGCGCCCATCCACCCGGAAGACACGCTGACACCGTTCGATTCGATTTTGGAAACATATCCGGACAGGGACACCTGCACGGATATGTTCCGGTATTTCCTATTCCCAGTTACCTGCATTGTTGTTAGGCGCAGTAATGCTTCCGACCCTCAATCCGGAGAAATCGGCAGTACCGTATTTCTTCTCGTTCATTTCCTTCTCGGAAGCATCGAGGTTTATCCTCAACTGATTGTCCATTCCCTTCAGGAGAGACTTGTAGGTCAGGCTTGCCTCGAAAAGCGGCACCTTGACTCCGGAAACCGTCTTTACAACGGCCGCCATCTTGATGGAATCGCCCTGCGAGAACGGCACGAAAGCGAGGGAGTCGAGATTGAAGTCGGACCTGCCGTTGAAAAGGGTGTCCCTTACAGGTATCTCGTTCTCAATCCTGAATACAAGGTGTTCACCGTTCCTGTAACGCTCGAGCATCTGCTGAGGAGTGATGCGCGGATAACGTTTTCTGAGCTTCTCGGTATTGTCCACTGCAAGAGAGTCATCGTTGGATCCGATCTGCATCACGACCTTCATGGAAGAATCCGTATAGAAAGACTTGAGCGTATCGAAAGATGCAGTAAAGCGGCCGCATTCGGTCTTGTAGGCATTCTGCAGCGTACGAATATCTTTCAGTCTCTGGATAGCCACCTGCTCGCGTGCTTCCTTTTCCTTGTTGAAGCGCACAGGCTCCATAACGCTCTCTACAATCATGTAGGCCAATCCGATGATGGCTAACGGAAAGATGAGGTAAACCAATACCTTTTTCAAGATTTTCATAATTATTTTAGCGATTTAATTATATTCAAATTCCGGACAAAGTTAAAAATTTGATTTATCAAATGCAATATAATTTGTAAATTTGCGCCCACAAATAACATCGAGATTTATGTCAGTCATCGACCCGGGCCTCGCTGCTTCGTTATGGGAAACGACAGGCAAAGCCGGCAAAATAACCATTGCGACCCATATGCATCCGGACGGAGATGCCATAGGCAGTTCCGTGGGATTGATGCATTATCTCGAAACACTCGGGAAAGATGTCTCCATAGTCCTGAACGACCGTTATCCGGACACTGTGGCATTCATCGCCGGGAAGGGGGACGGCCGCATCCACGTCCATGAAGAGGCGCCGGAAGATACGGCGGAAGCCATTGCGGGAAGCGACCTTATATTCTGTATGGACATGAATTCGTTCGGCAGGGCCGAAAATCTCGGGGAGGCTCTCGGCAAGGCCGGATGCAGGAAAATCCTCGTGGACCATCACCTGCATCCCGACACGGAAGCGTTCGACATAGTCGTTTCGAAGACAGACATATCCTCCACTTCCGAACTCCTGTATTATCTCCTGCTTGAGGCGCCGGATATCCGGGGGGATGCCGGGAAACTGCCGGAAGCCACCGCGAAAGCCCTGCTGGCAGGGATGACTACGGACACGAACAATTTCGCCAACTCCGTCTATCCGTCTACATTCGCCATGGCATCCCGGCTTCTCGCCGCGGGTGTCGACAGGGATGCCGTCATCAGCGCCCTGTACTCGAACTACAGGGAAAACCGTTTCAGGCTGATGGGCATGCTTCTTAAAGACAGGATGGAAATCACTCCATGCGGCGTGGCCATCATAATCATCGACAGGCAGACGGCGCAGAATTACGACATGAAAGAGGGGGAAACGGAAGGCTTCGTGAATCTGCCTCTCGGCATAAGGAAAGTCCGCATGAGCATCCTGCTCAAGGAAGAAGCGGACAGATTCAGGGTATCGGTCAGGTCGAAAAAAGGAATATCCGCAAACAGGTGCGCAATGGAATATTTCAACGGCGGCGGTCACGAGCAGGCTGCGGGAGGGCGCCTCGTCAAGGGAAAGGACCTCGGCAGCTGCCCTGGCATGGATGAGGTCGCCGGATACGTCAGGGACTGCACCTGCAAATTTTTCAAGGAACAGATATGAAAGTTTTCAATACATGTGCGAAGATGCTCGCAGCAGCACTCCTGATACTGACTTCCTGCAAGGCGCAGAGCCTTGAGACCACCTATTCATCCCAGGAAGACAGAATCGACAGTTTCATAGAAAGCCTCGTATCCGACGGGACCGCGCTGCGCGTGGTGCACAATGCCGGATCGAACAGAATCGTGCTTCAGGAAGGCAGCGGGGACGAACTGGCAGCCGGAGGACAGGTATCCTTCTATTATGCCGGTTACACGTTCAGCGGCAGCACACCTTCTTCAGGCAGCCTTTTCGCTACGAACAGGGAAGAAGTTGCCGTTGAAAGCGGATGGGAAATCAGCGGGGCGGACTACCAGATAGAGACGCTGACGCTCGACGACGGGGCGCATCTTGTGGAAGGGCTCCGCAAAGGGCTCGAAGGGGTAAGGGGCGGTGAAATCTGCTACATCGTCTTTTCCGGGAAATACGGCTTCGGGGACCTGAACATCGGAAGCATAGACAAAAATTCCGCCCTGATATACCAGATATGGGTGGAAAGTCTGACAAACGATTGAAAAACTGTTTTGAAAAGCATCTGAAATTTTCGCAATTTTTCAGTATGTTTGCACGGTTTTTATTTTGGGAAAAGTCACAAGACTGCCGGAAGGCAGCGCAATAACAAGTAGGAAATGAGATTCGGATTTTTTGCATTTGCATTTCTGTCGGCATGTATTGCCTGTGCAAGTTGTGCGGTAGAAGAGGATTCGGCACCGAATGAAGATGAAAAGGTGTATCTGGAGGCATGGCTGAAAACGCATCATCCTGATGCGGAGCCTGTCGGGATGGGAGTTTACGTACTCGAGACAACGGCAGGGACAGGCGAAAAGACCGTACAGCTGCCATGCTATGCGAGAGTGACATATACCGTTAAGGATCTCGAAGAGAACGTATCAAGCACCTCCGACGCGGATGTCGCCAAAAGAATAGGAACATTCAATGAGTCGTATTACTACGGGCCGCGGGTCTGGTATGTGGCGGAAAACGCCATTTTCAAAGGTGTGGAGGACATGCTTATGGGACTGCCGGAAGGAAGCACGAGGAAAGCAGTGATTCCTGGCTGGCTCCAGACGAACTACAGATACGGCACCGAAGAGGAATACATGACGGAAATCACGGACAACAGTCCTCTCATATACGAGGTGAAGATAAACGAAATCACCGACGACATGATGCAGTGGCAGAAAGACCGCATGGACGAATATGCCGGGAAGCACCTTGGAGGTGAGACGCCGGTATTCGACGGATTCTATTTCTACAGCGAGCCCGGCAGCGGGACGGCGGAATCCGAAGAAACCGACTTCCACAAGGATACCACCATTTACATCAACTACACGGGCAAGCTGCTGAACGGACAGGTTTTCGACACTACGGACGAGAGGACAGCCAAAGACCACAATATCTACAGCGCGTCAAAGGACTATGCTCCGGTGGAAGTCACGATGTCTTCCGACTCCACGGAGATAAAGCTCGGCGGGAACAGCATAATTTCCGGCTTTGCAAGTACGCTCTGGAGAGTGAGCAGGCCTTTCGAAAAATGTACTGGAATGTTCTGGTCGTCCCTCGGCTACGGAACAAGCGGAAGCGGGAGCACGATACCGGAATATGCTCCGCTCGTATTTGAAATAGAACTTGTGGAAAACCCGGATCAAGAAGAGGAGGAATAGATGGCTGCAGGCAACGCGATTCCATTGGAACTCGGAACGGAAAAAATCGGAAAACTTCTGTCGAAATACGCAGGACCGGCAATCGTCGCGATGACGGCTTCGTCCCTGTACAACATGATAGACAGTATATTCATTGGACATGGAGTAGGGCCTCTGGCCATAGCCGGACTTGCCGTCACCTTCCCGCTGATGAATCTGTCCGCAGCTTTCGGCACTCTCGTCGGAGTGGGAGCCAGCACGATAATGTCCGTACTCCTCGGGCAGAGGAACTATGAAATAGCGAACAAGGTCCTCGGCAATGTCGTAGTCCTCAACATACTGGTCGGAGTGATCTTCATGGCGGTCTCTCTCATGTTCCTCGATCCCATCCTTTACTTTTTCGGAGCGAGCGAGAATACCATAGTATATGCGCGCGAATACATGCAGGTCATCCTTGCCGGCAATGCGGTCACCCATCTGTACTTGGGACTGAACAGCCTCCTGAGGGCTTCCGGCAACCCCAAGATGGCAATGTACCTGACGATACTGACAGTGCTGCTGAACGTGATTTTCGCCCCTATATTCATTTTCTGGCTCGGCATGGGAATCCGGGGCGCCGCCCTGGCCACGGTCATTGCCCAGCTCACGGCACTGATCGTCATTCTCAGATTTTTCAGCAACAAGGACAGGCTGCTGCATTTCCGCAAGGGAATTTTCAAGGTCGACGTGAGAATAGCGAAAGATTCGCTTTCCATCGGACTTGCGCCGTTCCTGATGAACTCTGCGGCCTGCCTCGTGACCCTGTTCATAAACCAGCAGCTGAAAACATACAGCGGAGACCTCGCCATCGGGGCATACGGTATCGTAAACAGGATATCGTTCCTTTTCATCATGATCAACATGGGTCTCAACCAGGGAATGCAGCCTATAGCAGGGTACAATTACGGGGCAAGAAAGTATTCGAGAGTAATAGAGGTCTACAAAAAAACGGTAAAATTCGCCACTTTGGTAGCCTTGGTAGGGTTTGCGGTATCTGTAGGCATCCCGCATGCCGCCGTGTCCATCTTTACGTCTGATGCGGAACTGATAGAGCTGGCGGCAAAGGGACTCGTCCTGATAAATCTCATGCTGCCTGTCGTAGGCTTCCAGATGGTGACTTCCAACCTTTTCCAGTGTCTCGGAATGATAAACAAGTCCATCATCCTGTCGATGTCGCGCCAGCTCCTGTTCCTCATTCCGCTTTTGTACTTTCTGCCAATGTTCCTCGACGCCAAGGGAATATGGATTTCGTTCCCGATTTCTGACTTTTTGGCGGCGACCCTGACCGCCATCCTGCTGATCGGACTTATGAAAAAGCTGAAGATGCTCAAGGACGGAGACGACCCGTCCATCCTTGGAAGTAAAATAAAATAAACTGCAAGCCGAGAGCAGAGCCGAATTTATTCGGATATGCCGAGGCGAAGCGTGATTGTAAAATAGCTTATGGACAAGATAATCATAAACGTGGGCCGCCAGTTCGGCAGCGGAGGAAAGCTCGTAGCAATAGAACTCGGCAAAAAACTCGGGATACCCGTCTACGACAATGAACTCATCACAAAAGCCGCCGAATCGAGCGGATTCAGTCCGGATGTATTCAAAATCAAGGACGAAAA
>CALUQC010000153.1 GCA_944322805.1 uncultured Bacteroidales bacterium | reverse complement strand
TCAGGAGCGCACGGACGGCCAGTTTCTGCTTGCGCAGGCTCTCGTTCCTGATCAGCGAGATTTCCTCCATTTCATCGCTCGGCACGGAACTCATGTCGATGAGCTCCTTTTCCGTTTCCGTTATCTGCCATACTCCTATTTCGGCCTTGTTTTCAAGGGTTTTCCTTAAATATAGTCCCATTTCTATGTAAAAATGTATTTCTGTCTGTCATGAAACTGTCTCTCCCGGCGTCCCGATGTACATAAAACCCGTATGCACCGAATAGGCGCACACATGACGGCATCCGCCTCCGTCTTTGGGAGAGGATGAATCATCGAGTATCATGAAAATGCAGTCCGACAGCGGATCGTCTGACATCGCGTCCGCCCCGGTATTCGAAGTTTTCAGTATTGGACTGGGAGGTTCCACTATTATCCGTTTATTGTTTTTACCCCGGACCGGCTGTGCCGGTATCCGAAATCAGCATGCAAATATAATGATTTTTTTATAATTTATCTGAAACGGGTTTTGAAAATCTTTGACTAATATTTACTATCTTTGTAAAATTGATGCGGATTTGAAGAAACGACTTTTTAATTATATGTATTATGGATTTCTTGACTAATGATAAATTGACCATTATCGGCGCAGCCGGCATGATCGGATCCAACATGGCGCAGACGGCCATGATGATGAAACTTACTCCGAACGTTTGTCTTTACGATCCTTTCGCCCAGGGATTGAAGGGCGTGGCCGAAGAGCTGTATCACTGCGCATTCGATGGCGCAGAAATAACCTATACCGATGACATCAGCAAAGCTCTGACTGGAGCCAAATACGTGGTATCTTCAGGCGGAGCTCCCCGCAAGCAGGGCATGACCCGCGAGGATCTTCTCAAGGGCAACTGCGAGATTGCGGAGCAGCTCGGAAAGGACATCAAGTCATATTGTCCGGATGTCAAGCATGTTGTCATTATCTTCAATCCGGCCGATCTGACAGGTCTTGTTACCCTCCTTCATTCCGGCCTCAAGCCTTCCCAGCTCACTACTCTTGCCGCGCTTGATTCCACAAGGCTTCAGAGCGCTCTTGCACAGCAGTTCGGCGTGCAGCAGTGCAAGGTAACCGGCTGCCATACCTATGGCGGACACGGTGAGCAGATGGCCGTATTCGCTTCCGGGGCCAAGGTGGACGGAAAGCCGTTCACCGAGCTTCTCGGCAATGAACTTCCTCTCGTTAGGTGGGATGAAATCAAGACGGACGTAATTCAGGGCGGAAAGAAGATAATCGAACTCAGGGGCCGTTCTTCATTCCAGAGCCCGGCATACGTGTCCATAGAGATGATAGCTGCAGCCATGGGCGGGAAGCCGTTTACCTGGCCGGCAGGCTGCTATGTGAATACGGAGAAGTATCACAACGTTATGATGGCCATGCCGACAGTCATCGATGCCGACGGAGTACACTATTCGGATGTACACGGCACCGCTGAAGAAATGGCGGCTCTCGATGCTTCCTACGAGCATCTCTGCAAGATGCGTGACGAGATTATTTCCCTCGGCATCATCCCTGCAGTGGCTGACTGGAAGACAGTTAATCCGAATCTGTAGCCGGAACAGGACGGTTCGGTCACGGAATCGAAAAAGAAGGCGGGTCGCATGTACGGCCCGCCTTCTCTTTTTGTCATGTCATGACAGTCTCAGCCCTGGTGTTCTATCTTCTTCATGACGATAGCGTCGATGACAGCCACGGCCGTGATGTTCACGATATCACGGACGGAACTTTCGATATCGGTAAAGTGTATCGGTTTGTTCAGTCCCATCTGGATAGGGCCTATCATCTCTGCGTCGCTCATGGCCTGGATGAGTTTGTAGGCGGAGTTCGCGGAACTCAGATTAGGGAACAGCAGAGTGTTTACCGTCTTCCCTTTCAGCTTGTTGAACGGGAATTTCCGGTCCCTGAGCTGGTCGTCGAGGGCGAAGTTCACCTGCATCTCGCCGTCGAGCAGGACGTCCGGGTGTTCCCTCTGGATGTAGTCTACAGCCTCGTGCACCGTCTTTGGACTGCCTACGGTGTCCGCACCGAAGTTCGAATACGACACCATCGCCATTACAGGCTCGTGATTGAAGAATTTTACGGTGTGATCGGCAAGCAGGGCTATGTCTATCAGCGCTTTCGTGTCCGGATGCCTGTTGATGAGGGTATCTGCGAGGAAATATGTCCCCTTCTTCGAGTTCACTATGTGCATCGTACCGAAATGGCTGAGTCCCGGCCGTATGCCGATGACCTCTTTCGCTACCTTGATGGTGTTGCTGTATTTGGTGTATGTGCCGGTGATGAAGGCATCGGCGTCTCCGGTCTCGACCATCATCATGCCGAAGTAGTTCGGTTCGAACATCTTGTCGCATGCTTCATCGTAGGTAGCGCCTTCCCTCGCGCGTTTTTCAGCCAGGATTTTTGCATATCTTTCCCTGCGGGCGGATTCGTTGTCATGTCTGAGGTTGACGATTTCCACACCGTCCAGGCTGATTTCCAGCTTCTTGGCTATTTTCCCTATCCTTTCGTCGTTTCCGAGCAGAATAGGATGGCATATGCCTTCTGCACGCGCTTCTACGGCTGCCTTGATCATGTTCGGATGGTTTCCTTCCGCGAATACTACTCTCTGTGGAGCGGTGCGTGCCGTAGTATAAAGCTGCCTGATGAATTCCGATTCGAAGCCCATGAGTTCTTTCAGGTGCTCCTTGTATGCGTTCCAGTCCGTGATTTCCTTCCTTGCCACTCCGGATGCCATGGCAGCCTTGGCGACAGCGATGGATACGTCGGTGATGAGCCTCGGATCCACCGGTTTCGGGATGAAATAGTCCGGGCCGAAAGTGAAGTTGTTCACCTTGTAGGCTTCGTTTACGATGTCCGGCACCGGTTTTTTCGCCAGATCCGCGATGGCATGTACCGCAGCCAGTTTCATTTCCTCGTTTATGGCGGAAGCATTCGTGTCCAGAGCTCCGCGGAAAATGTACGGGAAGCCGATGACGTTGTTTATCTGGTTAGGGTAGTCTGAGCGCCCGGTGGAAATCAGGACGTCGTCACGGGACGCCTTGGCATCTTCGTAGCTGATTTCCGGTACCGGGTTGGCCAGGGCGAAGACGATAGGGGACGGAGCCATGCTGCGCACCATATCCTGGGTAAGGACATTGCCTCGAGACAGTCCGAGAAAGACATCCGCGCCTTTTATGGCTTCAGCCAGCGTATGAACGTCCCGTCTGTCGGTGGCAAACAGCTTTTTCTGCTCGGTGAGATTGGCCCTGTCGGAGGTGATGACACCCTTGCTGTCGAGCATGATTATGTTTTCCTTTTTCGCTCCGAGGGCGACATAAAGGCTTGTGCAGGATATGGCTGACGCACCTGCTCCGTTCACGACGATTTTCACGTCTTCGATTTTCTTTCCTGCCACTTCGAGGGCATTCAGAAGTCCCGCACTCGATATGATGGCGGTGCCGTGCTGGTCATCGTGCATGACCGGTATGTCTAACTCTTCCTTGAGCCTCCTCTCGATTTCGAAACATTCCGGAGCCTTGATGTCTTCGAGGTTGATGCCTCCGAAGGTCGGGGCAATGGCCTTTACCGTCTCTACGAATTTTGCCGGATCCTTTTCATCGATTTCGATGTCGAACACGTCGATGCCCGCATATATCTTGAAAAGGAGTCCCTTGCCCTCCATTACCGGTTTACCGCTCAGGGCGCCGATATCCCCGAGTCCGAGCACTGCCGTACCGTTTGATATGACGGCTACCAAATTGCCTTTTGCCGTGTATTTGTACGCGTCATGCGGATTTTTTTCTATTTCAAGGCATGGCTCGGCGACTCCTGGAGAGTATGCCAGAGACAAATCCCGCTGAGTGCTGTGCGGTTTCGTCGGGACGACTTCGATTTTTCCCGGTTTTCCCGACGAGTGATAGAGAAGCGCCTCTTCTTTTGTGATGTTACTCATATGTCATTCTGTTTCTTATGTGTGCCGGGGTGACTTCTTTCCAGTCATCCCTGTGTTTTTTGAACTGTTGGGGAAAAGTCCAAAAAAACGGTCCCAAAATAGTTTTCAGGACCGTTTTTGTATTTGGAATTCCGAGCGTCAGACTATTTGTACTGAGCGAATTCGATATCCTTGGTAGCCCTCTCGGCGAGTTCGCTGTCCTTGCTTGCAGCCTCGATGTATTTCTTCACATCGTCAGCCTTGCCCTGGCGGGCCGCAATGACTGCCTTCAGGTAGGAAGTCTTTGCGCAGTCGCAGGTTGCAGCCTCGGAAGCCTTGTCGAGCTGATCCGTGAGGATGTAGGCCAATACCTTGTTGTTGCTGTTTTCTGCAGAAGCGAGCTTGCTTGCGGCATCGGTGTATTTGCCGGCGAGGATGTCAAGTACTGCTGCATTTTCCTTGGAAGTTTCATTTCCGGCAGCTGCGAAATACTTGGCTGCTGCGGCAGTATCGCCTTCCCTGAGAGCGATTACACCCATAGCATTCTGCCAGTCGGCATCCTTCTCTGCGTTTGCGAGGGCTGCTTTGGCGTTTGCTAGGTCATTGGAGCAGATATATGCGACTCCGAGGTTGTACTGGGCGCGTGCGCTGTTGTACTTCTCTATGGCCTTCTTGTAGATTTCCACCTTGGCGGCGTTGTCCTTGACTATGGATGCTGCGCGGAGCAGAGCCTCTTCGTCGAGGATGTCGATGTTCTCGTCGATAAGAGCTATGAGTTCTTCATTCGAGTAGTTGGTGAATTCCACGTTTGCAATGAATCTTGCACGACGGAGTTCAGGCAGGATTTCTTTCTTGAGTGACTGGTACACGGCAGACATGTTCTTGATTTCCTGCTCGCGCACTGCCGGGTCGCTGTACATGGAAAGAACGCGGATGATAAGATCCTTGTCCTCTATGTCGGACTCTGAAACGAGCTCCTTGAAGCCTTCCCAGTCCTGACCTACGCTCGTTACGTTTACCGGAGCATCCACCTCATGCTTCTTGGTCACTTTGCCGAATGCCTTTTCCGCAGTCTCGGAACGTTTGCCGGAAAGTTTGGTGTTCAGTTCCTCGCCGCCGTCCGGTGAAGCATAGGCTACGATGTCGGTGCTGACGATTTCCTTGCGCTCGTTGGCGTTGATTTCATCGATGGCAGCCTGGAAGTTCTTGATGGACTCGGATGACAGCTGGCTGTTTCTTACTACAGAGCTGTTTATCGTATAGAGAATCTGGCCTTCGGCAGTCTGCTTGATGATTTCCTGATAGTTGTCTGCCTTGTAGTCTACCTTGCCTTTCTTGTCCACCAGCATGTAAGTGGTGTTTGCACCGTCGGCAGCCTTCTTGGTAGGCATTTCCACTGTCTTGTTCTTGTATTTGACTACTCCGCGGAGTTCAAGGTAGCTTTTTTCCATACCCGGAACATAGTCGAAGCTGATTTTCTCAGTTACGGTGGCACCGTCCGAAGGCACTACCTTGTAGTTGTCTTTCACATCCTCTCCCTGGTATGTGAACGGCTCCATCTTGGCCTCGCCGCCTTCATAAACGATGACAGGAGTGACTTCGAGGATGGCTTTCGGATGGAAATAATCAGCAGGATACGTAACGGAAACCGTCGCATCTATCTTGTTTGCAACGACTTCAAGTACGGCAGGATCGCATTGTACATTTACGTTTTCCGCCATTTCTGCCATTTTTTCAGGCGAACTGCACGCTACGGCAGCTATACCCAACACAGCAGAAGAAAGGATTTTGAAACTTTTTTTCATCGTGTTCATTATTTAATGGTTTGTTTTGCCGAAAAATTCAAGCATATTTTTGACAAATATAATAAATAGTTTGCACAACACCCATGAAACTCATTTGAATTTTCAAAAAATTTTGTTGGGGAGAACAGGGTGAACTTCGTTTTGTGGAAATCCGCGGGTTTTAGTACCTTTGTCGGATATGACGACACAGGAATTACAAATACTGAAAAACAAATTCGATATCATAGGCAACGACCCGGCGTTGAACAGGGCCCTTGAAATCGCCGTGGCCGTCGCTCCGACCGATCTGACGGTCATCATAAGCGGCGAGAGCGGAGTCGGCAAGGAAAATATCCCGAAGATAATACACCAGTTCAGCCTGAGGCGGACCGGGAAGTATTTCGCCATAAACTGCGGGGCCATTCCGGAGGGTACCATAGATTCGGAACTTTTCGGCCATGAAAAAGGAGCGTTTACCGGAGCCAACGAAATGAGGCGCGGATATTTCGAGGAGGCCGACGGTGGGACCCTGTTTCTGGACGAGGTGGGAGAACTGCCTCTGCCGTCGCAGGCCAAGCTGCTGCGCGTGCTCCAGTCCGGAGAATTCATCAGGGTGGGGTCTTCCAAGGTCATGAAAACCGATGTCCGGGTGGTGGCCGCCACCAACGTGAATCTGCAGTATGCCGTGTCGCGCGGAAAATTCCGGGAGGACCTCTATTACAGGCTGAATGCCGTTCCGATACTGATGCCGGCCCTGCGCGAGAGGAAGGATGACATACATCTGCTTTTCAGAAAATTCGCATCCGATTTCGCCCTTAAATACAATATGGCCAAAGTGTCGCTGACGGAAGATGCGGTGGCTTTGCTGAAAAGCTACAGGTGGCCGGGCAATATCAGGCAGTTGAAGAATGTGGCCGAGACCGTGTCCGCCATAGAGTCGGTCCAGTCGAGACCCGGAAGCGAAAAGCGGGAAATAAATGCGAAGACGCTCGCCAAATATATTCCCAAGGACAGTCCGTCCATGCTTCCGATAAAGGCGGAATCGTCCGATGATGCGTTTTCTCCGTCGGAAAAGGAGATGCTGATAAGGAGCATTTACCAGTTGAAGCAGGATGTTGACTATCTGAAGTCGGTGGTCGGGGCTTCGGACGGGAAAGATGTCCGTGTTGCCGAAAGGACGCCGTTGATCGGTGATCCGGCAGGGCATATGGCGCCGTCCGGGATTTCCGTCAATGGAGCGGATGCGGGGAATGCGGTGCCGAGGGATATATATCCCCGCAGGGAGGAGGAGCCGGACGAGCAGCATGTCAGAGTGGTGTCCAAGGAAAATCCGGAGCCCGAGGAACAGAGCGGGGGCAATCTTTCGATAGAAAAGACGGAACTGGAACTGATAAAACGGGCCTTGAGCAAGTACAGAGGGAACAGGAAGGCGGCTGCGGAGGAGCTCGGGATATCCGAAAGGACGCTGTACAGGAAATTGAAATCTTTGGAATAACTGAGGATTGCACCGGCTTCCGATGATCCGGGAGGAAATCCGGGGCGGCTTCAAAAATTGGCCGGAAGGCCACCATATATGAAAAGGACGTTTTCGACAATTTTATTCATTTTTTCGCTGGCGGCGGTCGCCTTTATTGTCCGCTCCTGCGGCATTTATTCATTTTCAGGAACTTCCATCCAGCCTGACGTATATACGGTGAATATCCATTATTTCGAATACAAGGCGCTGAGGGTGAATCCTACCTTGAGCAATGACCTGACGGAGGCTCTGAAGGACCAGTTCCGGCGGCTTACGCGTCTGGAGCAGGTGGATGAGGACGGGGACCTGGATATCGTGGGCGAAATCATCGGATACGATGTGAAGGCCATGGGTATTACCGCGAACGAGGTGGCTGCGCAGAACAGGCTGACGGTCAACGTGAAAATCTATTTTACCAATAACAAGTATCCGGAAGACAATCTGGAGCAGTCCTTTTCCGCATATGCGGACTTCGATGCGACCCAGTCTCTCGATGCCGTGGAGTCGACTATCTGCGAGGACATCATAGACCAGCTTGTCGAGGATATTTTCAATGCGACTGTCGCACAATGGTAGGATGTTATGGGCGGATATATCAATCTCAAGACTCTGACTCTCGATGAACTTGTAGGCGTGGTGAATCTGTATCCATGGTTCGGAAACGCGCGGAAAGAACTCTGCATGCGGCTTTCGGCTATGGGAGACAGGGATACGGCTGCTGCCGCGCTGTCCGATGCGGCGCTGTATGTGTCTTCCCGCAAGGCCTTGTCCGGAATGGAACGGGAAAAGGAGCGCCAGGACTGTTCCGACAAGGATATTGAAAGGCTGCTCAAAGCATATATCGCCGGAGAGCAGGAGCGGGAGAATGCCGCCGGAGAGCAGGAGAGGAGGGTTTTCGTCGTGGGAGGAGACTATTTCTCGCAGGAGCAGTACGAGCGGGTGAGGAGTTCGGACGATGTCGTGTTCAGAAATCCTGCAAAGGGTGCCGGAGCGGAGAATGTTTCCTCCGGTCATGGGGAGGATGAAGATGCGCCGGAATTCTATACCGAGACGCTGGCACGGATTTATGCCGAGCAGGGCTATCCCGAACAGGCAAAGAGGATTTATTCGAAACTAAGTTTGGCATATCCGGAAAAAAATGCTTACTTTGCAGCCCTTATTCGGAAACTTGAACAGGAAAATTAAAATTTGGGAATAGTTATGAATGTTGTTTTTACGATTCTGGCTGTGCTTATCATACTCGCAAGCATATTCCTTACTATCGTAGTGCTGCTGCAGAACGGCAAGGGCGGCGGTCTTGCAAGCAATTTCGCTGCAGGAAACCAGACGTTCGGAGTGCGTCAGACTGCCGATATCCTCGAGAAAATCACCTGGGGACTCGTGGCGTTCGTGTTCGTGGTAGCCATCGTTTCTTCATTTGTTACGACCGGCAGTTCAAAGGCCGGCATGGATGTTACGGACCAGATAGAGCGTTCCATCGAAGAAAGCAGGCCTCAGTTCCCGCCGGTACAGTCGGCTCCTGCCACGGAGGCCCCGGCTACGGAAGCTCCTGCTACGGAAGCGGAATAAGCGTTCCGGGACTGTACAGGTCATGAGGACTGACAAAATGTCAGCAAATATCTAATTGGAATATTATTTGAGTGATGGCCGTTTGTCCGCAAGGACAGACGGCTAATGTCGTATATATTACTGTAAAGGAAAAAGGAGACATACATATGGAAAACAATAAATTGGAATATCTTGAAAAGTTTGCGGTCAATCTGAACGAGAGGGCCGCGCAGGGCAAGCTGGACCCTGTCATAGGCAGGGATGAAGAAATCCGCCGTGTGCTGCAGATCCTGAGTAGGAGGACGAAGAACAATCCTATCCTCGTCGGAGAGCCGGGTGTCGGCAAAACGGCCATTTCCGAGGGCATAGCGCAGAACATAGTGAATGGCAACGTGCCCGAGAACCTGAAATCGAAGAAAATCTATTCTCTCGACCTGGGAGCACTGATAGCCGGTGCAAAGTATCAGGGCGAATTCGAGGAAAGGCTCAAGGGCGTGGTAAAGGAGGTCGTGGACAGCAACGGAGAAATCATCCTGTTCATAGATGAAATACATACGCTCGTGGGTGCGGGCCGTTCTTCCGGAGCGATGGATGCTTCGAATATCCTCAAACCGGCTCTTGCAAGGGGTGAACTGAGGACTATAGGCTCGACTACCCTGGATGAGTACCAGAAGTATTTCGAGTCGGACAAGGCTCTGGAAAGGCGTTTCCAGATGGTGATGGTGGACGAGCCGACGCCAGCGGAATCCATATCCATACTGAGGGGGCTGAAAGAAAAGTACGAGAATCACCACAAAGTGAAAATCGAGGATGACGCCCTGATAGCGGCCGTGGAGCTTTCCCACAGGTATATCACGAACAGATTCCTGCCGGACAAGGCTATCGACCTCGTGGACGAGGCGGCTTCGAAACTGAGGCTCGAGATGAATTCGGTGCCTGAGCCGATAGATACTCTGAACAGCCGTATCAGGCAGCTCCAGATAGAAAAGGCGGCCATAAAGCGTGAGGGTGTCTCTCTCAAGATGGACAAAATCGAGGAGGAACTCAAGGACCTGAATGCCCAGCGGGATGTCCTGATGAAAAAGTGGGACGAGGAAAAATCCATACTTTCAGGGCTGCAGACAGCAAGGCAGCAGGTCGAGGACTATAAAATCCAGGCCAAAAGCGCGGAAAGGGCAGGCGACTACGGCAAGGTGGCCGAAATCCGTTACGGGAAAATGGCCGAGGCCAAAAAGAAAATAGACGAACTGACCGCCCGTCAGGCATCCATAAAGGACCCTATCATCACGGAAGCGGTAACGCCTGAGGATATCGCTGAAGTGGTCGCCAAGTGGACCGGCATACCTGTCAAGAGGATGCTTGAAAGCGAGAAGGAAAAACTCCTGAGAATGGA
>CALUQC010000152.1 GCA_944322805.1 uncultured Bacteroidales bacterium | reverse complement strand
CCCTCAGAAAATCAGCGCGGACAGGAACACCGCAGCGACTGCCAAAGGACATATGTAGCGTATCAGAAAGTAGATAAACCCGGAAATGCGGCGGTTTCCCGGAAGGGAACCTCCGTTTGTCATCTCGTCCAGTACATCCGCCTTTTTCATCACCCATCCCACGAAAATCACGAGCAGGAGTCCTCCCACAGGCATCAGCACATTCGCGGACAGCTTGTCGAAAAAGTTGAAAATGGTCTGGCCGAAGATATGCAGGTCGGAAAGCGGTCCGAATGAAAGAGAACACAGGATGCCGAGCACCCAGGCTATGAGGAAAACCAGTACCGATGCTCCGCGCCGCGAAAACTTCCGTTCCTCCACCAAATACGCGACACCGACCTCATACAGGGAAATCGACGAAGTCAGAGCCGCCACTATCAGGGCCAGGAAGAAAAGTATCGCCACTAACCAGCCCAACGGCATGTTTGCAAAAATAAAAGGCAATGTCTCGAACACCAATCCCGGACCTTCCTGCGGATTCAGCCCGAATGCGAAGACCGCCGGCATTATGGCGCAGCTTGCAAGCATGGCGAACAGGAAGTCGGCCGTGGCCGTATAAGTCGACGACGCTATGATATTCTCGTTCCTGCTTACATACGAGCCATATGTCAGAATCGTCCCGACGCCCAGGGAAAGGGAAAAGAAAGCCTGCCCCAAGGCCGCGGCACACACGGAAGCATCGATTTTCGAAAAGTCGGGCTGGAAAAGGTACTTCAGGCCCTCTCCAGCACCGGGCAATGTGGCTGCCCGCACGGCGATGAAAATAATCAGGACGAAAAGCAGAGGCATCATCACCTTTCCGAACTTTTCTATCCCGCTCTTTACCCCGGCGATAATGATGAATGCCGTCAGCAGCAGGAAGATGGTATGCCCTGTAATCGGAGCCCATACAGAGGAGATGAAGCGGCCGAACATCGTGCCCATTTCAGCCTGTGTGGCGCCAGCCGTGAATTCCAATGTCAGGGCCTTGAAAAAATACTCTACCGACCAGCCGCCCACCACGCTGTAGTACGATACCACGATGATGGGGGTCACTACCGACACGGCGCCGAGCCATTTCCACTTCGTCCCGGGAGCAAGTTTCTTGAAAGCCCCGTAAGCATTGGCATGGCTCCGTCTTCCGACGATGACTTCCGACATGAAAATCGGCAGGCAAAGCAGGAATACGCAGAAAATATAGACAAAAACAAAGGCTGCGCCGCCGTATGAACCTACCAAATAAGGGAAACGCCACAGATTGCCTAATCCGATAGCTGATCCTGCCATTGCGACAAGCACCCCGAAACGGTTCCCGAAATTTTCCCTTTCCATAATCCGTTATCTTTTATCAAGTTCGTTTATCAGATACATTCGCCCGAAGGCATCTCAGGCTCTCCTGCGGTACTCCACGAATTCGAATTCCACTCCCGAAGACTCGTCCGTCATCCGCCGGGACCGCGTCTCTTCCTTCCACAGGTCAGGGGAAATCTCCGGAAAGAAAGTGTCGGCGTCGTCCGCGACAAGATGGACTTCGGTAATATAAAGCCTGTCGGCAAACGCCATCGCCTGCCGGTAAATCTCGCCTCCGCCTATGATAAAGCAGGTGTCCGGATTCCCGGCCAATCCGAACGCCTCCTCCAAGGAACGGGCGGTGCTGACTCCGTCAATGGCAATGCCTGACCGGGAAACGACGATATTGCGGCGTTTCGGCAAGGGTTTTCCTATGGATTCGAATGTCCTGCGCCCCATGATGACTGCGCTGCCTGTGGTCAGCTCCCGGAAATATTTCATGTCGGCAGGTATATGCCACAGCAAGGCATTGCCCCGTCCTATCGCCCCGTTATCGGCCACCGCAGCTATTATGCACTTCTCCATTTTTCCATTAATTTTACTTCCGTAAATGACCGGGGCCCGCCCCGCAGATAACGCCGCATTGCGCCCGTTATCACGCACCGGATCATACGGCTACCGGCGCCTTGATGGCCGGCCACGGATCATAACCTTCCAGTTTGAAATCCTCGTACACGAACGAAAAAATATCCTTTTTGTCAGGATTGATCTTCATGACCGGAAGCGGCTTCGGCTCACGGGACAACTGGAGGTCCACCTGATCGAAATGATTCAGGTAAATATGCGTATCTCCGGTAGTATGGATGAACTCGCCGGGAAGATAACCGCAAACCTGCGCAATCATCATGGTCAGAAGAGCGTATGAAGCTATATTGAACGGTACGCCGAGAAAAACGTCCGCACTGCGCTGATACAGCTGGCAGGACAGACGGCCCCCGGCCACATAGAACTGGAACATGGTGTGGCACGGAGGCAGGGCCATCTTGTCCACTTCCGCCACATTCCAGGCAGATACGATCATGCGGCGGGAATCCGGGTTGTGCTTCAGGGTCTCTATTACATTGGACAACTGGTCTATGGAAGTCCCGTCGGGAGCTGGCCAGCTGCGCCACTGATGCCCGTAAACAGGCCCGAGATCACCGTTTTCATCCGCCCATTCATCCCAGATGGAAACACCGTGGTCTTTCAGGTATCCGATATTGGTATCGCCCGATATGAACCAGAGCAGTTCGTATATTATGGATTTGAGATGCACCTTTTTCGTGGTCAGCAGAGGAAATCCCTTGCCCAGATCGAAGCGCATCTGATATCCGAATATGCTTTGAGTCCCCACACCCGTCCGGTCGTGCTTCATCACGCCGTTCCTGCGGATGTATTCAAGAAGCTCCAAATATTGTTTCATGCCTCACGGGTATCGAAAGCGAATATGATGGCCTCGCGGTAAGTTTCGCCCGGACGGAGCACTGTCGAAGGATAGTCCGGATGATTCGGAGCATCAGGATACCTCTGGCACTCAATGGCCACGCCTTCATAATCATTGTAACTTCTGCCGCATTTCCCTTCCGGACAGCCTGACAGCCAGTTTCCCGTATAGACCTGTACTCCCGGCTGTGTCGTGTAGATCTGGAGCACGCGCCCGCTTTCAGGAGCATAAAGTTCCACGGCAAAACGTACGGATTCTTCTCCGCTTCCGTCTATGACCCAGCAGTTGTCATAACCCTTGCCGTATTTCAAGGCAGGGAAATCGGCATTGATATCGCGGCCTATCGGCTTTGGAGAAACGAAATCCATCGGAGTGCCGGCGACCGGCTCGCTTTCACCGAGAGGAATCAGAGTGTCATCCGTAGGAAGATATTCCGACGCATTCAGTTTGAGGACATGACCGAGGATGTCGCCGCTGCCCTCACCGTTCAGATTGAAATAGGCATGATTTGTCAGATTCACGATGGTAGGGGCATCGGATTCAGCCGTCAGTATGAGGGTAAGCTCGTTGTTGTCGGACCATTCATAGCGGGCCACGGCCTTAAGCGCTCCCGGATAGCCCATTTCCCCGTCTTCCGAAAAATACATGAATTCCACTCCGCCGTCTTTCTCCCGGCTTTCCCATACCTGATTCTGGAAACCGCGCGGACCGCCGTGAAGATGATTCGGTCCGTTGTTGACCGGCAGGTCATACTCTTTTCCGTCCAGGACAAAATGCCCCTTCGCGATTCTGTTCGCATACCTCCCGGGCACCTTTCCCAGGCACGGATCATCGTTGAAATAGCTCAGCGCATCCTTGTAGCCAAGCACCACATCCGCCAGCTTACCGTCCCTGTCGGGCACCGCCACCGTAACGATTCCCGCTCCTATACTCGACAGTTCCACATAAGCACCGGCATCATTGGTCAGCCTGTACTTGAAAATTTCCTTTCCGCACGGAGATTTTCCCCAGAGTTCCTTTTCAATCTTCATCGTATTCGAATTTTGGTTATAATTTTACTGTCAATCATGTCCTGCTCCGGAAATCACGATACATTCTCGAGCCAGAACAGCAGGCGTTCCCGGGGAGCGTCCTTCATCAGCACGGTCTTGTCCCCGTCCAAAAGATAAAGGGACGGGATAGCCCTTACGTTGTACAGGACATCGGTCCTGATGACATAGTCCGGGTCATAGCCGTTGTACCAGTTGTCCGGATAAACTGGCATGTACTTGCGCCACTCGTGAAGGTCGGAATCGATGTAGATATTCAGGACCGCAAGCCGCCCGGACGAAATCATGGCGGCAGCCTTTCCGCTCGAATTCAGGGCATCGATGATTTCCTTGCATGCGTTGCAGCCGGGATTGCTGAAAAACAGGATGGTATAGTCAGCTTTCACGCCGTACAATGTATGATTCACTCCCCTGCTGTCCCGGAAGCGGAAATCCGCGGCCCTGGTCCCGACCTGATTCAGTGCGCACATCCTGGCATCATACTCATAGCCGGGCCTTTTGTCTTCGGGCACGAACTCGCTGCGGGACAGGCCCTTGACGAACGGCAGATACCAGTCTTCGTTCCTGTACGGGGAATTCGCATCGTAAAGATACCTTTCCGTAAGTCCGGAAATGGTCTCGAAGACATTTGATGACGTATCTTTCCGCTCCACGTCGGAGATCCGGAGGAACAGCCTTTCCAGCGACTTGGCCGCAGCCTGCGGACCGGCCATTTCGAGAACGGCCAGATAATTGGCATACTCCTGCTCGACTTCCGGCACCCGCACCCCGTTCACGATGGAAGAATCGCAGAAGTAAAGGCGGGACGTATCCGTAAAATCATCCCAGTAATGCTCGGCAAGCCAGGATACCGCCTCGGACTGCTCCGTCAGAACGGCCGGAACATTTGTCTTTGGAAACGGCACCGGCCGGAATCCTCCGTTGTCACGAGGTCCGCAGGAGACCGCGGCGGCGACGGCCGCTATCATTGCAACTGCTGCCTTGTACATTGTCTGAAACATTATTCATTGGCCACAGCCAGTTCTGCCTGCGAAATATTGATGATGAAGTCTCCGATTTTCTCCAGTTCGGACACTATGTCCATATAGAAAACTCCCGTCTGATAGTTGTAGCTGTTGCTTTCGAGATTTACTATATGTTCTTCCCTCAACGCATTGCGGTATTCGTTTATCTGCACTTCCGAATCTGTCGCGTTGGAAATGTCGTTGAGTTCCGAATATTTCTTCTTCAGGTTATCGATCATTGCCGCATAGGCGGCATCCACCAAATCCATCATCTTGTTCAGACGCTTGAGCATGGCTTCGTCGAAGTCCTTTCCATGGATGTTCTTGCGCTGGAGCATACGCCCTATGGCCTCGCCCGAATCCCCGAGGCTTTCCATCTCGCCGATGATTTTATACATGGCCTTTATGCGGGCTCCGGATTCTTCGCTGATTTCAGACTTGGAGACCTCGTTCAGATAGGATGCTATCTCGAATTCCACCCTGTCGGAGATTTCCTCGTACTTGATAAGTTTCTGATTCAGCTGTTCGAACTTGTCCTTATCCGTCTCGTTCACAGCCTGACGCACATACCCGAAACCTTTCTGGCATATCTCGGCGAAGTGGACGATTTCCTGTTTGGCTTCATCCAGGGACAGTTCTGCCGTGCTCAGAGGACCGCCCTGTATAAACTTGAGCCTGAATATCTCCTCGTCTCCGGCAGGACTTTTCACCATAATCGTCACGAGCTTTTCAATCACAGGGATAAACCATATCAGGATACATGTGTTTATGGTGTTGAACAGAGTATGCAGCATCGAGACTCCGTAAAGCGCGGAAGTCTGGAGTGCGGCATAAGCCTCGGTACCAGGCTCTGCGGAAGAAAAATCCGATGTCAGCGGATTAGGATAGCCGAGCGCCTCCACTATGACACCTATCAGCTTGAGGAACGGCCGGTAAAGGATAAGTACCCAGATGACGCCGAAAACATTGAAAAGGGTATGCGCCCTGGCCGCCCTTTTGGCTGAAACGTTCGCCACTGCCGCGGCAATATTTGCGGTAATGGTCGTTCCTATGTTTTCGCCCAGCACCATAGCCGTAGCGATGTCGAAAGGAATCCATCCGGCGTTCACCATCACGAGAGTGAGCGCCATCGTAGCACTCGAGGATTGCAGAATGATGGTAAGCAGCGTGCCTATGAGCACGAACAGGAGGACGGAGCCGTAACCGTAGCCGGACCACTGCTGGAGGAATGCCAGGACTTCCGGAGACTGATTCAGGTCGGGAACCGAATTTTTCAGGAAGTTGAGTCCGAGGAACAGGAGGGCAAAACCTATGATAAATTCACCTATGCTCTTGTTTTTGCTTTTCTTAGCCACGAAAAAGACGAAGCCGAGAGCCATCAGGGGAATGGATAGCGAGGCGATGTCCACCGTAAATCCGAGAATGGAAATAAGCCAGGCAGTGACCGTGGTACCGATGTTGGCACCCATTATCACTCCGATACCGTTGGCAAGCGAAAGCAGCCCGGCATTCACGAAACTGACCACCATCACCGTGGTGGCACTGGAAGACTGTATTATGGCCGTAATTCCGAGACCGGTAAGCACCTGCTTGAACGGAGTGGAAGTCATCGAGGCAAGAAAAGAACGCAACTTGTCTCCAGCCGCCTTCTGAAGCCCTTCGCTCATGAGCGTCATTCCGTAAAGGAACATGCCCAATGCTCCCAGAAGGGTAAAGATTTGAAGTAAGATCTGCATATAATAGCGGTTATAGTAGTTGCAAAAATACTAAATTTTCCTCTTTGTCAAAATATAGCTACCTTAGCAAACATGAAAAGATTCAACGTGAAGCCGGCAGCTTTTCTGAAGTATGCCGTATCGGCCGTCCTGTGCTGTTTGCCGGGAGCACTCTCGGCCCAGTTTTACATGACCGGCGACGATCCGGCATCCGCCCGGTGGAGATACGTCGAAAGCCCCCATTTCCAGGTCATTTATCCGGAGCCGCTCGATTCGATGGCCCGCAGCTATGCTTCCGAACTTGAAAAATACAGGCTTCCGGTTTCACACAGTGCCGGTTTCACGCCCGGCGGGATGATGCGGGGGAAAATACCCGTGGTGCTGCACCCGTACAGCGCCATGGCAAACGGGTTGGTGGTCTGGGCCCCGAAACGCATGGACCTGTACACCTCGCCCCAGGCCTATGACCCGGAGCCCATGCCGTGGAAAACGATGCTCGCCATCCATGAGTCCCGGCACGTGGCGCAGATGCAGTTCGGACTGAGCCGGTGTTTCCGGCCTTTCAGATATGTTTTCGGGGAAATGTTCGCCGGAGCCATGGCGGGAATCTACCCCGACAAATGGCTGCTCGAAGGAGATGCCGTGGTGGCCGAGACAGCCCTGTCCGGCTCCGGCCGGGGCAGGACAGGCAGTTTCTTGAACTACTACCGCATAGCGTTCGACCAGGGGGATTTCCGGGATGCCGACCGCTGGGCCTACGGCTCATATTGGCACTATACTCCGGACCATTATGCTTTCGGCTACATGACACTGAGCGGCATCAGGTACCTTTACGGCGTGCCCGACTTTGCCGGACAGCTGCTGACCCACTATGCCGCAAGGCCTTACGACATCGTCGCCCGGAATACGGTCAGCCGGAAACTGACCGGGAAAAAATTCCGCGAACTCGTCTCGGAGTCGATGCACATGTATCATGACATGTGGAAGGAAGACGCCCTCGAACGCGAGCCGTTTTCCGAATATGAAAGAATTTCGGACACGCCTCCGGTACACACGGAGTATTCGTACAACCTCGTCATGAACGGCAGACTCTACTCCCTGAAAGAGAGTTTCAACAAGGGACGCAGGCTCGTCGAAATCGGCGGTGACGGCAAGGAAACCGTTGTCTCGACCTTCGGAAGCGACGTCGGGATGCTGCTCGGGACAGAAGCCGGCGGCAGGATATACTGGAGCGAAACCGTTCCGGACCTGCGGTGGTCGCTGAAATACGACTCCGACATCAGATACATGGATCCTTCGACAGGGAAAAAAGGGACTCTGCTCGGCGGAGGAAGATTTTTCAACCCGTGTCCGTCGCCGTCGGGCGAAAGGATTTCCGTCACGGAATATGATGACGGAGGCAGGTCTCACCTGCGCATAGCGGATGCTTCTGCCGGCGCAACGGAATTGTCCGTCCCGCTTCCGGATTCTCTCCAGCTCGTGGAGACGGCATGGATAGGAGATACAGTCTACGGATCGGCCATATCCGACCACGGGTACGGGATATACGGTATCCGGATATGCCGTACGGATAACGGCAGCGGAGACGCCGGAAAAGGCAGGGCAGGACTGTCGGCAGCCCGGGAAGGATGGACGGAAATCCTCGCCCCGTCGCCGGTAATGATTTCCGGACTGAAGACGGAAGGCTGCCTGCTCATGTTCACCTCGGACAGGACGGGTGTCGGGGAACTGTACATGATGGACCCGTGCACGGGACGGATCTGGCAGGAAACATCGTTCCGGTACGGAAGTTCGGACCATGTTTTCAGCGATGACGGGAAATACCTTGTCTGCTCCGTCCGGGACAAAAGCGGCTCCCCGCTGGCAAAGGTCGGGAAAGAAGACCTGCTGCACCGGGAAATCGACTTTTACGAGCGCTGCCAGTGGAAGGTCGCGGATGCACTCAGCCGGCAGGAGCAGGAAATTGCGGCAGCACGAAATACCATTGCCCCGGCAACCGAAAATTCCGATTCCAGCGGGACGGCCATTTCCGATCCCCGCAGATTCCGGAAATTTCCGAACCTGTTCAACCTGCACTCATGGGCTCCGGTCTATTTCAACTACGACAATATCAGCAGCGTCAGTTATGACGAATATTACGAGCTTGCTTCCGTCGGGGCAACGGCATTGTTCCAGAACAGGCTAAGCACATTTACCGGATTCCTCGGCTACTCGTTCCATCCGGACCAGTTCGGCAAATGGCGGCATTCCGGGCACGTCAAATTCACTTATTCCGGGCTTTATCCTGTCATTGAAGCGACTTTCGATATCAACGACAGGGCTGCAAGGACCTTGTGCGGCTACGACTTGTACTCCATTGTTTCCGGCCCGGGGACTTTGCCTGCGGCATACGGTCCGCTGATGTCGATATACGAATATGCATACGGCTCCAAGCCATTGGTTTCCGGGAGTCTGTCGGTGTATGTCCCGTTCAATTTTTCGTCGGGAGGATGGTCGCGCGGGCTTATTCCGCAGATATCCTATTCGCTCAGCAATGACCGTTTCGCGACAAGCAACATCTCCGTCCTGGCCGTTCAGGACAACTCCATACAGCATATAGGCAGTGAGACCTCCATCCGCCTGGCATTTTACCAGTCGCTGTCAGCGTCCCTGAGATTCTACATGATGCTGCCGGCAGCCCATGCGGATGTATATCCGGAAGCAGGAATCGGTGTCGAGACGGGTTTGTCCACGCATCCGGGACTTGGCGGCACGGTCGCGCCTTCCGCATATCTTTACGCATACGGCTATCTTCCGGGTATCTACGGGAATCAAGGTCTGAGACTGACGGCTCTCGGGAATTTCAGGATCGGGGACAGCACTCCGCTCTCGTCCGGCGTCAACACATTGCCTCGAGGCTTTTCCTCCTCCGGGACCCTGAGTTCATGGGCTGCATCCCGGGAATACGGCATACGCCTGACAGCCGACTATGCCATGCCGTTTCCGATGGGTGACTTCCATATCGGAAATCTCTTCTATGTCACCAGAGGCATCGTCACCCCGCATTTCGACTATTCCTTCATCGGCAAGGCCCGGCTGCTTTCCGTCGGAGCCACCCTTGAAATCGAATTCGGAAACTTTATCGGGCTGCAATTCCCCGCAACCATAGGTGTCACCTATTCCTACAACGCTGGTACGCCGTACCGCAATCCGGAAAACCTCACACTCATGCCGGGAAGGCATTTCATCGGTCCGATATTCAGTATCGATTTCTGAAAAACTCACTGACGAAAACACCGCTCCGGAAAGGTGAAAATCCTCACTGCGAATATCAGAATCCTGCCAGTACTCTTGCTGTTTGCGGCCTGCATCCACACAGGACACGCCCAGATCCTGCAGGCCGGCCAGGACCCGGCCAGTATCGAATGGAACTTCATACGCACTCCGAACTACAGATTCATCTATCCGGCAGGATACGACAGCGTGGCAGTGAAATATGCCGAAATGTATGAACGGTACAGAATCCCTGTCTGCATGTCCACCGGCTTTTCTCCGGCAAGACTGCCCGTCGTGCTTCACCCGGAAAACTCCTCAGCATCATACGACCTGACCATGCTGCCGTCAAGAATAGACATGCCGCTCCTCCCGCAGGGCCAGGCGGTTTTCTCTTATCCGGTCACAGAACTCGCGGCAGTGTACACTTCCCGCAGGGCCATCCATCTCAGCTACGGCT
>CALUQC010000151.1 GCA_944322805.1 uncultured Bacteroidales bacterium | reverse complement strand
GACGGCAGAATAATCTCCCTGCGCTTCGAAAACGGCACGGAACTTCGGGCGAAACAATTCATAGACGCTTCCTATGAAGGAGACCTGATGGCCGCGGCGGGAGTGTCCTACATCGTGGGCCGAGAAGCGAATTCCACATATGGCGAGACACTGAACGGCATCAGAATCAATTACGAGCCTTCACGCGACCTTTCGTTCATATCTCCTTATACTGAGGACGGCGAACTCCTTCCGTATGTGGACGCGGCTCCGTGGGGAGAGCAGGGCGAAGCCGACGGCCGGACACAGGCATACTGCTACAGGGTGACGCTGACGGATGATCCGTCCAACATGGTCCCGATAGAGAAACCGGAAGACTACAACCCCCTGCTTTATGAAATAATGCTTCAGGAGACCCTTGCCAAACCGGACAGGGAACTGAAGGATATCATCACATTCACTCCCATGCCGAACAGGAAGACCGACACGAATCATCTGGATTTCTTCGGAGCCAGCTTCGACTATCCCGAAGCCGACTATGCCTGGAGGGCCCAGATTGAGGCAGAGCACAGGTCGTATGCCATCGGCATGCTGTGGTTCCTCGGCCATGACCCCCGCGTTCCCGAGAGCATGAGGACGGAGATGCTGCGCTGGGGCTTCCCCAAGGACGAGTTCACGGACAACGGGAACTTCCCTTACCAGATATATGTCCGTGAGGCGAGACGCATGATAGGGGATTTCGTGATGACTGAAAGGAACGTGGTAAAAGAGAACAGGACAGATGCCGGCGAGCCTGTCGGATTAGGCTCTTATGCTCTCGACTGCCACTATGTGTCCCGGGTCGTGGACAGGGACGGGAAACTGAAAAACGAGGGGACGATATTCCGTCCTGTCGCACCGTACCCTGTCAGTTACAGGGCCCTTGTCCCGAAGCGGGAGGAATGCACCAACCTGCTCGTGCCTGTCTGCCTCTCGGCTTCCCATGTAGCTTACAGCAGTATCAGGATGGAGCCTAACTACATGGTGCTCGGACAGTCGGCCGGTACAGCCGCGGCCATGGCTGCCGACAGGGGATGTGCAGTCCAGGATGTTAATTATGAAGAACTGAGGGAAAGGCTCGTGGCTGACGGGCAGATACTCGAATATTGATTGACGCATTATGAAGATTTTAAGATTTATACAGATATCGGTCGTTTCGTGCCTGACAGCCGCATGTGCTTCGTGTGCGAAAGACGGTTACAGGATACCGGCAGGGTCCGACACCGATTTTTCCGGACAGGCCGAGCCCAGCAAGGTGGAAGTGAAACAGACGGACGGGAAATGGCAGCTGATATGCAACGGTGAGCCCATGTATATCAACGGTGCCGCCACGAACAGGTACTATGCCGAAGTAGCTAAATTCGGAGGAAATGCTTTCCGTACGTACAGCGTAAACGACGAGACGAAGGCCATCCTCGACGAGGCTTATGAAAACGGACTTTTCGTAAATCTTGGGATTTACATTGGACGCGAAACGGACGGTTTCGATTACAATGATGAGACGAAGGTGGCTGAGCAGCTTCAAAAAGCCCGCGCGAGCGTGGAGCAGTACAAGAATCACCCTGCAGTCCTGATGTGGTCGATAGGAAACGAGGCCGAGGCCAGCCATAAGAATCTGAAACTGTGGACAGCCATCAACGATATCGCGAAGATGATTCACGAAGTGGATCCAAATCATCCGACTACCACTGCTTTAGCCGGTGCGAATCCGACGAACATAAAGCACGTGATAGAACTCGCACCTGAGATAGACCTTATCTCTATTAATTCCTATGCCCCGGTCCTTCCGAATGTTTATAATAATGTCAAGACTGCAGGATGGAAAAAACCGTGGATGATCACGGAATTCGGGCCGAGAGGAACATGGCAGATGAATCCGGAGCCGGACAGAATCCTTCCGTGGGGCGACCCGGCAGCTCTTGTGGAGCAGACCAGTACTGAAAAGGAAGCCATCTACCTCGAAGCCTGGCAGAAGAATATCAAGCCACAGGAAGCCAACGGCTGCATCGGCTCCTTCGTTTTTGTATGGGGCTATCAGAATCACGGCGAAGTGCTGAACTGGTACGGACTTTTCGACAAGAATAAATACTCGTACGGAGCCGTGGATGCGATGCAATACTGCTGGACCGGAAAGTATCCTGAAATAAGGGCGCCGAGAATCGAGTCCCGTGAAGACATGACTATGAACGGGAAGATTGCCGAGGATGCTATCCGGGTGGCTCCTTCGTCTGAAAACACGGCCAAGGTAACGGCAACGGCTCAGGATGGTGTGACTTTAACTTACCACTGGCTAATCTACCGCGAAGGCGATGCTGCGGAGGATGGAAGCATGCCTGACGGCATTGAAGGCCTGATAGAGGACCCTACGAAGAGTGAGATTTCATTCAAGGCTCCGGCAGGAGTCGGAGGCTACAGGCTGTACGTATTCGCCAAGGATGACGTAAACCGCAAGGTGGCGAGCGCCTGCATTCCGTTTTGCGTAGAATAGTGCATATGCCTGGAATATATGAGAAAAGTTGAATGACATTAAAATTGAAAGATATGAACAAATTTGCTTATGCTTTATTGGGAATGGCTGCTCTGACGGGAGTTGCCTGCAGTGAAAAAAACGCCGACGACGGTGGTTCCGAAGTGAAAATCAAAATATCCCTGACTTCCGAAGCTCCGGAAACCGCTTATCCCGGAGACAAGGTTTCCTATTCTTTCGCTATCGAATATGAAGCAGGCATAGCCGAAGCTGCCGCGGAACTGAACAATGAAATTATCGAAGAAACGGCAGAGGCATATCCCGACGCTCCTGCAACCGTATCCTATTCTTTTGATTATACTGTGAAAAGTGAGGATGCAGGCCAGACCCTCGATTTCGTGGTAAGGGTGAAAGGGGCTGACGGGACAGAAAACAGTTATGATGTGCCGCTGTATGTACTGGCCGCGAAGGCTGACATTGACATTGTCATTCCGTCGGATGCCCCGCAGGAATGCAGCATAGAGGACAATCTCGCATTTACCGTACACATCACTTCCGGCAACGACCTGAAATCGGTAAAGACTATCAAGGACAACGAGGAAATAACGTCTCTTACCATGACCGTATTCGAGAATCCGAAGGAAGTCGCCTATCCGTTCTCATATCAGGCTGATGTCCTTGATGTCGGCTCTCCGGTGACTTTCAGATTCGAGGTCATGGACGCTAACGGCAACCTTGTAACGGCAGACTATTCCGTTACCTTCACCAAGCCGGCTTCGGATGAGATTTCAGAGTATTTTGGTGTCAATATGGGCTATCAGAACAATACTGATTACGGGCAGTATCTCGATGCGGAGACAGGCTCTGTATTCGGAATGTCAGAAGGCTATGAGAACTGTGAGGAAATCGACATCGTGGTTTATTATAGCGGAAATTCGAAAACGCCGGGGCTTGCCTTTGCGGATCCTGTATCTTCAAATGCCTCTACGATGTTCAAGGAGGAAACGGTGATAGCGAAAGGCGGAGATTCAAACGATGCGGTTTCAAACTGGCTTATGCGGAACAAAACTACGTTCAAAAGGGTGACATCCGTCAGGGACGGCCAGGCGGAAGTGACGGAAGCCACATTCGCGGCACTTTCGACAAAAGCCGAGATAGAAGCTATTTACAATGATTCGGCAATAGCGGAAGCGACTCCTCAGACGACAGTCCAGCCTAATGATTACATAGCATTCTATACCGCGACAGGAAAATACGGAATCATTAAAGTAGTATCGCGGGATGCTAACAATAAAGGGGCAATCGTCATCGACTACAAGATAACCAAGTAGTATGTTCCCGAAACATATTTTTTCAGGAATTGCCGTGACGACAGCCACGGCAATCCTTTCTGCCGGCCTTTGCAGTGCATCATCCGTTGGCGGCAGCCCACCTTATCTCGATCCCTCCCTTCCCGTGGAAGAAAGGGTCGAAGACCTGATGTCGCGCATGACGCTTGAAGACAAGGTAGCGCAGATGTGCCAGTACGTGGGTCTGCAGCACATGCGTGAAGCCGAGAAAGAAATTACGGAGGAAGAACTCCTGAACGGCCATGCCAGAGGGTTTTACAAGGGTCTGCATTCCGACGGAGTGGCCCGTATGACCAGGGAAGGGAAAATCGGGTCCTTTCTGCACGTGACCACGTTGGAGGAAGCCAATTATCTCCAGAGCCTTGCGGAACAGAGCCCGCTGAAAATCCCCCTGCTTGTCGGAATCGACGCCATTCACGGCAACGGCCTTTACCGGGGAGCCACGATTTACCCCTCTCCCATAAGCGCGGCGGCCGCTTTCGCTCCGGAACTTTGGGAAAAGGCCTGTAGGGAGACTGCCCTGGAAATGAGGGCCACCGGGTCACACTGGGCTTTCGCACCGAACATAGAGATAGCTACCGATGCCCGCTGGGGCAGGGTGGGAGAAAGTTTCGGAGAGGACCCTTATCTGGTTTCAAGGATGGGCGTGGCAGCTGTACGGGGCTTTCAGACGGATGATGTCGCAGGCAGTGACGCGGTCCTGGCCTGTGTGAAACACCTGCTTGGAGGAGGCAGCGCAAACAACGGCACCAATGCCGCTCCCGTGGAACTCGGCGAAGGGAAGATGCGCAACGTGTATCTGAAGCCTTTCAAGGATGCCATAGAACAGGCAGGCCCGTATACGCTGATGCCTGCGCATAATGAGGTGAACGGAGTGCCATGCCATGGCAACGGCTGGCTGATGAATGATGTCATCCGCGGCGAATACGGCTTCGACGGATTCATAGTCAGCGACTGGATGGATATTGAGGCCATATCCCGTGTGCACCGCGTGGCGGAGAACAATGATGCAGCCTACAGGCTTGCCGTCGATGCCGGAGTGGACATGCACATGCACGGTCCCGGTTTCGGAGAGTCCGTGGTAAGGATGGTCGAAAGCGGTGAGATTTCCCGTGAGAGGGTGGATGAAGCCTGCAGGAAAATCCTGACCGCCAAATTCGCTCTCGGGCTTTTCGAAAACAGATATGCCGATCCGGAGAAAGCCGGAAAACTCCTTTTCTGCAAGGAGCATCGGAACACGGCACTGGAAATCGCACGGAGGTCGGCCGTACTTTTGGAAAACGACGGCATCCTGCCTCTCGAAAAAGGGAAATACGGCCACATCTCGGTGACGGGGCCCAACGCCGACAACCAGTCGATAATGGGGGACTGGGTTTTCGACCAGCCGAGGGAGAATTATTACACTGTGCTGGACGGAATCCGTGAGATGGCAGGAGATTCACACGTGGATTTCGTGGATATCGGATGGAATCTCAGGGATATTTCCGACGAGGATATCAGAGCCGCCGTGGAGTCTGCAAGAAAATCGGACCTGTCCGTCGTCGTACTCGGAGAAGATTCCTTCAGGGAACATTGGAAGGAAAAGACCTGCGGAGAAAACAGGTGCCGCATGGACATTGCCCTGTGGGGCAGACAACAGGAACTTGTGGAAGCCATAAAGTCGACGGGAGTACCTGTAATCGTGATTCTGATCAATGGAAGACCGCTTGCGACCCCATGGATATCCGGGAATGTTTACGCCCTTATAGAAGCCTGGGAACCCGGCTCGATGGGAGGAAAGGCCATAGGGGAAATCCTGTGGGGAAAGGTGAATCCGAGCGGCAAACTTCCCGTCACTGTCCCGTATTCCGTGGGGCAGATCACTACGGTCTACAATCACAAGCCTTCCCAGTATGCCCATCCTGCCATAGACGGTCCGAAGATGCCTTTGTACCAGTTCGGGTACGGTCTCAGCTATACGAAGTTCGAATACTCCGGCCTGGCCCTTGATTCCGGAAGCATCTCTGCCGGGGAATCCGTCAGGGTCTCTGTAAACGTTTCCAATGTCGGGGACGTCGATGGGGAAGAAGTCGTGCAGCTGTATGTCAGGGACGACTACAGTTCCGCGGCAAGGGCGGTAAAGGAACTTAAGGGATTCAAAAGAATAGCCTTGAAAGCGGGGGAGACAAGGACAGTGGAGTTCGAGATTCTTCCCGATGATCTTTCGTACTACAATGCAAACGCCGAATATGTCCTGGAGCCCGGAACGTTTACCGTGATGGCGGGAGGAAGTTCCATGGACAAGGATTTACTTAAAATCAAACTTGAAGTCAAATGAAGATACTGACTGTCATACTGGCGGCACTGACAGCTACCGCAACTGCCGTACCGGACTGTTACGGAAAGGATTATGACCTTTGCGTGTTCGGAGGCACTGCATCCGGGGTGATAGCTGCATATTCGGCTGCCTGCCTCGGGATGGATGTGGTCATAGTCGAGCCGGGAGAGCATATAGGAGGCATGACTGCGGGCGGACTCGGATTTACCGACATAGGAAACAAACAGGTGGTCACCGGACTTGCGAGACAGTTCTACCGCAAGGCGGGAGAACACTACGGACGTCTGGAACAGTGGATTTTCGAGCCGCATGTGGCTTCTGAAATCCTGGATGGATATCTTTCCCATCCCCGTATCACCGTCATGAAAAACGCGCGTCTCGAGAACGTGCGGAAAAGCGGTACGTCTGTCCGCACCCTGATTCTTTCGGGAGGCCGCCGCATCAGTGCCGGATGGTTCATAGACTGTTCCTACGAAGGGGACCTGATGGCCGGGGCCGGAGTGAGCTATGTCACAGGCAGGGAGGACAATGCAAAATACGGAGAGACATACGACGGTGTCCAGATGATGACCGGACACCAGTTCCCGGACGGAGTGGATCCGTACCGTATTCCGGGTGACCCGTCTTCAGGACTGTTATGGGGAATCTCCGGGGCTTCCCTGTCTCCGGACGGCACCGGAGATACTTTGATCCAGGCATACAACTACAGAATATGCCTGACCGACAGCCTTGAAAACATGATTCCGATTACAAGGCCTGAAAATTATGATTCTACCCGGTACGAACTTCTGTTGAGGCTTTTCGAGGCGCAGCCGGAAAAAAGGAAACTGAACGACTATTTCATATGGAGCCGCATGCCGAACAGGAAAACCGACATCAACAACAGGGGAGGATTCTCTACGGACATGATAGGCATGAACTACGGGTATCCGGAAGCGGATTATGACGAAAGGGAAAGGATAGTGGCCGCACACAGGGATTATACCATGGGGCTGCTGTACTTCTACGGACACGACAAGAGGGTGCCCCGGGAGCTCAGGGAGGAGATGCTGCGCTGGGGATATCCGAAAGACGAGTACGTGCAGACAGGGCACTGGACTCCGCAGCTGTATGTAAGGGAAGCCCGCAGGATGACAGGCGAATATGTGGCTACTCAGGCGGACTGCCAGGGCAAAACCGTGCCGGAAGACGGCATAGCATTGGCTGCATACAATATGGATTCGCACAACTGCCAGAGAATCGTGGTCCGGAAAGACGGTCGGGATATGGTGAAGAACGAGGGCAATGTGGAGATTCCGGGCGGCCTCCCGTATCCTGTTTCATACAGGTCTCTGACACCGAAAAGGACTGAATGTACGAATCTCCTGGTGCCGGTGTGTCTGTCCGCAAGCCACATAGCATACGGCTCTATCCGGATGGAGCCTGTCTTCATGGTCCTCGGGCAAGTCTCTGCGATAGCATCCTGGACTGCATGGAAAGACGGTCTCGATGCGGTGCAGGATGTGGATTACAGGACGGTGAATGCGGTAATGCGTGAGAATCCGTATTTGGACGGAGAAACTCCGGAGATACTGATAGACGACAGCTCCGAAACGGTATCCTTTGACGGGGACTGGAAACTCCGCAGGATGAGAGGAGGCTATGGCGCATCCTTCCTGGAAAATGCTGGTGGAAAAGGCTCTGCCGTGTTCGGATTTACAGTGCCGGAGACAGCGGAATACGATGTTTACAGCTATCAGCATTCAAGTACCCGCCTTTATCCGGTGACCGCTTTTGAAATCCGTACCGGAGGGGGAACATACCGCACTTCGGTGGACATGAGAAAAGTGCGCGTGCTCGGACAGACGAGCGGGGAATGGTGCCATATAGGGAAATACGCTTTCGAAAAAGGCCGTGAGGCATCCGTGACGGTTTCCGGAGGCGGAGGCATACTGCATGCCGATGCCATCCTGCTGATAAGGAGGGATCCGGTGCATCCGTCCGGCTCTCTCGAAGCGAGGATAGACTCCGTCATGGCGGGAATGACCATGGAGGAAAAAATAGGGCAGCTGAACCAGCTCGACGGGAGACGGAATCTGCCTTACATAGAAGAGCTGCTCAGGACCGGAGGCATAGGCTCGATAATGAACATCACTGATCCTGATGAGGTAGACAGGCTGCAGAAGATAGCTATTGAAGAGTCCCGGACTGGCATTCCGGTCATTTTCGCCCGCGACGTGGTACACGGTTTCAGGACTATGCTTCCGATTCCTTTGGGCCTGGCTGCAACATTCAATGAGAACATAGTCAGGGAAGGCTCGAGGATGGCGGCTTCCGAGGCATGGGAGAACGGCATACGCTGGGCGTTCGCCCCGATGATAGATGTTTCAAGGGATGCCAGATGGGGCAGGATAGCGGAATCTTTCGGAGAAGATGTCCTGCTGAATTCCCGCCTCGGCTCGGCGGTAGTGGCCGGCTATCAGACCGACAGTCTCGGATGTCCGTACACTGTCGCGGCCTGTGCAAAGCACTTCATCGGTTATGGAGCCGTGGAAGGCGGCCGTGACTACAATACCACAAATATTACCGAAAGACAGCTGCGTGAAGTCTATCTTCCTCCGTTCAAGGCTGCGGCCGATGCCGGATGCGCATCGATGATGACTTCCTTCAACGATATCGACGGCCTGCCTGCCAGCGCCAACGGCTTTCTTCTCGACAGCATTCTCCGCAAGGAATGGAACTACACAGGCGTGACGGTTTCCGACTACGGGGCGATAGGCGAACTTGTCAAGCACGGAGTGGCATCCGACAGAAAGGATGCCGGGAGGATAGCCATGAATGCCGGCACGGACATGGATATGGCGACAAAGATATACCCCGACTTTCTCAGGGAACTGATCGAAGAGGGGAGTGTCCCCATGGAAGCCCTGGACAGTGCCGTACGCCGTGTCTTGAGACTTAAATTCAGGGCCGGACTGTTCGACAGGCCGTACACCGGAGCCGTCGGGCGGCGTATTACGGGCTGCATGGAGCATCTTGATTTGGCTGAAAGGGCGGCCGAAGAAAGCGTGGTGCTTCTGAAAAACGACGGCGGCGTCCTGCCTTTGGACGGGAACGTAAAAACCGTCCTTGTGACGGGCCCCCTTTCCGATTCCCCTCACGACCAGCTCGGCACGTGGACCATGGACGGGGACACGTCCATGACCGTCACTCCATTAGATGCTGTCAGGGAGAAATACGGAGACAAGGTCAAAGTTATCTATGAGCCCGGACTCCTGTTCAGCAGGGACAGGGATACCTCCGGTTTTGCAGCCTTGAGACGGAAAGCCGCGGAAGCAGACGTGATTCTGGTCTTCATGGGTGAAGAGGCTATTCTCAGCGGGGAAGCGCATTCGCTTGCCGACATTTCCCCGAAAGGAAAGCAGTCCGCCATGATGAGCCTGCTCGCTGCGACCGGAAAACCGGTAGTGATGACAATTATGGCGGGAAGGCCGGTGACGGCTGCGGATGAAATCGCAAAGGCTGATGCTGTATTGTATTCATTCCATCCCGGAACAATGGGCGGCCCGGCCCTGATGGACATCATTTTCGGAAAAGTCTGCCCTTCGGGCAAACTTCCCGTCTCAATGGCCGTGCATGTGGGGCAGTATCCGCTTTACTACAGCCAGAAATCGACCGGCCGGCCGGCTGCCAGGATAAAAAGCATAGACGAAATCCCGAGAAATGCAGGACAGTCCGTCCTCGGGCATTCATCCTATTACCTCGACGTGGGTGTAAAACCTCTTTATCCGTTCGGGTACGGCCGTTCCTACACGGAATTTTCCATTTCGGAGCCGGCAGTGGAAAAAAAGGACCTTTCTCCGGATGACACCCTGCGTTTCAGCGTAGTCGTCTCGAACACCGGAGACATGGATGGAGCCGAAGTCGTACAGGTATATGTCAGGGATGTGAACGCCTCGGTTTCAAGGCCTGTCCGCGAACTTAAGGATTTCGAAAAGGTATTTCTCGGAAAAGGTGAAAGCCGGAAGATAAATTTCTCTGTTCCAGTGCGTTCTTTTTCCATGTACGATATTGGAATGAGAAAGGTGGTGGAGCCCGGCCGTTTCGACGTATTTGTCGGCAATTCCAGCGAGGCGGGCTTGTCTTTTTCCGTGAATGTACGTAATTAATGTACGTAATTAACAGCGTTTGGGTGCATTTATGTCGTTATTTTTGTATTTTTGCAGGAAATTTAATGCATTATGAAACAGATTATAGCGACAGAAAATGCACCGAAGGCTGTCGGACCGTATTCACAGGCGGTGGAAGTCAACGGGGTGCTCTATATCTCGGGCCAGATTCCGGTAGTGCCGTCTGACGGCTCGGTACCTGAAAGCATTGCGGACCAGACGCGGCAGTCCCTTAAGAATATCGGGGCTATCCTCGAAAAGGCCGGGATGAAATATCAGAATGTCGTCAAGACTACGGTATTGCTCGACGATATCGCGAATTTTGCGGCAATGAATGCCGTTTACTCCGAGTTTTTCGTTGAAGAAAAGCCTGCAAGAGCCTGCTACCAGGTCGCTGCCCTTCCGATGGGTGTAAAAGTGGAGATAGAGGCGGTGGCTGTCCGTTAGTACAAGACGGCTTGGCAGATGAACAGGAAAACCATAATAATGTGTGTGACGGCGATTGCCGTATTTCTTGCAGTCGTATCCGTCGCACTTTTCTTCCTTTATTCGGATACCGGTGAAACCAGGGACAGCGTGGCCGAGAGCAGGGAATACATGTTGTTTTCGGCTGTGCCGTCAGATGCCGTCTCCGTTCTGAGATTCTCGGATTTTTCATCCATGCTGGACTGCATGGTGTCCGAAAAGTCCGCAATACATTATTTCGTCACTGACAAGGCGGAGCCGGGAAAACTTGTTCCGTTCCTTGAAAAAATTTCGGAATCGCCCTCACTGTACGGCTCTCTGATGCATGCTCCGGCAGTGATGTCGGTCCATAACATAGGCGATCTGACGCCGCTTCTGATTCTCGACGCAGGAAAGTCCCAGGACGGGATGACGGCAGGCGTGGACTCGTTGAATTCGATAGCGTTGAGGTGCGGCCTGACGGCGCAATATGCCGACGCGTCTTCTATTGCTTCGGCGGACAACCCGCTCCGAAAAAGGGCGCTGCTCCTGATATCTCCGTCCGATATTCTCGTCCAGTCTTCTCTGAGACATCTGAAATCGGACATCTCCGTGCTTGATGTCCCCGGGTTTCCGGAGTCGGTCAGCATGGCCGATGCCCGGGATTTGCTTGTCATCCCTTCTTCCGGGACGGACAAGTTCGCAGGCGGGCTGTTTTCCCGGGCATACCGGTCATATCCCGCTTTTTTCCGCAAGTATGCGGACTGTACGGCATTTGCCATAAGGAATTTCACTTCCGATTCGTTTTCCATGACGGGGAAATCATTCTCGGACGGCAGTCCGGATGACTTTATGAATGTATTTTCCCTGGTGGAGCCGTCCGTATCGGAAGTCGCTTCCGTATTGCCATCTTATACGTTATATGCCGGGACTCTTCCTGTCGCTGATGCCGCGGCTTACTGCATGGCATATTCTCAGTTTTCCGAGACACAGTCCCTGTCGAAAACGCTCGAATCGGAATTCGCCGCACTGAAGAAGCGTACCGGTACCGATCCGGCCGACTGGGCAGCCGCCCTCGATGTAAAGGAAGTGGCAAAGGCTGCCTACAAGGTGGGCGGGACTGTAGAGACGGTCCTGCTCGTAAAGGCCGGACGCACTGATGGCGGACTTGCATTCAAGGGAAAGGCTTTTCCCGGAGCCGAAGACGGAAAAATACACGATTTCGACTGGAGAGGTTATGTGCCGGCACTTTTCGGCTCGCTGTTTTCAGTGCAGGACGAGTCGCATTACATACTTGCAGACGGCTGGATTGTCATAGGAAGCGTGAACGCCCTGTCCGAATACTCGAGCGGCAGGGCTACCGAATATTCGCTGGCGGACTATGTCGCGGACGCATCCGTGGCGGAGGGAATGGCCGGGAAACGGTCATACTTCCTTTCGTACCATTCGCTCATGGAAGATACAGCCTTTACTGAACAAATGCTTGCGAAGAACCTGCACCCGGCCCTGGAAGCATCTTCCGAAGGCATTTCGTACCAGCCAGTCTTTTTGACCGTAGACGACGGCAAGTCGGGTATCGAGATGAATTTCAGGCTGTACCGGACCGTGGTCACCAAAAGCAAGGCTCCGACATTCGAGCGTGACACCTCGGTGAACATACCGAAAGGCCCGTTCCGCGTGAAGAATTCCGGAACCGGCAGGATGAACTTGTTCTATCAGCAGGATAATCTGTATCTTTGCCTGCAGGAAGAAAACGGAAAGGGAATTTGGGGCGTTCCGTTCGATGCTCCGATCTGCGGCTGCGCCCGGACGGTGGACTATTATGCCAACGGCAAACTCCAGATTCTTTTTGCCTCGGGCACGAAACTTCACCTTATCGACAGGTTGGGACGTTTCGTGAATCCTCCGTTCCCGGTAGATCTCGGAAAGGAAATCCTGTTGGGACCGGATGTATATGATTTTTCAGGAAACAGGAAATACAATGTGATGGTGCTGCATACGGATAACACGATAGAGATGTACAATCTCCAGGGACGTCGTCCGGCGGAGTGGAAGACCATCACGTCATCGGAGACCATAAAGGGCCTGCCGGAAAGAATCCGTGTCGGGGGCAGGAGCTACTGGATAGTCCGCACCTCCATCCAGACCCTGATTTTCGGATTTTACGGGGGAGACCCTCTGACCGTCTTTTCCGGAGACCGGATGATAAGGCCGGACAGCGAAGTGAAACCGGCCGGAGACAATGCCGTGGAGGTCGTCTGCTATGACGGGAAACGGCATACCGTGAAATTGAGAGACAATTAACTGATTGCACACATAAAAATTTTAAGAGATGATTGAATTTAAGTCTGTAAACAAACTTTATGAAAAAAGTTTCAGGGAAAACTGGGATCGCCCGGCATTGTCCAACTATCAGGGCGTGACCCTGCATTACCGCGACGTGGCCCGCAGGATTGCGAAGATGCACATCATGTACGAGCGCTGCGGTCTTAAGAAGGGCGACAAGGTGGCCATATGTTCGAGAAACCAGGCCAACTGGGGCGTGTCTTTCCTGTCCGCCCTGACTTACGGCGCAGTTCCGGTGCCTATCCTGCACGAGTTCAAGGCGGGGAATGTGCATCATTTGGTAAACCATTCCGAAGCCAAGATACTTTTTGTGGACGATGTTGTCTGGGAGGGCCTGACCGAGACGGAAATGCCGAACGTGCTCGCAGTAGTGCAGATCAACACTTTTTCGTTCCTGTACACCAAGACCGATGAAATCAGGTCGGTAAGGGAGCACCTGAACGAATATTTCGGGCAGAAATATCCGATGAACTTCACTCCTGACAGCATAAACTATTATGAGGATTCTGCTGACGAGCTCGCACTTATCAACTATACTTCCGGCACATCCGGATTTTCGAAAGGCGTGATGATTCCGTACAGGGCGCTGTATTCCAACATCCGTTTTGCAATGCAGGTCCTTCCGATGATAAACAACACGTCGAACGTGGTGGCCATGCTTCCGTCCGCGCACATGTACGGAATGATGTTCGAGGTGCTTTTCGAACTGACGGTCGGTACCCACGTGCATTTCCTGACGCGCGTGCCGAGTCCCAAGATCATCATGCAGGCCCTCGCGGAGGTGAAACCGGACATAGTGATAGCCGTTCCTCTCATAATCGAGAAAGTGTACAAGTCCAAGCTGAAGCCGCTGCTCGAGAAAAGCGGGGTGAAATTCCTGATGAAGGTCCCGGGTGTGGACCATGTCCTGATGAAGAAGATACGCACGGAGCTGGTGAATGCCTTCGGCGGCAAGTTCGAGGAAATCATCATAGGCGGAGCCGCATTCAACAAGGAAGTGGAGTCTTTCTTCAAGAAAATCGACTTCCCGTTTACGGTAGGATACGGCATGACGGAATGTGCCCCAATCATTTCCTATGACGACTGGAAGACGAACAGGGAATTTTCCTGCGGCAAGACGGCTCCGAACATGGAGATAAAAATCGACTCGCCGGAGCCTGAGACCGTTCCAGGAGAGGTATTGGTGAAGGGAATGAATGTTTTCCTCGGGTACTACAAGAACGAGGAGGCTACCCGCGCCGTATTTACGAAAGACGGCTGGTTCCGCACCGGCGACATGGGTGTGATGGACAAGGACGGGTATCTGTATCTTCGCGGACGCTCGAAATGCATGATTCTCGGGCCTTCCGGGCAGAATATTTATCCGGAGGAAATAGAGAGCGTGCTCAACAACATGCATTATGTCGTGGATTCTCTCGTGATTGAGGACAAGGGCGGCCTGACGGCCCTGATTTATCCGGATTTCCATCAGGCCGAAACGGACGGGCTGAACAAGGAGGATCTGATAAACGACCTGAACGCGTCTCTTGCCGTCACCAACAAGGAGCTTCCGAACTACGCCCGCATCTCGAAAATCGAGGTGATGCCGGAAGATTTCGAGAGGACTCCGAAGAGAAGCATAAAGAGATATTTGTATCAAAGATAATTTTCCAATGGAAAAATTCGACCACAGTTATCTGCAGATGGCTTCAGTATGGGCCCAGAATTCCTATTGCAAACGCCGCAAGGTCGGGGCCCTTATCGTAAAGGACAAGATGATCATATCGGACGGGTACAACGGTACTCCGTCCGGTTTTGAAAATATATGCGAGGACGAGAACGGGATTACCAAGCCTTATGTTCTCCATGCGGAGGCCAATGCGATAACGAAGGTCGCCAAGTCCGGCAACAGCAGCCAGGGGGCGACTCTGTATGTGACCGCTTCCCCTTGTCTCGAATGTGCCAAACTGATCATTCAGGCCGGTATCACAAGGGTGGTCTACAGGGATGAATACCGGCTGACGGATGGTGTCGACCTGCTTAGAAAGGCAGGAATTACGGTAGAAAAGGTAGAATAAAAAATCGGGTCCGATGAAAGACAGAACATATACCGCATTAGTTGCGCTGATGGGAGTGGTCCTCGGCGTGCTTGCGACTTTGGTAGTGGTGAAAATGACTGGAGACAGGAAGAAGTTCGACGGTGACTACAACCGCTGGCGCAAGTTGAATCTTATTTTGCAGGAAGTCGAGCGCAACTATGTGGATACCATAGACATGAAGGCGATGACGGACGCTGCTGTGGTGGCTGCCCTGTCCAAGCTCGATCCTCATACCGTTTACATGCCTCCGGTCGTGCTTGAGGCATCGGAAACGGAGCTTGCCGGCAATTTCGAGGGAATCGGCATCCAGTTCAATGTGCCGAACGATACCGCCATTGTCCTTAGCGTCATTCCCGGCGGTCCTTCCGAAAAGGCCGGACTCATGCAGGGCGACAGGATCCTGAAGGTCGACACTTCCGTGATTGCGGGCAACAAGACGCCGCAGGACAGCATGGTGGCCAAGATGAAAGGCCCGTCCGGGACCAAGGTCGGAATCACGGTCAAGCGTGACGGTGCGGAAATACCGTTTGAAATCACGCGAGGGAAAATTCCCGTGCATTGCGTGGATGCCGCCTTCATGATAAACGACACTACCGGGTACATAAGGCTTTCCAAGTTCACGAAAACCACGTATTTCGAATTTTCCTCGGCTGCGGAAAAACTCCTCGGGGCAGGCATGAAGAGGCTCATTTTTGACCTCAGGGACAATACCGGAGGATATTTCGACCAGGCTTTCCTTGTCTGCAACGAATTTCTGGAGAAAGATGATCCTATCGTCTACATGGAAGGCCTTCACAGGCCGCGGCAGGATTTCAAGGCTGACGGCAACGGGAAACTGAAAGACATAGATCTGGAAGTTCTTATAAACGAATCCTCGGCTTCTTCGAGCGAGATTTTTGCCGGTGCGATGCAGGACAACGACAGGGGAGTGATAGTCGGCCGCCGTTCGTACGGGAAGGGGCTTGTGCAGGAGCCGGTCAATTTCACGGACGGGTCGGGTCTTCGTCTGACCGTTTCCAGATTCTACACTCCGTCCGGGCGCTGCATCCAGAAGCCTTATTCAGACGATTACGCCTATGACCTGTATGAAAGGTACGCCCACGGCGAAATGACTGATGCTGACAGCATGAAAGTGGATAAATCCAGGGAATACTATACGAGGGAAGGCCGCGTAGTTTACGGAGGAGGCGGGATCGTACCTGATGTATTCGTGCCGATGGACACGACGAAAGCCAACGATTTCTTCGTCCGGGCGAACAAGAAGTCCCTCCAGGTGAGATTTGCATCGTCGGTTTTCGACCGGTATCGTAGGACTCTGACATCCATTGATGACTTTGCGTCTTTAGAGAAGTATCTCGACGCCCTGGATCTCAAGGGGAAGTTCCTGGAATATGCGGAAAAGGAAGGTCTCGTGCTCGAGAAGTCTCAGGAGGCCGATTTCGATACGTATATGATGCCGCAGATCAGGGCATTGGTCGGGCGTTATTCCAAACTTGAAGATGAGGCATTCTACCGTTTCTATCTTGTGATAGACGAGACCGTCAACACGGCACTGGAACTGTAGGCGCAGGCTTACTGGGCAATGAAACGGTATGTTATGGTCCCGAACTGACGTTTCGGGGCAGAGCCGGAGGCGGTAAAGCGGGACAGTCTTGCGGCCCTTTTCGCATATTCGCGGAGACATCTGTCATCGGAGGACTGCTCTTCCATGATTTCGGCATTCACCACGGCTCCGGATTGTTCTACGGTAATGCGGACGGTTACGTCTCCGCCTCCGAGACAGCGGTATGCAGGCACCGACAGCGTAACGGCCTTTCTGCCGTCTACCGAGTACGATACTACGGACGGTCCCGAATAGACCGGGGCTTCGGAAACGGAGACCCTTTTGTCTTCTATTGAAGCGAAACTTTCATCGCTGTCCTGCTCCGGAGCGAACGCCCCGCTTTTCAGTTCCTGCGCCAGTCTTTCGGCGTCGCGGTACAGTTGTTCCACATCTGTGTTCCTGTCATCCTTAAGCTGACTTCCTCCCGCGTCCACGGCTATGTTCCGTATTTCCTCATCATCGCCCGGGGCCGGATAAGGTATGGCGCCGAGGAGCTCGTCTATCCTGTCGCTGATGCTTTCCCTGAATTCGGTTTCTTCGGATTCCCTTTCAGCCTGCTCCATGGCAGAGAAGTCCAGCAGAAAGGTATCTTCATGTTTAAGGGCTGAGCTGATCTGGGATATCAGCATGACTATCAGGACAACAAGATGAAGGCTGACTGTCAGGTAAAGACCGGATTTGTCCTCCTTCGGAAGAGTCGAGGCCTTTCGGCTTATAATGCCTGTCAGATGCTTTATGCCGGCCTTGACAGTCTTGTATATACCTGATGCGGATGGTTGGCTCGGTCTCACTTATTCCTGTGTAGTATGAAGCGCCTTTTCAATAGTGGCGGAAATTATATCGATTGCTACCTTGTTGTGTCCTCCCTGCGGAATGATGATGTCTGCGTATCTTTTGCTCGGCTCTATGAATTGCAGATACATGGGCTTGACGGTTTTCGTGTACCTTTCTATGACTGTTTCCACCGTCTTGCCGCGCTCGAGGATGTCTCTTGCCATGACCCGCATCAGCCTGTCGTCATCATCCGCATCAACAAATATCTTTATATCCATCTGGTTTCTCAGTTCCGCACATGTGAAGATGAGGATGCCTTCTATGATAATGACGTCGGCCGGCCTGACAGTTACGGTTTCCGTGGCGGACCTGGAGCAGGTAAGGTAGGAATATACGGGCTGTTCGATGGTCTTCCCGTTCTTGAGTTCGTACAGCTGCCTGTTCAGCAGCGCGAAGTCGATGGAGTCAGGATGATCGAAGTTCACCTGCTGCCTTTCTTCTATGGGCAGATAACTGGAATCCTTGTAGTACGAATCCTGGGGGATTACGACTACCTTTTCTTTCAGATGTTCGGTTATTGCCTGTACTACGGTGGTTTTCCCCGATCCGGACCCTCCCGCTATTCCTATTACCAGCATACCTTTCCCTCTCTTTCCGTGAAGATCAATATTCGGCGTTTTTCGGAGTACGCGGGAACGGTATTACGTCCCGGATGTTGCCCATTCCCGTGACAAAGAGCAGAAGCCTTTCAAAGCCTAATCCGAATCCGCTGTGCGGTGCGGCTCCGAAGCGTCTCGTATCCAAATACCACTCAAGCGTATCCCTGCTCATTCCGAGTTCCGAAATGCGGGCTTCGAGCTTTTCAAGGGATGCCTCCCTTTCCGAGCCCCCTATGATTTCGCCTATCTTCGGGAACAGCACGTCCATGCCCCTGACGGTCTTTCCGTCATCGTTCTGCTTCATGTAGAATGCCTTGATATCCTTCGGATAGTCGGTCATGATGACAGGCTTTCCGAAGTGTTTTTCCACAAGATACCTCTCATGCTCGCTCTGCAGGTCTGTCCCCCAGCTTACGGGGAATTCGAATTTTTCTCCAGAAGCCTCGAGTATTTTCACTCCTTCGGTGTACGTGAGCCTTACGAAATCCGTCTTGATGACGCTCTCCAGCCTGTCTATAAGTTCCTTGTCGAACATGTCGTTGAGGAATCTGATATCGTCGATGCAGTTTTCGAGAGCGTATCTTACGAGGTATTTTATGAAATCTTCGGCAAGATCCATGTTGTCGCTGATGTCATAGAACGCCATCTCCGGCTCTATCATCCAGAATTCGGCAAGATGCCGCGGAGTATTCGAGTTTTCAGCCCTGAATGTCGGTCCGAACGTGTATATGTTCCCGAGGGCCATTGCTCCGAGTTCTCCTTCCAGCTGCCCGCTCACTGTCAGGCTCGTCTGCTTTCCGAAGAAATCCTGGGAGTAGTCTATCTGTCCGTTTTCCTTTTTCGGCGGATTGTTCAGGTCCAGCGTAGTGACCTGGAACATCTCTCCGGCTCCTTCGCAGTCGGACGCCGTGATGATTGGAGTATGAAGATAGACGAAGCCCCTGTCGTTGAAATATTTGTGGATGGCAAAAGCCATGGCGTGCCTGATTCTCAGGACTGCGCCGAACGTGTTGGTCCTCGGTCTCAGGTGCGCTATCGTCCTGAGAAATTCCAGCGAATGCCCCTTTTTCTGGAGCGGATAGCTGTCAGGATTTGCTTCTCCGTATATCTCGATTTCCTTAGCCTGGATTTCCACCGACTGGCCGCTCCCTACTGACTTGACAAGATCTCCCTTGACGCATATGCATGCACCGGTGGTGATTCTTTTCAGGAAATCTTCGTCAAAAGCGGCAGCCTCGACGACTATCTGTATGTTGTTTATGGTCGAGCCGTCATTAAGCGCTATGAAAGATATGTTCTTGTTTCCCCTTTTCGTTCTTACCCAGCCTTTGGCAGTCACTTCACTGCCAGGCTCGCTTTTCAGCAAATCCTTGACTCTCGTTTTCATAAATCTTTACGTAATAATATCTTTTGCTCCGTTTTCCGCACTATTCTGCAAGCATTATCTTTTTGGAAATATCGGTGTTGTCGTAGCATCCGGAGAATTTTTCCGCACCTTTGCCGATGGCATATACCGGAACAGGTATTCCGCTGTGGCCCGTGCTGCTCCAGCCTATGTTGGCTTTCCCGTTCAGGCCGGCGTTTTCTTCATCGCTCAGTACATCCTGCTTGTCCGCTTTTTCCCATGAGTCCTCGAGCATTTCCCAGTCGAACATTTCTCCGTTGTCGTCCGTAAGCGTCAGACCTCCGGTTTCATGGTCGGCAGTCACTACTATGAGGGTTTCGTCCGGATGTGCGAGGTAGAATTCGTAGGCCTCTTTTATGGCTGCATCAAGTTCGAGGACTTTTTCAGTCATGGACATGGTCCTGTTGTCATGGCTTGCCCAGTCGATTGTCCCGCCTTCTGCCATTATGAAGAAAGGCTTTCCGTCAGCCTTGAACCTGTCGATTGCCGTCTCTACCATCTCCGCGAGGGAAATGTCCTGGTCTTCAGTGTGCTCTACGACATAGTCCTTGCTTGCCGTTTTCTTGTTGGCTGCCTGGCAGAGGATGATTTTCTCCGCATCCTTCTCGGCTTCGTATTCTGTCATTCCATAGCTGACCGTGTAGCCTTTGCTTTCTATGATGCTGTCGATGTCCTCCTTGTCGCCTTTCTTGCCGTTGAAATCGAGGAATCCGTCACCGGCGAAGAAATCGAAGCCTGTATCGGGAATCTGGAGGCTGATTTCGTAGTAGTCGCTGCGGGAGGCCGCATGTGCGTAGAATGATGCCGGAGTGGCATGGTTTACCGGTACGTTGCTGATGATTCCTATACGGTAGCCTTTGTCCTTGAGATCGTATGTGTAGCTTCTGTAAGGCTCTCCGTCAGGCGACTGTCCCAGCACGTGGTTATTCGTCTTGCGTCCTGTGGCCAGGGCGGTGCCGGCTGCCGAAGAACATGTTATGCTTTTGTTGGCCGAATAGGTGGTAGCCATTCCGGTGTATGGAAATTTAGTGAATGAAAGCCTTCCGATTCCTCCGAGTTCTCCATTCTTGTATGCCAGATATGATTCGGTTGCGGCCATTTGCGCCTGTCCCATTCCGTCTCCGATGAAAAGGAAAATGTATTTGGCCTGGGTTTTATCCGGTGCTGCGTTGTTGCAGCTGTTTATGGCCAGCATCGCTGACAGGATGCAGATGATAGGAAAAATTGTTGACTTCATATCTTTTTATGATTTATTTTTTGCGACCTCAAATTTAGAAACTGTTTTGAAATTTTTCAAAAATTCTAATGATTATAATTGAAAAAGCGGGCGAAGTCCCTCAAATGACTCTCGCCCGCCTCGATAGATTCTGTTTCCGTGCTATTCCGCAGGTTTGCGTGCTGCGTACATGATTTTCAGTGCGGAACATCTTCTGAGTTCCTGCTTGACATCAGTGATGATACCCATTCTGACATCAGCGTCCGCCCTGATGGAAACTGTCATATACTGTCTGTCAACCTCGCTCATTGCATCGCGTTCTGCTGCGATGAAGTCGCGGATTTCGTCAACTGTCTTGAAAGAGTCGTTCAGCTGGATACGTGCATCGGTACCGTACATCCTCTGGAGGGACGCGATAGGCGAGCCTATGTTGATGTACGAGGTTAGGTCCTTCCTCTCGAGTTTGGCGACTTCGGTCGCTTCCGGAAGGTTGACCATAACCTTGTTCTCGGTTTCACGCATGCTTGTCGTCACCATAAAGAAGAACAGAAGCATGAACACGATATCAGACATTGACGCCGTAGTCAGGCCCGGAACGGATTTCTTGTCTCCTTTTCCTCCGAATTTTGCCATAATTTGTTCTCCTTTAGTTATTTGACACATCCTTAGGCTCTGCCTCCGAAATGTTCTGAGGTATGGCCTCCCTTACAATTCTCTGCTGATCAGTACTCAGGCTCAGATATGCCTTGCCGAAGTGTGCTTTCGCAAATTCATCCCTGAGTTCGTTCACGGCCTTCACAAGTTCGTTCTGGACTTCGATGTAAGCCTTGTAGCTTGTACCTCGGTCATTCTGGAGAGAGATGATACCCTTCGAAACATTATATGTGCCGAAACCTTCGATCACTTTCGGACTTCTTTCCGGAAGGTCCGGATCATTGTTCGGGTTTACAAGGAATTCTTTGACTTTGTCTTTCAGAAAGCTGACATCCATAGGCTCATTACCGGCGAACAGTCTGTCAGCGGAGTTGATCCTCACTATGATGATATTCCTCCTGTTGACTTTCTGGTCCTGTACCTCCTGCTTTTCATCAGGAATAGGCGGCAGACGCCTCTGCAGTCCGGAATCCTGATTCATTGTAGTGGTCATCAGGAAGTAGGAGAGCAGCAGGAATGCTATATCCGCCGATGAAGCTGAATTTAATTCTGGAGTCTTCTTAGACATAGTTCTTTTTATTTATTGCGGATTGCATTGTATATCCCGCCACCGATTATAGCCAATACTGTCAGTGCGCAGAGAATATATGTAAGGTTCAATACTGTATCGGTAAGTTTCAAAGTCATCTGGCTGACTTCCGGACCGATATATCCCTGAGCCGGAGCGCCTGACGAAAGGAAGTAGACTGCGCCTACCACGATAACAACCGCTACGAGTTCGATTCCCATCTTTATGAGATTCTTAGGGTTGTTGATGGCGCTGATGGCTACACCGAAAAGGAGAGCCGCAGCCACGCCTACTACCATCAGCACGTATGCCCAGTAGAAGAGGGTGTTGACCGAGGCGTCGCTAAAGCCTACGGCGTAGCCCCATGCTGTTATGCCTGCGCTGACGATCATCAGCACCCATAACATTATCTTTACTATTTTTTCGAATTTGCTGGATGACATTGTCTCTTATTTTTTATTCTCGTATTTAACCAGGATATCTACAAGCGAGATGGAAGCGTCTTCCATGTCGATGGAAAGCGAGTCAATCCTCGATACGATGTAGTTGTAGAACACCTGAAGAATAATGGCTACGATCAAACCTCCGACGGTGGTGATCAAGGCGACTTTCATACCTCCCGCAACGACGTTAGGCGAGATATCGCCGGCAGCCTGGATGGCGTCGAATGCCTGCACCATTCCGACCACTGTTCCAAGGAATCCGAGGGATGTGGACAATGCAATGAACAGCGCAACCCATGTAAGTCCGTTCTCCATAAGGCTCATCTGTACGGAACCGTAGGAAACGACAGTCTTTTCAACGACTTCGATACCCTGGTCCATGCGGAGGAATCCCTGATAGAAGATGCTGGCTACAGGTCCGCGGGTAGTGCGGCAAACCTCTTTGGCAGCTTCTACACCGCCTTCATTGAGAGCTGTCTCAATCTTTGCAAGGAGCTTTTTGGTGTTGGTCTTCGAGAAGCTCAGGTAAAGTATTCTCTCGATGGATATTGCAAGACCGAAGATAAGGCAGAGAATGATGGAAGCCATGAAGCCCGGACCACCTTCTATGAACTTTGTCTTGAGCTGCTGATGGAGAGGAATCTCGCTCTGAGTCGACTGGAATGGATTGGCGTTTTCTGCAGTTGTAACTTCTTCTGCTGCTGCCGCTGAATCCGGAACAGCAGTAGTATCAGTCTGTGCTGCTGCAACCTGAGCGGTGAAAGCCATCATTGCAATAGTTGCAAGTGATATGAAAAAATTTTTCATAATTGTTTGTGAGTGTTTAATTAATAATGTATCAGTTTGTTATAATTCTTCAATGTGGAATTCTGTCTCGCAGTCACCTTAAATCCGGTGCAATTTAGCAAATAATTTTCATTTGACAATAAGAAGCGGATTCGTTTTTTCCAAAAAATCTTCTGTCCGGCGAGCCGCAATGCCTTTCCACGGCTTTGTTATTTCGTGATTTCTCCCCGCAGATTCCTGTCTAGCTCCCTTGTTACGAAGGCATTGTCCTCCGACATGCCCATAAGATAAAAGAGTTTTGCGAGAGCGCCTTCGGTCGTGGCATCGTATCCGCTGAGGACGCCTGCGTTTTCGAGCTTTTTGCCGGTGGCGTAGAGATTCATGTCCACCGAGCCGGCAAGGCACTGGGTCACGTTCAGTATTATTTTCCCCATTGCAAGGCCTTCTTCGACCAGGTCGATGAACCATTTTTTGGACATGGCGTTGCCGGAGCCGTAGGTCTCAATGATTACGGCACGGGTTTCCGGTCCGCATATTATGTTCCTGACCACCTGCGGCGTAATCCCGGGATGCAGTTTCAGAATGGATACCCTCGTGTCGAGTTCCGTATGGAAAACAGGCCTGCGGGTCCAGTCTTCCGGCCTGATGATATTCGCCATGTCGTAGCGTATGGATATGCCGGCTTCGGCAAGATTGGGACAGTTTCCGGATGTGAAAGCCCTGAAATTTTCGGAACTGACTTTCGTGGTCCTGTTGCCTCTCATGAGCGAATTCCCGAAATAGATGCATACTTCGGGCACTACGGCATGCCCCTCCGCGTCTTTGGCCGCGGCTATTTCGACGGCTGAAACGAGGTTTTCCTTCCCGTCCGTCCGGGCGGCTCCGACAGGCAGCTGGCTGCCGGTGAATATGACTGGCTTCGTCAGTCTTTCTATCATGAAACTGAGGGCGGAAGCGGAAAACGCCATCGTGTCCGTACCGTGCAGTATCACGAATCCGTCGTAATCGTCATACCTTTCATCTATGAGCATCGCTATCTTCTGCCACAGCCCGGGCTCTACGTCGGCGGAATCTATCAGGGGGCTGAACGTGCATGAATCTATCCTGTATGCGAATTTTCCGAGTTCCGGGACCTCTTCGAGAATCTGGGAAAAATCGAACGGCTTGAGCGTCTGCTCCACGGGGTCGGCCTTCATGCCGATGGTGCCGCCGGTATATATCAGAAGTATCGATGATTTCACCGGCTTCGGGTCTGGTGCGAATTTCATGTCCGTTTCAGTTTCTCAGATTTTGAAAAGTTTTTCTGCGTTGGCTGAGGTTGCCGCAGCCACTTCGTCCGGTGCCATATCTTTCCGGGCGGCGATTTTTTCCGCTATGACAGGTATGTAGGAACTTTCATTCCTGCGGCCTCTGTACGGTACGGGTGTAAGGTAAGGGGAATCTGTCTCAAGCAGAATCCTTTCGAGCGGAATCTCCCTGACGGTATCGGCGATGGATGCGTTCTTGTATGTGACGACCCCGCCTATGCCGACATACCAGTCTCCGTAGTCCGACAGACGCCGGAATGTTTCGATGCTTCCGCTGAATGCATGGAACACTCCTTTGGGAGAAAGGTTTCTGCACCGTTCGAGTACGCTGAATATCAGGTCGGTGGCATTCCGTGAATGGACTATGACAGGAAGCCCGTATCTGCATGCAAGCCTGATCTGCGCTTCAAATGCCTCTTCCTGCTCCCTGACGAAGTCTTTCGACCAGTAGCAATCCATCCCGATTTCTCCGACTGCCCGTATTTCCGTGCCGGAAGCGATACGGTCTTCTATTTCTTCCACTTCATCCCTCCAGTGCGGTCCGACGGATGTGGGATGCAGCCCGAGGCATGGGAAAAGGACTCCCTCGTGCCTTGCCGCCAGGGCAAACATGGCTTCTCTTGATGTCTTGTCGATATCGGGCAGTATCATCTTCTTCACTCCGGCTTCCACGGCCCTCCGTACGGCCTCCTCCCGGTCCGGACCGAACTGCTCGTCGTAGAGATGTGTGTGCGTGTCTATATAATACATTTGCGTGTCGGAAAATCGGTCAAAATTAGGAACAGTTTTGCTTATTTACAATATCTGTTTCGGGTTTGTGGTGCTCAGGGTGCATCTTTGCATCAGATCGACGGCCAGGAATCCGTCGTTTTCCAGTATGGCGGCAAGTTCCGCGACCGTCCTGTATCCGTATCCGGTGAGTTCCGCCAGCTCCTGCACCGACAGCCTTCTATGACGCTTGACCAATGACAGTATTCCGGCCGCTTTTTCCGCATCGACGTCTCCATGTCGGTGCGCATAGAAGAACGAGGCCGCTGCGGCGGGATCGGATGCGTTTTTCCTGAAGGTGTAGCCGAGACTTTCCACAAGATCCTTTTCGGAAACTACGGGAACGGCCGACCCGGACCTGATCAGATAGTTGCAGCCTTCCGAGAGCCTGTCGTCCGCCCTTCCCGGCAGGGCATAGACTTCCCTGTCATAGGAGAATGCCTGGCGTGCCGTAATCATTCCTCCGCCTCTGCGTCCGGATTCTATCAGGATGGTAGCCTTGCCGAGTCCCGCGATAATCCTGTTCCTCCTGACGAAATTGACCGGGATGGCTGGAGTGCGCAGCGGATAATCAGAAATCAGGGCCGAGCCCCGTCCTGCGGCAATGCGTTTCGCATGCCTCCTGTGCAGGGCCGGATATACTGAATCGGCGCCTGTGGCCATCACGGCAATGGTGGACAGGCCCGCGTCCAAGGCTGCGAGGTGGGCCGTAATGTCCGTGCCGTATGCAAGGCCGCTGACGATTACCGGATTCTTGCCCGTCCCTGCCAGGGCCTCCACTATTTTCCTGCACCAGTCTTTGCCGTATTCTGAGACTCCGCGTGTCCCGACTATCGAAACATACTCTCTTCCGTCTTTGAAGCATTCTTCGGGAAAATCGCTCCTGACATATATCCCGACGGGACCGTCTTCGCATTCCATGAGAAGCCCCGGATATCCGTCCTGACCCCTGCCGATGAAGGATATGCCTGCCCTTGCCGCGTTCTCCAACTCCGACACGGCCTTGTCAAGAGCTTCGCTTCCGATTTCCGCAGTGTACTTCGAATGCGGGCCGAGAATCCCGTCCATGTCTTCCCTGTCCATGCTGAATATGGCTGCCGCCGAGCCGAAATAGTCGAGAAGGGCGGTCGCAATCCTCGGCTCGAAGCCGAAAATCATATTCAGCGCGCAGAGGCATACGCTTTCCTTGTGTGGAGATTCCATTTTTTTTGCCCAAGGTACGGCGAAAGGAAAACAAAAAGGTACGGAAACGTAAATTCCCGTACCTTTTTTATCTTTTTTATGTCTTTTTACGATTTTTTACTTTCGGAAATACTGCGGTTTCTCAGATAATCAGCAGTGCATCTCCGTATGGACCGAACTTGTAGTCCTCCTTCAAGGCGATATCGTACGCCTTCATGACGTTTTCATATTCTCCGAAAGCCGCTACCGACATCAGCATTGTCGAGCCGGGCAAGTGGAAGTTGGAGACTATGGCATCCGGAATGGCAAACCTGTACGGAGGGAAAATGAACTTGTTGGTCCATCCGTCGAAAGGATTCACTTCATCGTATGAGGTGACATAAGTCTCGAGAGCCCGCATCACGGTGACACCTACTGCAAGCACCTTGTTCTTTTCGCGTTTCGTGCGGTTTATGATGTCTGCGGTCTCTTCCGGGATTATCACCCTTTCGGAATCCATCTTGTGTTTGGAGAGATCTTCCACGTCCACTGACCTGAAATGGCCGATGCCCATGTGAAGGGTAATGAATGCCTTGTTTATGTCTTTGAGAATCATCCTGTTGAACAATTCCCTGCTGAAATGCATCCCTGCCGCCGGAGCAGCCACGGCACCTTCGTTCTTCGCAAAAATGGTCTGGTAGTTTTCGGCGTCCTCGGGCTTTACCTTGTCCCTCACGAATTTGGGAAGCGGAGTTTCGCCGAGAGAATAGAGCGTGTCCTTGAAGTCTTCGTATGTGCCGTCGTACAGGAATCTGAGGGTGCGCCCTCTTGACGTGGTGTTGTCAATGACTTCCGCCACGAGGCTTTCATCCTCTCCGAAATACAGCTTGTTGCCGATTCTTATCTTCCGTGCCGGGTCGACGATAACGTCCCAGAGCCGCTGCTCCCTGTTCAGTTCCCTGAGCAGGAACACTTCGATTTCCGCCTTTGTCTTCTCCTTGTTTCCGTACAGTCTTGCGGGAAACACCTTGGTGTCGTTAAGGACGAATGTGTCGCCTTTGCCGAAATATTCTATGATGTTTTTGAAAAGCCGGTGTTCTATTTCCCCCGTATTCTTGTGGAGGACCATTAATTTGCACTCATCTCTCCATCTCGGAGGCTCCTGTGCAATTTTTTCCTTGGGGAGGTTGAATTGAAATTGGGAAAGTTTCATTTCTGATATGGAAAAATCTTATTCTAACGTCAGTTCTCAGACGGTTTTATTAAGTTATACACAATCTCGCGACATTTATTTATACGAAATTTCCGTGAATTTGTTTCGCAAATCCGAAAAATTTTTGTTAAATTAACGTGAGTTCGATGAATTTCAAAATGAAATCATCGAACTTCCGCTGAGGAGCAGGACGAAAGTACTGCGACGGGCCCCCGGCGAGGGGGCGGTAGGGGGTGGCGCCCCTTGAAAAGGGGCTGTCGCCACAGCGACTGGGGTTTGAGAAATTTGGATTTCGTAGAAATCCTTAACGACTGTTCGACGAATTCCCTGGGCCTGAACAACATAAATGCGTCGAACTGACGTTAAAGAAAAGAGGCCGACCCAAAAGAGAATTTTTGAGGTCGGCTTCTTTGCATAATGCAGAATGATATGAGGGTGACCCTTAAGTCTGTCTTTGACTTTTGGGCCTCTTTTCTTTGTATTTCCAGCCTGAAATCAGGCTCCAAAGTTATCGTACATAACGTTAACGTATGTTGTTAACTCATTGTCATTCGTTTTCAAAAATTAGCATTATATTTGTACGTGTTCAAGTACATAAAAGGGACAGACAATGAAGACAGCCAATTTCACAGAGTTCAGGCAGAACTTGCGCTCATACCTCGACAGGGTAATAAACGACACCGACACCGTGGTAATAAACCGGGGGAACGGCACCGCCGCCGTGCTCATCTCAATGGACGAGTATAACGCCATCAAGGAAACGGAATATATTATGCAGTCCCCGGCAACTATGGAAGCGATACGGCGCGCATCCGACGAGCTGGACAATGGGGAATCTGTCAAACAGAACGACGGGGAAACGGTCGAGGATTTTTTAGCGCGCATCTGATATGTACCGCCTGGTCTTTTCAATGCAGGCACGCGCCGACTGGGAGTATTGGAAACAGTCGGGAAATACTGCTATAATCAGGAAAATAACAGCTTTGCTGAAAGATATGACAGAACACCCGTACACCGGAACAGGCAAGCCGGAGCCGTTGAAATATGCGTTGTCCGGGTGCTGGTCCCGGCGCATCAATAGGGAGCATCGGATAATATATCGTATAAAAGAAACTGAAATTGAGGTTGAGGTAATGACGATGCGGTATCATTACAGATAATCCCAAATTATGGAGCTGCTCTATTTGTTTGCCATACTTGCCGTGCTCGGCATCATAGGCATAATATACGCTGCCGTTGAATTTCACAGACAGAGCCGCCGCCCGACAAAAAAGGCGTAAGGGGTTATCTTGGTGTTTCGTAAAAGAAAAACCCCTGAAAATCAGGGGTTTCTATTCTCTTTTTATGCCTTTTTTGTGACTTTGTTTTCATCCCAAAATCAGGCTCCAAAGTTATCGTACAGGATATTCTCCGGAGGTACTCCGAGACTGTCGAGCAGGCTGACTACCGACGCCGACATCATAGGAGGACCGCACATCAGGTACAGGCAGTCTTCCGGTGCCTCATGCTGCTTCAGATAAGTCTCGTACAGGACCGTGTGTACGAATCCGGCCGTATAGGCCACTCCGGCGGCATCGGCTGCAGGATCAGGCCTGTCAAGTGCCAGATGGAACTTGAAGTTAGGGAACTCTTTCTCGAGAGCGTGATAGTCATCGAGATAGAATGCCTCTTTCAGGCTGCGGGCTCCGTAGAAGAAATTCACCTTCCTCGCAGTCTTCTCGGTCTTGAACAGATGCATGATGTGGCTTCTCATAGGAGCCATTCCGGCACCTCCTCCGATGAAGATCAGTTCCTGGTCGGCAGGCAGATTATCCGGCAGGAAGAATTCTCCGTAAGGACCGGAAATAGTCACCTTGTCGCCCGGTTTGAGTGAGAAGATGTATGAAGAGCAAACGCCCGGATTGACCGGCAGGAATTTCCTGGTAGCCCTGTCCACCGGCGGAGTCGCGATTCTCACGTTCAGCTTGATGATATCGCCTTCTGCCGGGTAGCAGGCCATGGAGTACGCCCTGACAGTCGGCACCGAGTTCACCATTTTCAGGTCGAATGCCCCCATTTTCTCCCAGTCTTCGCGATACTGCTCGTCCACGTCGATGTTCCTGAAGTCTACCGTAACGGCAGGTACATCCACCTGGATATATCCTCCCGAGCGGAAATGCAGATGCTCGCCTTCCGGAAGTTTTACCACGAACTCCTTGATGAAAGTGGACACATTGTGATTGGAAACCACTTCGCAGTCCCACTTTTTGACGCTGAGCGCCGACTCGGAAATCTGGATCTTCATGTCCTCCTTCACCTTCACCTGGCATCCGAGTCTCCAGTGATTGTTTATCTGTTTACGGTTGAAAAAGCCGACTTCGGTCGGAAGGATCGTACCGCCGCCCTCCATTACCTGGCACTTGCACTGTCCGCAGCTGCCCTTTCCGCCGCATGCGGAAGAAAGGAATATCTTCTGCTCGGCGAGAGTGCTCAGAAGCGATGAGCCCGGTGTCACCTCAATTACTTTTTTGCCGTCATTAATGTCTATCTTGACCTTGCCTGCAGGGGTGAGCTTGATCTTTACGAACAGGAGCACTGCTACAAGCAAGACTGTAATTACTACGATGGTAATTACTCCTGAAATAATGGTCGTTATCATTGTTCTCCTCCCGCTTTACAGTTGAATACCCATGAATGTCATGAACGATATGGCCATGAGCCCCACGGTGATGAAAGTGATTCCCAGTCCCTTGAGTGCCGCAGGAACGTTGGAGTATTCCATTTTTTCCCTGATGGCAGCAAGGGTCACGATTGCCAGGAACCAGCCGATTCCGGAGCCGAGCGCATAGACCGTGGCTTCACCGACGTTGACGAAATCCCTTTCCTGCATGAACAGAGAACCTCCGAGGATGGCGCAGTTCACGGCAATCAGCGGCAGGAAGATTCCGAGCTGGGAATACAGGGTCGGAGCGAACTTCTCCACCACCATCTCCACTATCTGTGTAATCGCGGCTACCACGGCGATGAAGATGATAAAGCTGAGGAAGCTCAGATCCACATCCGGCAGCCCCGCCCATGCGAGAGCCCCCGGCTTCAGGACATGCTCGTTCAGAAGATAATTTATGGGAAGGGTCACCAAAAGGACGAAAATCACCGCTATACCCAAACCTGTCGCTGTCTTTACGCTTTTTGATACCGCCAGATACGAGCACATGCCCAGAAAGTAGGCGAATATCATGTTGTCAATGAAAATTGACTTTACGAATAAACTTATATATTCCATGTCGATTCGAGTTTACGTTATTTTTCCTGCAGGTCTTTCTGGATGCTTCTCTGTATCCATACTATCAGTCCGAGGAGAATAAGGGCCATCGGCGGCAGTATGACCAGACCGTTGTCCATATATCCCGCATCATAGAATGCCTGTGGAATGATTCTGTATCCGAAAAGTGTCCCCGAGCCGAGAATCTCCCTGAAAAATGCCAGTACCACGAGAATGAGGCCGTAGCCGGCTCCGTTTGCCAGACCGTCCAGGAGGGACGGGATAGGCTTGTTCCCGAGGGCGTAAGCCTCGATGCGTCCCATCACAATACAGTTCGTAATGATAAGTCCGACATATACCGACAGGGATTTGCTTATGCTGTAGGAGTATGCTTTCAGTATCTGGTCGACAAGTATCACCATCAGTGCGACTACGACCAGCTGAACGATGATTCTGATACGGTTAGGAATCGAATTTCTGATGATGGACACCACGAAACTCGAAAGTCCGGTGACTATCGTGACGGAAAGGGCCATGACCAGGGCTCCCTTGAGCTGTACCGTCACTGCCAGCGAGGAGCAGATTCCGAGCACTAATACCGTCACGGGGTTGCCTTTGAAAATAGGCTTCAACAATACTTCTTTGAAATTTATATCACTCATGATGTTTTCCTCCGCTATTTAACCGGTTCAATGCTGGCGGCAGGAATGACCGCAGCTGTGGAATCGGTCTGATTTTCAAGTGTCACGGCTTCCGCTTCTGCCGCCATCGTTTTCAGATACGGACGGTAGTATGTAGCCCAGAGGTTGATACCGCGTCCGAGTGCCTGGGAAGTAATGGTAGCACCGCTGATGGCATCCACGCAGTCCGGAACTCCGGCATGTTTGCCTTTTTCTACGGCAAAGGCCGTTTCGCCATCTCCGAGAGCCTTTCCGCGGAAAGACGTATAGAACGGGGCTTCCGCAATCTTTGCTCCTAATCCCGGAGTTTCTCCCTTATGGTCGAAAATGGCTCCTTCTATGGTCTTCCCGTCATTGGCCAGGGCTATGTATCCCCATATTGGACCCCACAGTCCGGCTCCGTAGCATGGAATGACGGAAATTTCCTTGCCGTTTATGTCGAAAACGAATACAGGGAGGCTGAGAGATTTCAGCAGGCTCTCCTTGTCGGCATCGCTTTTCGCTCCGGCTATTTTTTTCAGTATGTCGTTCTGCTTCTTGAGATCGGCGGTGGAAGGCACCTGGATTTTCTTCGGATCATCCTTTCCCATGTCCATGTGTCTTTTCACGGCACCGGTCCCGTCCACTTCGAAAGCGTCGGTGATGTTTTCCGTGTACATCTTCAGCACGTCCGTGGTCTCGTCGATAGTGACGTTTTCATCGGCCTGGGATGCCGCGCTGAGGACTTTCGTGATGGTCTCTATCTTTATGTTCTCGTTCTGCTTGTCTTGAAGGCTCATTGCTACGAAAGCCAGGATAGCAGCGACCAACACTACTAAGACCACCGAGTATATTACGGTATATGTATTGCCATTCGTATTCATACCATATAAATATTAAGCGGTTTTGATTTTTCCGGCCCTTCTGCTGATTGCACCGTTGACTACATAGTGGTCGATCAGAGGTGCGAATGTATTCATAAGCAGGATGGCGAGCATCATTCCCTCAGGATAGCCAGGGTTGAACATCCTGACAGTCACTGCAAGTGCTCCCACGAGGAAACCGTATATCCATTTTCCCGTCTCTGTCTGGGCGGAAGTTACCGGGTCGGTCGCCATGAATACTGTTCCGAAAAGGAAACCGCCCATGACAAGCTGCCAGTACCCCGGGAGATCCGTAGCTCCGACTGCAAAGCCGAGATAGCCCATGGCCAGGCCTCCGATGACGGAAGAAAGCATTATCTTCCAGCTTGCCACTCCGGTCCAGATCAGGATGACTGCACCTATGAGGATGGCTATGACGGATGTCTCGCCGACGCATCCCGGAATCACACCGGCTATCATGTCCCAGAGCGAAGTCCCTGCATTCTGCAACCCTTCTACAGACGGATGTGCCAGAGGCGTTGCGCCGGAGAAGCCGTCCACGAGGCCGTTTCCGCAGGCATAAGCCTTGCCTTCAGCCAAATAGCGGGTCACGCCCGGAGTCCAGATGGTGTCTCCGGACATTTTGCTCGGGTAGGAGAAGAACAGGAACGCGCGGGCCAGCAAGGCCGGATTCCAGATATTCATACCTGTGCCTCCGAAAACTTCCTTGCCGAGTATGACTGCAAACGCCACGGCCAGTGCAAGTGTCCAGAGCGGAACGTCAGCCGGAACTATGAGCGGAATAAGCATGCCCGATACGAGGTATCCTTCATTGACTTCATGTCCGCGGATCTGGGCTGAAATGAATTCTATGCCGAGACCTACGATGTAGGAAACGAGGTACAGCGGAATCACTTTTACAAGGCCGTACCATACCACGTTCCAGAATCCCCAGTCATCGAGTCCGAATGCCAGCTTGTGCTGGTATCCGGTATTCCAAATGCCGAAAAGCATTGCCGGAACGAGCGCCAGCACCATGATAATCATGATTCTTTTCAGATCCACGCAGTCCCTGACATGCGAGCCTTTTTTAGTCACGGTGTCCGGAACATAGAGGAATGACTCGAAAGCATCGAAAGTCGAATGCAGAAATCCGAGTTTGCCGCCTTTTTCGAAAGCAGGCTTTATTTTGTCGATAAATTTTCTCATAACTCGCAGATGTTAAGCCATTTCTTTCATCATCAGATCTATACCTCCGGAAAGGATGGACTGGATTTCTATCTTGGACGGGCACACGTATTCGCACAGCGCCAGGTCTTCCTCGATAACTTCGTAAATGCCGAATTTCTCCATCTTGTCTATGTCTCCGGTCATGCAGGCCTTTATGAGATATACCGGGAAGATGTCCATTGGCAGCACCTTCGAATACACGTCGGACATCACGAAAGCGCGCGGCCCGCCGTGGAGGTTGGTGTCCATCTCATACTGCTTCTTTGGCGTAAGCCATGAAAAATACGTATGCGATGTGCTGAACAGTTTGGTCCTGAACGGTTTTGCCCATCCGAAAAGTTCATGCTCGTTGCCTTCCTTGATGAGTGTGACCTGGTTGTCGAAAAAGCCGAGGAATCCCTCAGCCCCTACGTTCGTTCCGGTCAGGACATCCCCGCTTATGAATCTGATGCCTTCAGGCGCATTGCCGTAATATTCTGCGATATCCTTCATGCACATGCCGGCAAAGCCTTTGACGTATGAAGGGTCGGAAGCCTTCGGACCCGTGACGGCCACAAGGCGGCTGACATCGTATTTTCCCGTGTTGAAGAGCTTTCCTATGGCTGCCGCCATGGTCAGGGATACGGTCCATATGATGTCACCTTTGGCAACAGGAGATATGTGGCTTATCTGGACGCCTACGTTCCCCGCAGGATGTTTGCCGCTGAAGATGTGCGTGGTGATGTTTTCCAGCTTGTGGAGCGGTGTTCCCGAATAGTTCGAACTGCTGAAAGACACGTGCACCCCGCCTTTGGTCAGTTTTGCAAGGGCGTTGATGCCTGTCTGGATGTTTTCAAGTTCGTCCCTGAGCGCGAATTCCGGATTTGCGGACAGCGGGGCGGTGGAAAATGCCGAAATGAAGATGGCCTTGGGCCTGTCGGACGGTTTCGCAATGATGCCGTACGGTCTCTGGATGATGGCTGGCCAAAGTCCGCTTTTCAGAAGTTTTTCCTTGATCGCGGTCTCGTCGAGAGAAGCCACCTTTTCAGCACCGAAATCTTCCGATTTCTGTTCCTTGTCCGCCTTTATGCGGATTTCCAGCAACTTCCTTTTTTCTCCGCGGACTATCTCGGATACCGTTCCGCTGACAGGAGAAGTGAAAAGAATGTCTGGCGTTACCTTGTCGGCAAAGACAGGGGAGCCCGCGAGGACTGTGTCACCTTCCCGTACAAGCAGTTTCGGGATAAGACCTCTGAAATCGGTCGGTTTGACAGCCGCAACATCGGGAATCACCACCTTCTTTACTTTCTGGGCTGCTGCTCCGGCTATCGGAATGTTCAGCCCTCTTTTCAATTCGATGATGTTAGACATTATATAAACCGTTTTTGCGTAATTTCTGGCATTTTCTGAAAACCGCCGCGAATATATTAAATTTTTCGTAATTTCGCGCCATTATGGAAAACAAAATAGGTAGTATTTTCGAGGGGTTGAACGACGAGCAGAAGAAGGCTGTGAACTGTGTGGAAGGGCCGGTACTCATAGTCGCAGGAGCAGGCTCGGGCAAGACCCGCGTGCTGACAAGCAGGATAGCGCACATTCTTGAAAGCGGCTGTCCTCCGGAGCGCATCCTGGCTTTGACATTCACGAAAAAGGCCGCGACGGAGATGAAGGAGAGAATCGCGCAGATGGTAGGGGAGAAGCCTGCCCGCAGACTTTTCATGGGGACATTCCATTCGGTATTCATCCGCTTCCTGAGGGAGTATGCGGAGTCTCTCGGATACCGCAAGGATTTCACCATATACGATACGGGGGATTCCGCAAGCGCGATAAAGACTTGCCTGAAAGAGTTGCAGCTGGACGAGAAGGTGTACAAGCCCAAGGACGTGCTCGGCCGGATATCCATGGCGAAGAACAACCTTACCACCGCCGAGGCATATGCCCGCAATACCGTGGCCATACAGAACGATACGGCTTCGAAAAAGCCGAAAATCCATGAAATCTACAGGCTCTACGCTCAGAAATGCCGGCAGTCCAATGTAATGGATTTTGACGATATCCTGTTGAACATGAACATATTGCTTCGGGACAATCCCGAAGCACTCGAAAATATTTCATCCCGTTTCCTGTACATCATGGTCGACGAGTATCAGGATACGAACTTTTCCCAGTACCTGATTCTGAAGAAACTGAGTTCCGCCCATCACAACATCTGCGTAGTGGGCGACGATTCCCAGTCCATATATGCGTTCCGCGGGGCCAAGATAGAGAATATCCTGAATTTCAGAAACGATTATCCGGGATACAGGATTTTCAGGCTGGAACGGAATTACCGGTCCACCAAAAATATCGTGGAGGCTGCCAATTCCCTGATAGCCAGGAACACGGCAAGAATCCCCAAAAAATGCTGGTCCGATGCCGAGACTGGAGACAAGATCAAGCTGATAAGTGCTTATACCGGAGAGGAGGAGGCCATGCTCGTGGTAGGGGAGATACTTTCGAAAATACATTCGGAATCTGCCGCATACAGGGATTTCGCCATACTGTACAGGACGAATTCGCAGTCCCGTGTCTTCGAGGAGGCGCTCAGGCGCAGGAATCTGCCTTACCGGATATATTCGGGAAATTCCTTTTTCGACCGTGCCGAGGTGAAGGATGTGATGGCATATTTCAAACTGGCTGTCAACCTCGACGATGACGAATCGTTCAAGCGCATAGTAAACAAGCCTTTGCGCGGAATAGGCGCCACTTCCGTGTCGGCGTTGGCAGCAGCTGCGGCGGATATGGGAGTGCCGATGTTCAGGGCTGCGTTTTCCGAAGATCTTGAAAAATACGGTCTCAAGCCGGCCGCGGCGGACAAGATACGTAAATTCTGCAATGTCATTTCCGGTTTTTCCAGACGGTGCATGAAAGAGGATGCCGGCGACATGGCCGTAAGCATTGCCGTGGAATCCGGTATTCTGGGCATGTACAAGGAGGACAACAGCGTGGAAGGCCTTTCCAGGACCGCCAATGTCGAGGAGCTTCTGAACAGCGTCAAGTCTTTCGTGGAGGAGCGCAGGAACGAGTATTTCGAGGAGATGCTGGCGGACATGCCGGAGGGCTCCGAGATAAGTTCTGCGGATCTGCCGACGGTCACTTTGGGAGATTTCCTGGAAAACGTATCGCTTCTGAGTGCCGTGGACGTGACTGATGACGAGGATTCGGACAACAAGGTGACGCTTATGACCGTACATTCCTCGAAAGGGCTTGAATTTCCTTATGTTTTCATAGTCGGGATGGAGGAGAATCTTTTCCCTTCCGGCGGTTTCCTGGCTTCGGAAAGCGACATTGAGGAGGAGCGGCGCCTGTTTTATGTGGCCATGACCAGGGCTATGAAGTCCGTATGGCTGTCTTTTGCATCCACGAGGATGCGCAACGGAAAGCATGAGTCGAACTATCCGAGCCGCTTTATCCGGGAGATAGACAGACGCTATATCCTCAATCCGCTGGAAGAAACTGATATTTCAAAAGGGAAAGACACGGCTGCGGATATGGATGCCGGATTTTCCGGCAACGGCTCCGGCTTTTTCGGCCGTGGTGCCTTCGGCAATGGACGCGGCGGCAGAAGGGATTATGAGCCATCTGCGGGAAGACGTCAGGCTCCGGCACGTCCTGCCGCCGGGTCCGGGCCTGAAATCAGGACCTCCGGTGTCACGCCTTTCCGGAAATCCCCGGCTGTGGTAAGGCCTGCGGCCAACGACTATGATTTCCATCCTTCACCGGTAAACATGCTTGCCGCCGGGCAGCGCGTCGAGCACAACAGATTCGGCTTCGGCATTATCCGGGAAATCAGCGGCGACCCTGCCGGCAGGAAAGCGAGAATCGCATTTGACAACTACGGAGAAAAGATCCTGATGCTGAACTACGCGAAAATCCGTATAGTCGGCGGCGATGAAAAATGAAAATGCTATTGACGGGAACTTAAAAATTCGTATCTTCGTGACGAAGTTTTTCATAGTTTAAGTTTAGGTTAAGTAGCGGGGCGGTCGTAGAATTGCGATTGCCTCGTGAATTTTTTAGAGCCTGTTGACCTTAATCACATTCTTTTTCACGCGTATCTGCGATATGACCTTGTCCAGTTCCAGGTTATTCGGGACCGACAGCCGGATTTGTATGACATAAGTCCCGTTCCTGTCGTTGTCCGAAACGTTGAAATTCCTGATGGATGCCTTGAAGGAATTCACCGTGTCGAAAATCTCGTTTATGACGGATTCCTCGTGCGCGGCTATGATTTTCAGAGCCACCTGGAAGCTCGAAGCAGCAGGCGATTCGCTCCATCTGACCTTCTGTATGCGGTACGGATACTGCGACATCAGCCGCGCCGCATTCGCGCATGACATCCTGTGTATCTTGATACCGTCCTTGATGGTCACGAATCCGAACACATCATCGCCGTAGACAGGGTTGCAGCATTTGGCCATCCTGTAGTCTAACGACTTCACGTTTTTGGCATCTATTACAAGAATGTCATCCGATGCCCCGGAAGATTTCTTCGGCGTGTTCTTCGGAGCTGCCTGGTCCGCCTGCCTTTCAGACTCCGCAGCCGGCTTTCCGTCTTTGCGGTCCAGGAAGTTCTTTACTTCGGCTATATCCACGCTTCCTTCGCCTATCGCGGCGTAGAAGGCGTTGACATTCTTGAACTGCATCTTTTTCATCAGTGCAGCCAGATCCTCGTCGTTCAGTTCCAGTTTCCAGTTTTTCAGCCGCCTTTCCAGGAGTTCCTTGCCTTCTGCGGCTTTCTGGAACTCCGCTTCGCTCAGCTTCTGCCTGATTTTCGTCCTTGCCTTGCTCGTCACGACAAAGTTCAGCCAGTCCTTGGACGGCTTCTGGTTTTTGCTGCTCATTATTTCCACCACATCACCGGTCTGCAGCTTCTCCTTGATAGGGACGGCTTTCCCGTTGACCTTGCCTCCCGTGCAGCGGATTCCCAGATTTGAATGGATATCGAAGGCGAAGTCGAGCACGGTGGCTCCTGCCGCGAGCTTCCGCAACTCTCCCGAAGGGGTGAATACGAAAATCTCCCTGGACGGTGGCTCCGGAAGGTCGTCTTCATAGTAGTCCCCGGTCTTCTCCGTTCCGGAATGCTCGAGTATATGGCGCACCGACACTAACCACTTGTCTATCGTCTCCTCATGTTTGATGCCTTTGTAGGACCAGTGCGAGGCAAGTCCGTTTTCCGCTATCTCATCCATCCTTTTGGTCCTGATCTGGACTTCGAGATACACGTTGTCCTTGTTTTTTACGGTGATATGCAGGGATTCGTAGCCGTTGGGCTTTGGATTCGATATCCAGTCCCTGAGCCTCGACGTATCCGGCTCGTATTCTTCCGTCACCCGTGAAAAGACTTTCCAGCACAGGGCGTGTTCCTTTTCCCTGTCAGGCTCGCAGTCTATGATAAAACGTATGGCGAACACGTCGTACACTCCTTCGAAAGGTACTTTCTGTTTCTGCATCTTCCTCCAGATGGAGTATGCGGTCTTGGTCCTGATTTTCAGCTTGTACTTTATCCCTTCTTCGGAAAGTTTGCTTTTCAGGGGCTCAATGAACTGCGTCATGAGTTTCTGCCGGTCGCCTTCCGTGCTTTTCAGTTTGTTGGTTATGGCCCGGTATTGCTCCGGCTCCGCGAATCTGAAATAAATGTCTTCGAGCTCGCTTTTCATGTTATACAGACCGAGCTGATGGGCGAGCGGAATATACAGCATGAGAGTTTCCAGTACCTTGCGTTCCCGGGATGCCTTCGGGAAAATGTCGAGTGACCGCATGACTTCGAGTCTGTCGGCCAATTTCAGCACCGTGACGCGCGGGTCGCGGGAATAGGATACTATGAGTTTCTTGTAGTTTTCAGCTTCAAGCCGGGTATCCCTGGGCTTGATGGTGGATATTTTGTTCAGTCCGTCGACGAGCGTGTGTATATCCTTGCCGAAATCGTGTCCGGCCATGACGTCTTTCTCCGGATTGAAACGCTGGGCTTCATGGAGAAATACGGCCGCGACACACTCAGCCGGCAGACCTATTTCGTCTGCCGCGATTCTGGCCACATTCACCGGATGTTCGATGAACGGCCTGCCGTTTCCCCTCGTCTGTCCTGCAAGAGCCGCCTCTGCTATGTCGTATGCTTCCTGTACAATATGCTGCCCCCTTTCATCGAAATTGGGGAACAGCCCGGTAATTGTTTCCATACCCCGATATTTTTGCGCTTCTTCAAAGATAATAAGAAGCGGAGAGCAAAACAAATGAATTTTCCTGTCCATTATGCCGCGGCGCTTGCAGCACATGCCGGCGTCCGCGGTCCCCGCCGTATTTCTACAACCCGGATTTCCAGACTTTCAGGTACTCCTGCAAAGCCCACATTTCGTCCCTGAATTTGGCGGCGGAAGGGAAGTCCAGGTCGGCAGCCGCCTTCTGCATGTTCTTCTTTGCGGTTTCTACGGCCTTCTCGACCTGCTCTCTCGTCATGGACCTGATTACAGGATCCTGGAGTACGGCGGCGAGGTCGGCCCGGATATAGCCGTCCGTATAGGCGGAATTGTTCTCCCTGCGGGAATCGTGCCCGAGTCCGACCGACACATATCCGCTTCCGAGTTCCGAAGGGTCCGGAATGTAGTGCGGATCATCATATGAATTCGCGGCGCTGACCTTGCCAGAGACGGTATTTGCCAGACGCGGATTGTGGAGCACGTTTTTCTTGACTCCTACCTGTGCCGGCGTGATATTGTGCTTCTTGTTGTATTCCATCTGCTTGGCCCTGCGCCTGTCCGTCTCGTATATGGTCTCCTGCATCGAGCCGGTGACGGTGTCCGCATACATTATCACCAATCCGTTCACATTGCGCGCCGCCCTTCCCGCGGTCTGGGTCAGGGACCTTCCGGAGCGCAGAAAACCTTCCTTGTCGGCATCGAGGATGGCTACGAGAGACACTGTCGGGATATCCAGCCCCTCCCTGAGCAGGTTTACCCCTACGAGGACATCGAAAAGTCCGTTCTTGAAATCCTCTATGATTTCCACCCGTTCGAGAGTATCCACGTCCGAATGGATGTACCTGCACCTGACACCCATTTTCGTGAAATATTTTTCGAGCTCTTCAGCCATTCTCTTGGTAAGCGTGGTGACAAGCACCCTTTCATCCTTGTCGGCCCTGATCCGGATTTCCTCAAGCAGGTCATCCACCTGGTTTTCAGTAGGCCTGACCTGTATCGGCGGATCGAGGAGTCCGGTGGGGCGCACTACCTGCTCCACTACCAATCCGCCGCATTTTTCCAGCTCATAGTCTCCCGGGGTCGCGCTCACATATACGGTCTGTCCGGTGATTTCCTCGAATTCCTCGAATTTCAGCGGCCTGTTGTCGGAAGCGGCGGGAAGCCTGAATCCGTATTCGACGAGCACGCTCTTTCTCGAATGGTCGCCTCCGTACATGGCCCTGATCTGGGGCAGGGTGACATGGCTTTCGTCTATGAAAGTGATGAAGTCTTTTGGAAAATAGTCAATGAGACAGAACGGGCGCATGCCTTCTTTCCTGCCGTCGAAATAGCGCGAATAATTTTCGATGCCAGGGCAATATCCGAGTTCCTTTATCATTTCGAGGTCATATTCCACCCTTTGCTTCAGCCTCTTGGCTTCCAGGTATTTCCCTACGCTTTCGAAATATGAGCACTGTTTTGCCAGGTCATCCTGGATTTCGCTGACTGCCTTTATGCTCCTTTCCCGAGTCGTGACGAAATTGTTTGCCGGATATACGGCTACTTCGTCGAGACTGTCCAAAAATGCGCCTGAAACCGGGTCTATCACGGATATGCTGTCCACTTCATCCCCGAAAAACTCTATCCTGACTGCATTGTCCCCGTTTCCGAGGCATATGTCGACGGTATCTCCCCGCACACGGAACGAGCCTCTCTTGAACTCTGCTTCCGTCCTGGAATAAAGGGCGTCCACCAGCTGGTACAGCAGCCTGGTCATGCTCCTCGTTTCGCCTTTTTTGATAAAAACTGTCTGGGAATGGAAATCTTCCGGATTTCCGATGCCGTACAGGCAGGATACGCTGGATATTACTATCACGTCCCTTCGCCCGGAAAGCAGGGATGAGGCGGCGCTGAGGCGGAGTTTTTCTATTTCATCGTTGATGCTGAGATCTTTCTCGATGTAGGTGTCGGTGGACGGAATATATGCTTCCGGCTGGTAATAATCGTAGTATGAGACGAAATATTCCACGGCATTGTTCGGGAAAAACGACTTGAATTCCCCGTACAGCTGTGCGGCCAGGGTCTTGTTGTGGCTGAGGATAAGCGCAGGCCTCTGGAGTCTTTCTATGACATTTGCCATGGTAAATGTTTTTCCCGAGCCCGTCACTCCGAGCAGTGTCACGGCATCAAAGCCGCTGTTCAACGCAGAGCAGATACCCTTTATGGCTTCCGGCTGGTCTCCGGAAGGCTTGTAGTCCGATACTATCTTGAATTTCATCTTTTGCCTTTGTTACCGGTGCAAAAGTACAAAGAAGCATAGAGCAATACAAAAAAAAGAGGAGGGCCTACGCAGCCATCCTCTTTCTCCGGATTTGAATCCGATTGATTTGATGTATTAAGGATTTGGTATTGAATGTCAAGCCTCTATCTTCTTGTACTTCGGTACGAGAGCCTTCATTATGGCCCAGGCTATCAGATATGCCACGGCACATCCGCAGAAAACGATCATGTATCCCGCAGGCTTGCCTTCGAATCCGAGGAAGTGGAATGCCGAGCCTGCATTTTCAGAATATGTGAACAGTGCTCCGGCGCCTTTCTGGATAAAGAAAGATCCTATGCCTCCGGCCATGCCGCCTATACCTGTTATGGTGGAAATGGCCGATTTCGGGAACATGTCTCCGATAGTGGAGAACAGGTTTGCAGACCATGCCTGATGTCCGGCTCCGGCCAGTCCGATGATGATTGCAGGCCACCACACGGAAATCTGTCCGGCGCTCTGCGCAATCAGGGCTGGAAGAGGCAGGAATGCGAAAATAAGCATCGCGAGCATACGTCCGTTATAGGGATTCATGCCTCTCTTCTCTACGAACAGTTTAGGCAGATAGCCTCCGAAGATGGACAGCACCGTCACTATGGCATAAAGGGTCGTAATAAGTGCGATTCCCATGCCGGAGCTTGATGCGTAGCCGTACTGGTCGGAGAAATACGCAGGTGCCCAGAACAAGTAGAACCACCACACGCCGTCAGTGAAGAACTTTCCGACGATGAATGACCATGTCTGTCTGTAGGTAAAGCATTTCCAGAGCGATATGGATTTTTCCTTCCCGTCTTTGGCATTTTTGTCCTCGGACTTGCTTGCAGCGGCGATTTCTTCCGCGGTATAGTCCTGGTTGATGTATTCCAGTTCCGCCTTGTTGACGTGTTTCGACTTTTCAGGCTTGTTGTACATGAACACCCAGAAAGCCATCCAGATGTAACCGAGGGCACCGATGATTATGAATGCCATTTCCCAGCCTCCGCCGACGCCCCTGTCCTTGAAGAACTGTGCGAGTACCGGTATGGTAGCCGGGGCGATGAGAGCTCCTATGGATGCTCCCGAGTTGAAAATGGAAGTGGCGAACGCCCTGTCTTTCTTTGGAAAATATTCTGCGGTCACCTTGATGGCGGCAGGGAAGTTTCCTGCTTCACCGAGTGCAAGTATGCATCTCGCGGCGAGGAAAAGCCATACGCTCGTGGATGCAATGGCCAGGGCCGCAGCGGATCCCGCTTCCACGGCAGTCATTGCCGCAGCATTTTCGAAACCTTCTATATGTACCGTCAGCCAGCCGCACACGGCATGGAGGCAGGCTCCAGTAGACCAGATGCCTATGGCCCACAGATATCCCTTTTTCGTACCCATCCAGTCCACGAATTTTCCGGCGAACAGCATGCAGATGGCATATATTATGGAAAATACGGCGGTGATGGTACCGTAATCGTTGTCAGTCCAGTGGAATTCCGGTGCGATGAAGTCTTTCCAGGTAAGGGAAAGCACCTGTCTGTCGAGATAGTTGACTGTCGTCGCCACGAAAAGCAGCACGACCATCCACCATCTCCAGTTGGTCATGAGTTTCTTAGTTGTAGATTTTTCCATTCCTTGCAGTTTAAGTTATCGTACATCCTTGATGATTTCGAGAGCGTCTTTGCAGAGTCCGGTGATTTTTCCCCATTCTCCGGCGGCGATGACATCTTTCGGGAACAGGTTGCTTCCCATGCCTACGCATGTAACTCCGGCCTTGAACCATCCCTCGAGATTCTCTCTGGTCGGTTTCACGCCTCCGGTCACCATTATCTGGCTCCACGGCATCGGAGCACGGAGACCTTTTACGAAAGCTGGTCCGAGAACGTCACCGGGGAAGACCTTGCACAGGTCGCATCCGAGTTCCTGAGCCTTGCCGATTTCCGATACCGTGCCGCATCCGGGGCAGTACGGTATCAGCCTGCGGTTGCATACCGGAGCAATGTCCGGGTTGAAAAGCGGTCCTACGACGAAATTGGCCCCGAGCTGTATGTACAGGGCGGCAGTCGCCGGATCCACTACGGAGCCGACTCCGAGGATCATGCCCGGAAGCTCCCTGTTTGCAAATTTGACGAGCTCTCCGAACACTTCCTGGGCGAAGTCGCCGCGGTTTGTGAATTCGAATGCCCTCACTCCGCCTTCATAGCAGGCCTTTACGACATTTTTGGATATTTCGAGGTCGGCATTATAGAATACCGGCACCATTCCGGTTTCCTTTACTGCCGCCAAAACTTCGAGTTTGCTGTATTTTGCCATGATCGTATTCCTTATGTATCTTTCCGTATATTCCGTATGTTCGGGAAAGGATTATCTGGACACGCGTCCCGACCCGTCGCCTTTCATGAGATTTTCCACTTCCGCTACAGTCACCTGGTTGTAGTCACCGAAAATGGTATGCTTCAGGCAAGAGGCTGCGACAGCGAAGTTGAGAGCCTTCTGATCGTCGTCCTTGTATGTGAGAAGCCCGTATATGAGTCCGCCCATGAACGAATCTCCTCCGCCGACACGGTCCACGATGTGGGTGATGTCATATCTCGGCGACTGGTAAAGTCTGGCACCGTCGTAGAGGACGCCGCCCCAGGTGTTGTGATTGGCGTTGATGGAACCCCTGAGCGTGATGATGACTTTCCTGGCGCGAGGGAACTTCACCATGAGCTGCTTGCATACGCTTTCAAATTCTGCGGCGTTCACTTCGCCCTTTGTAGCAGTCACGTCGAATCCTTCCGGCTTGATGCCGAATACTTTCTCGGCGTCTTCCTCATTTCCGAGGATGACATCGCAGCATTCCACGAGGGCCGGCATCACTTCCGATGCTGTCTTGCCGTATTTCCACAGGTTTTTCCTGTAGTTAAGGTCGCAGGACACGGTCACGCCGAGCCTGTTCGCAGCCTTGACAGCCTCCAGGCACACATCCGCAGCACCCTGGCTGATGGCCGGCGTGATTCCAGTCCAGTGGAACCAGTCCGCACCTTCAAAGACCTTCTCCCAGTCGATCATCCCTTTCTCGATTTCGGCAATGGCCGAGTGCGCCCTGTCGTAAACCACCTTGCTCGGGCGTGCCACCGCACCTGTCTCGAGAAAATAGATTCCGAGCCTGTCTCCGCCGTAAATGCAGTATTTCGTACCTACGCCATAGCTGTGAAGATCCTTGATGCAGCTCGCCGCGATATCGTTTTTTGGGAAACGTGTAACGAATTCTGTATCAATTCCGTAGTTTGCAAGCGATACGGCTACGTTGGCTTCGCCTCCACCGAAAGTGGCGGCAAATTCCTTTGATTGAGAAAATCTTAGATAACCCGGAGTCGAAAGCCTGAGCATAATCTCTCCGAAAGTGATAACTTTAGGCATTTTATATAAATTTTGACAGTTAATAGTCCGTTAGTGTTAAAGCAAATCCTTGCAAAGATAGTAAATAATTTTTATTTCCGTGTGCGGTAACGGAAAAATGTAGTATATTTGAAAGAAAAAACAGAAAGTTCAATAAAAACGTACGTATTTACAATATCATGAACTCTGGAAGCAAAATAACGATAAACGATGTCGCCAGGGCCGCCGGCGTTTCCAAGGGGACAGTGGACAGGGTCCTCCACAACAGGGGGGAAGTGTCTGCCAAAAGCCGTGAGAAGATTCTGCAGGTGATAGAGGAATTGGGATACAGGCCCAATTTCTATGCGTCCATCCTGGCGATGAAGAAGGATTTCCATATCTACTGCATAATACCGGAGTTCAATAACGGGGAATTCTGGGCCCTGACGGAAAAAGGTATCGAGCAGGGGAGGGAATATGCGGGCAGATTCGGTATCAGCGTCAGCACCGTGAGATATGACCAGTACGACCTTGATTCATTCCAGAACGCGTGTGAAAAAGTCCTGTCGTCCGGTCCTTCCGGGGTGGTGATAGCGCCCATGTTCCGGAACGAGACATTGAAGTTCGTAAAGGAACTTTCGGAAATGCGGGTGCCGTACGTATATATCGATTCGAAACTCGAGGAAGATGGTTATCTGGCATACTATGGCATGCCCATGTATCAGAGCGGTTATCTGTGCGCCGACATTCTTGCCGACGGACGTGACGTGGACATGGTGCATGTCATCAGAATCGCGAGGGACAAGAAAGGGCTTTCGGACCCTACCATTACCAGAAGGACCGGTCTGCTCGACTATATTTCGGAACATTATCCCGAATGCCGGATAGAAAACACTTTTCTGGATCCCCGGGACAAGGCGGCACGCTATGCTGTCCTGGACGAACTGTTCGAGAAGGACAAAAGCCCGGTCAAATACATCGTAATGTGCAATTCCCGCGTCCATTTCGTGGCCGATTATCTCAGGGACAGGAATATCGGGAACTGCAGGGTCGTAGGCTTCGATGTGCTGGAAAGAAATCTTGCGGCATTGCGTGACGGTTATGTCCAGGCCCTTATTGCGCAGCACTCGGACAAACAGGCTGCGGCAGCGATTTCCGCCATCACGGACTATCTTATCATGCACACCGTCCCACAGAAAAAGGACAATTACACCCAGATGGACATCCTGAACAAGTACAACTGCGACTACTACCTGTGATGGTAGGGGCACCAAAAAGAGTTTTCAAAAAAAGATACGGAACAGTTTATAAAAGAGAGCGGGAGGTGTGCCAAAATACATGTTTTGCCGCACCTCCCGCTTTGTGATATTCTTCTATGTCTGACGCTATTTCGTGGCGTTTTCCAGCTTTTTCATGATAGAGAAAATGAACAGCGCCGACAGCAGGCAGAGCACTATGAGCAGGGTCCAGACGCCCCAGAGAGGCACCTTGTCCCAAAGCAGTGCAGGGACCGAAACCAAATAGTTTCCTACTGCGGTAGCCGCAAACCAGCATCCCATCATCATGCCCTTGTATTTCGGAGGAGCCACCTTGGATACGAACGAAATTCCCATAGGGGAGAGCAGCAGTTCCGCGAATGTCAGGACGAGGTATGTGGAAATCAGCCAGTTCGGAGATATGAGCACATCGCTGACAGTGCCTCCGAGTTCCTTCGGAGAAGCCAGGCCGAAAGAGCCTATCGTGAGAATCAGGAAGCCGATGGCGGCCACTAACATGCCGAGCCCTATTTTCCTCGGGGCGGACGGCTCTTTCCCTTTCTTTGCGAGTGCCCCGAATATCGCCAGGGATACCGGTGTCAGGGCCACGACGAAGAACGGGTTGAACTGCTGGAAATCCGACGGCTGGATATCCAGAGACGGCGCCATGGACGAATAGATGGCGTAAGCTCCGCCCCAGAGCAGGAGCGTCGCTGCGGCTGATATGACTTTACCTTTTTTCGTTTCGGACTGGAATACGCTGAAAAGGGTATATATCGATACTGCGATAAGGAACAGGCTCCATATGTTGAATCCTATCCTCGTCAGTCCTTCAGCTACCGGCTGCGTATAGTCGCGGGCAAAGAACGTCATGGTCGCTCCGTTCTGGTGGAAGGCCATCCAGAAGAAAATAACCACGGCAAACACGAGCAGCAGTGCGGTGATGCGGCTCTTTGTCTGTGCAGGAGTAAGTTCCGGCTCGCTGATATTTGCGGCCTTCGCCTGTTTGGCGTTCACGTCAGCATGTTTGAACCATGGACGGCAGCAGAAATATATCAGAACGGACACTATGAGTGAAATGCACGCAACTCCGAATCCGTAGTTGTACGCGGACGACAGTTTGTCGATATAGAGATGGCTGAATGCCCCCAGATCGGTGATTCCGGCACCGCAAGGCATTGTGGCAGCCAGATCCGCGAGTTTGGCCGAATTTTCAGGCGTGATGGTCCCGTCCATGAACTGATGGGCCAAGGCAGGAATGTTGGCATTGTAGACGAGTCCCGATTTCGACAGGAAAAAGTTCGTCACGTATTTGGCCATGCTCGGAGCGAACATCGCACCTATGTTTATTGCCATATAGAAAAGGCTGAAGGCCGCGTCCCTTTTCGAGGAATATTTCGGATCGTCGTACAGGTTTCCGACCATCACCTGCAGGTTTCCCTTGAAAAGTCCGGTGCCTACGGCAATCAGCGCCAGGGCTCCGAACATCGCTATCTTTCCGGTCACTCCGGCGTCTGTCGGTATGGCGAGGCACAGGTATCCGAGGAACATGACCGCGATACCGGTGGTGACGCATTTCCCGAAACCTATCTTGTCGGCGAGCCAGCCTCCGAACAGAGGCATGAAATATACTCCGGCAAGGAAAATAGCATAAATCTGACCTGCTACGGCCGCATTGAAGCCGAATTTCGCCTGCAGGAACAGCATGAAGATGGCCAGCATCGTGTAGTAGCCGAATCTCTCCCCGGTGTTGGCGAGGGCAAGGGCAAACAGGCCTTTGGGTTGATCTTTGAACATATTTTTATCGTTTTAGTTTCAGTACACTGATTATCGTGTTGTCGGACGACTTGCAAAGGTAGCAAAAAAACGGCTCCAGCCTAAAAATTGTCGATCAGTTTGCAATTTTATTATTGAAATGGATAAAAATTATGTAAGTTTGTAACTTGTGCGAAAGGAAAAGTATGGAAAAAGATTTTTTTGAGTTCAGGGTAAGGCTTGTCCTGTCAGTCATGAGGCTGTTTTCAAGACTGCCTTTGAAATTCCATTATTTTTGCGGGGATATCCTTTCGTGGATAATGAAGAATGTGCTGCATTACAGGTACAATGTCGTCGTTACGAATATCGCCAGGTCGTTTCCGGAAAAGAATTATTACGAAATAAAGAGGATTGCTTCCGATTTTTACCGCCACTTGGGGGAAATCATTGCCGAAGCCATATGGTTCAGCGGAGCAGATTACCGGAGGATACATTCTTCCTCCATCTGCCGCTACACCAATCTCGAAGTCCTTTGCGACGCGTATGAGGCCTCCCCGAGCGTTACGGTGCTGTTCTCCCATTGCGGAAACTGGGAGCTGATAGGCGGCCTCTGGTGCTACAACTACGATCCGGCAGTCGAATATCCATGTGAGGAAAACCGCATAAAAGTGGTTTATAAAAGGCTGCACAGCCGTTTTTGGGATGAGGTCTTTATCAGGAACAGGGTGCATCCGCTGAAAAATTACGACGGACCGATAGAGAGCAAGAACATATTGCGCTATGCGATAAGGCACAAGGATACGAAGAACGTCTATATCTATCCGACGGACCAGTACCCTTATGCTGCTTCGCACAATGTAGGGAAGTTCATGAACCAGCCTTCGAAAGTGATGATGGGCAGTGCGGCCCTGGCTCACAAGCTGGGCATGAACGTGCTGTATCTCCGGATGAAGCATCTGTCGAGAGGGCATTACGAGATGACCTTCGTTCCGATTTGCGGGAATGCCGCCGACATGGAGCCGGAGGCCATAATGCGGAAATATCTCGATCTGCTGGAAGCCGATATCCGGGAAACGCCCCACAACTGGCTGTGGAGCCACAAGAGATGGAAGCCATAGCTCCCCGCCGGCAGGACGATTGACACTGAATATCATGATACTTAATAATTTTTGACGATGAAAACTATTGCTATTGCAGCCGTGACTCTGTTTGCTGCGGCTGCCCAGATGCTTTCGGCCCAGGAGCCGCAAATGCCTGAATATGCTGGAACGGAGACTGCAACGGTCGTATATTCCCTGCCGTCCACTTCCCTTTCCTTTGAAGTGGAAGCCGTGCGGGAGAACTTCTATGCCGGGCCTTATGCAAAATATGCTTCCAAATATTTGGGAATAGACGTACGGCAGCAGGATGCCGTGACATATACGCTTTCAGGAGTCAGGATGACGGCGTTTGCCGAGGCGGATCTGTCTAAAAGGTATCTCATCGATTTGAAGGACGAGCAGGCATATACTTCATTCCTCAAGCTGACGGCATCGGGCCTTGTGTCTTCCGCAGGCGCCGCTGCGGGCAGGGAGCAGGAGTGGCGCTTCCCGGTCATAGCCGCAGGCGATTATGCGGGAAAGTCAGTGCCGGCAAATCTGACTACGGAAGCTACCACGCTGTACAAGAGCGTGAAGAATGATTCCGGCTACGGCAAGGTGGCCGTAAAGCAGGACATGATAGTGGAAAAGTCCGAGGAGATGCGTGCGGCGGAACTGGCGAAAATGATATTTTCCCTCAGGGAGCAGCGTATGAGCATAATTACCGGTGACACCGATGCGTCGTATTCGGGAGAAGCGATGGGGGCCGCCCTTCAGGAAATAAACCGCCTCGAGCAGGAGTACATGTCCCTTTTTACCGGATATTCCGAATTCGGGACGCAGAAAATGACATTCGACGTGACTCCGGAAAAGGACAGGGACAACCAGATTTACATCGCATTCCGGATTTCCGATACCGCCGGTCTTCTTCCTGCCGACAATCTTGCAGGGAAACCGGTAGTCCTCGAAATCATGCCGGAGGCAATATCGGCCCCTGTGACCGACGGCAAAAAAGTGAAAAAATCGAAAGTGCCGGGCATAATTTACAGGATTCCGGCTACATGCAGCGTCCGTCTTACTGACGGCATGACGGTGATAATGCAGAGCAAAGTGCCTGTTTACCAGCTCGGAGAGGACTGCTCACTGCCACTGAGCATCGTCGTGGACAAATAGGAAGCGGCCCTGCCGGCAATAATTATCCATAACAATATAATATGACTGTCAAAGATTTGAATCCAGCCGTAGTCTGGAAAAACTTTTATGAACTGACACGGATTCCCCGCCCATCGAAAAAAGAGGGGAAGGCAGTGGAATACCTTTATAATTTCGGAAAATCCCTCGGACTGGAAACCATAAGGGACGAGGCGGGAAACATCATCATCAGGAAGCCTGCGACTCCGGGAATGGAAAACCGCAAGGGAGTCGTACTTCAGGGGCACTGCGACATGGTGCCGCAGAAGAATCCCGATGTTGTGCATGATTTCGAAAAGGACCCCATAGAGACCTGGATAGACGGGGAATGGGTGAAGGCAAAGGGGACAACTCTCGGTGCCGACAACGGCATAGGTGTGGCGATGGCGCTTTCCGTCCTGCAGTCGGACGACATCCCTCACGGTCCCGTGGAAGTGCTTGTCACCATCGATGAAGAGACAGGCATGACAGGGGCGAATGCCCTGAAGCCAGGCGTCCTGAAGGGGGATATCCTGATAAATCTGGATTCCGAGACTGAGGGCGAACTGTATATAGGATGTGCCGGGGGCCTCGATGCTTCGGCGTCGATTCCTTACAGCACCGTGCCTGTGACGGAAGGACTTGGACATCCGCGCGTTATCAGCGTGACCAACTGTCAGGGAGGCCATTCGGGAATGGACATCATCCTGTATCGCGCCAATGCGAACAAGCTGCTTGCCCGTGTCCTTCTGCCGTTGGTGCGGGACTATGGAGTGAAACTCGCAAGTTTCGAGGGCGGCAACATGAGAAATGCCATTCCGCGCGAAGCCGAGGCCGTGGTGCTGATACCTGACGGCAAGGCCGGCGAGGTGGAGCGGTACCTGCAAGACCTGCTTCCGGTATTGAAAAACGAGTATCATGTGACTGACCCGCAGCTGAATGTCGGGATGAAGGAGTGTGCCGGACCGGACTGCTGCATTGCGGACGGGGATGCCCTGCGCTGCCTCAGGGCGCTTCTTGCATCTCCGGATGGTGTGGAGCGCATGAGCGACAGTGTCCCGGGACTTGTGGAGACATCCAACAATACGGCTATCGTCAAGACCGAGAACGGCCAATTCCTTATCCGGACGCTGATGAGGAGTTCAGTGGATTCCGCAAAGGAATTCCTGGCGGAGAGGATGAGGGCTGTCGTGGAGCTGGCCGGAGGTACCGTGGAATTCACCGGAGGATATTCGGGATGGGCTCCGGACAGCGGCTCGCCGATATTGAAAACGATGAAGTCTGTCTACGAAGAATTGTACGGCACCGCTCCTGCGGTAATGGCCATTCATGCCGGTCTGGAATGCGGGATTATCGGAGGCACCTATCCTGACATGGACATGGTATCCTGCGGGCCTACCATCATGAGTCCGCATTCTCCCGACGAGCGGCTGAACATCCCGTCCGTGGAAAAATGCTGGAATTTCCTGAAGGCCGTTCTGGCTGCCGTTCCGGAGAAATAAAATTATTTTGATAAAAAGGAATTTATTCCTATCTTTGCAGCCCGTTCGTGAAAAATTTCGTTGCACGAATGGGCAATTTATTTATAAACAATTAATTATAAACAAAATGATCAAACAGTACGAGACCGTTTTCATTGCAACTCCCGTTTTGTCTGAGGCCCAGATGAAGGAAGCGGTTGCCAAGTACACTGGTTTCATCAAGGACAATGGAGGTGAGATCGTGTACGAAGAGGATTGGGGGCTCAAACAGCTGGCCTATCCTATCCAGAAGAAGACTTCAGGTTTTTATTATCTTATCGAATTCAAGGCTGATTCCCAGCTGATTGCATCTCTCGAGACGCAGTATCGCCGTGACGAGAGAATCATCAGGTTCCTGACATTCGCTATGGACAAGCACGCCATTGCCTATGCAGAGAAAAGAAGGGCTAACAAGCAGGCTAAATAAGGAGGAATGAATTATGGCACAGAACAATGAAATCCGTTATCTTAATCCTCCTACAGTCGAGGTGAAAAGAAAGAAATACTGCCGCTTCAAGAAGGCCGGCATCAAATATGTCGACTACAAGGACGCGGAATTCCTCAAGAAGTTCCTGAACGAGCAGGGTAAGATCCTTCCTCGCCGCATCACCGGAACGTCTCTGAAATTCCAGAGGAAAGTGGCCCAGGCCGTAAAGAGGGCAAGGCATCTTGCACTTCTTCCATACGTTACAGACCTTTTGAAATAATCCGGAGGAAAGCATTATGGAGATTATACTGAAAAAAGATGTGGCCAAACTCGGCCTCGCAGACGATATCGTCAAGGTAAAGACAGGCTATGCCGTGAATTATCTTATTCCTCAGGGTTATGCCATTCTTGCCACTCCGTCCGCAAAGAAGATACTCGCTGAGAATATCCGTCAGCGCGCACACAAGGAGGCAAAACTCCGCTCCGATGCGGAAGCTCTTGCAGCCAAACTTGCCGGAATGACGGTAAAGGTGGCCGTGAAGGTCAGCGAGAACGGCAAGATTTACGGCTCCGTCACTACCATGCAGATAGCTGACGCCCTCGCAGCCGCCGGTGTTGAAGTGGACAAGAAGGACATCACCATAGCAGCTGAGCCGATAAAGGAACTCGGTGTTTACGATGCTTCCGTAAAATGCTACAAGGACATCAAGGGTGAGTTCAAATTCGAAGTCGTAGCTGAATAGTCATTATTCCGGTAAGGAATACATATCATACGAGAGGGGCGACCCAAAAGGATAATTTCCTCCTTTTGGGTCACCTCTTTTGTATTTATACCCCTATTTCTATTGAAATTTTCCGTACCTTTGTCTTCCAAGCGTCTGTTCGCAGGATGCGGGACAGTTTTTGCCTGCATTCGTTTTCTCTTTGTATATGAAAAGAATTCTGATAATAGTCGTATTTATTGCTGTCCCTGTCATTCATGCGATTGCCGGAATCAAGAATTTCGATGGAGACAACTTTCTTAGAACGAACAATATAAATGCAATATGTCAGGATCTGGAAGGGTTTATATGGCTCGCTACAGAGGATGGGCTCGTGAGATATGACGGATTACCTGTAAATGAAACGGATTATCCGGTCTTGCCGGAAACCGAACCATTATCCAGGAACGTAATGGACATTCATCCGCATGAAAGCGGATTATGGACAGCCTGTGATAACGGTCTGTTCCTGTACGATTTTGCTTCCGCTTCGTTTCTTCCCTGCATGTACATTGACGGAACACGGACCACGCGGATATCTGAGCCGATCTCATCTGTGATTGAGGTAACGGACGGGAGTATCTGTGCCCTTGGAGTTCATTCTGCGCGGCTGTACATCTCTGACAGCGGCCGGACTTTTCGGATTCCGGATTTGACAGACAGTTTCATATCCATATCCCCGTTCAGGGACAACATGTTCTTAGCTCTTGGCCATGGCGGACTGTATATAATTTCCTCTGCCGGCGAAGTGGTTACACATTATGGATTCGAATCCCACTGGATAAGGGGAACTGAGCTGAGATATAATCCGGAAGACGGTGTCCTGTATGTTGCATACGGGTTGGGATTCAAGGGAACGGCTCTTGAGATTGACGGATTGTCAGTCGAATTGTCACAACGTTATGTTCCGGAAAACCTTCTCAATGTAGCTTTCCTGAAGCAAAAGACAGTCTTCTCGATAGATGGCGGCGGACTTGAATTCGTTTCTCACGGACATGTCCGGAAGATGAATTCATACACTTCCGATCTTCCCGGAGATGTAGTGAAATCCATGATGGTAGACCGGAATAACAACCTGTGGCTCGGGATCTACAGGAGAGGGATCAGTGTCTACTCCGACAAGTTTGACAGTCCTGAATATCTCAGTCCGTCCAATTCTTCTCTCGGATACGATATAGTTACCGCCATATCTCCTGACAGCCGCTATGCCGGATACGACCGGGGGGGGGTAAAGCCGGATATGGTTTATCTCGGATATGACGGCGGCGGTCTTGGCATAATGGATCTCCGGAGCGGAGAATCCCGGGTGTTCAATACCTCTAACAGCGGAATCCCCGGAGACAACGTATTGTCAATATCCCAGGACGGAGACTGTCTCTATCTGGGGATATATACCAAAGGGCTTGTCCGTTTTTCCCTGACAGACCATACATTCGAGACTGTCAGAATGTCGGAACAGGACTTCCATAACCATGTCTGGACTATCCATGATGACGGCAGAGGCCGGATCTGGGTAGGCAGCGCATCCCTGTTCGTCTATGAGAAAAGTACGGGAAAGATTCGGGAAATCCCTGAACTTTCATATAGCAACTGCCGCAGCATCTGCCACCATGGAGACACCTTGTGGGTGGGGACAGCCTACAAGGGACTGTTCCGGATAGACATGAACACACTCAAGGTTTTTGATACTTTTTCTGTCGCTTCACGGAATCCTTTCCCTGCCGGCAACATAAACTATCTCTACCGCGACGGACACGGAAAACTGTGGCTCTCGACCTCCGACGGATTTTATTCGCTCGACAGTTCGGGGAATCTGAAGCGGTACGGAGAGGAAAACGGCCTCCGGGACGATAATGTATCTTCAATCGCAGAGGACAGTTCGGGAATCCTGTGGATGGCTGCAGGGCGGTACATATTCAGATACAATGCCGAGACGGACTCTTTCCTGAGGTACGATGTGCCTCAGGCGGATGTCGGTACGTTCACGTACAATTCCGGGGTTTCGGGTCATGGCAGAATATTTTTCGGGAGTACTTCCGGACTTGTCATTTTCGATCCGGAACGGCTGCATTATGAACAGGATTTCGACAAGGTATACTGTTTCTCGCTTGAATCCCTTTCAGGAAAAGGGAGGCATGTCTATCCTTTATACGGCAGCCGATCCTCTTCTGTCCGTATTCCGTACGACCAGAATACATTTGCAGTGACGGTGGCGGTTCCGGAATTACTGTGGAGCGGAAGTGTGGGGATGTCCTATATGATGGATGGTCTGCCCGACAGCCAGTGGCATAATGTCCCGGACAATTCCAAGATCCTGTTTACCGGACTCCAGAGCGGCAACTACACGCTGAGGCTTCGCTACACGGACAGCAACGGGGCCTGGAGAGAGTCGGACAGCCTCATGATTGCAGTCTCTCCTCCCTGGTACCGTTCCGTATGGGCTATAGCGGTGTGGATTGTCCTGTCGTTGGGTGTCCTTGCCGCCTTTGCCATCCTTTATATCAGGGAACTGTATTCCCGTCACAGGGCGCAGATAGCTGAGATAGAAAAGGATACAGAGCGTCGGCTGAATGATGCAAAGTTCAACTTCTACACAAACATGACACACGAACTGGGGACTCCGACTTTCCTGATTGCCGCACAGCTTGAGGATCTTTTGACCTCCCGGAATAAAATTATTCAGGTCCCAGTGTCGTATGTCTCGTCGATGTACCGCAGTGCCTTGAAACTTAGCAACCTGATAAGCCGGGTGATGGATTTCAGGAAATATTCTCCCGAGGAGATGCGGATGCGGTCTACACGCTCGGACGTCGTGGCGTTCTGTCGCAGATTTGTGCCTGACTATGAGAGCCTGTGTGCAAGAAAGTCAATATCCTTCGTGTTCCGGCCGGCCGAAGAATCCATAATGCTGGATTATGATCCGGACAAGATAGAAATGATTCTTTCGAATCTCGTGTCCAACGCTTTCAAATATACCGGAGAGGGAGGATATGTATTGTTGCAGGTCACCGATGCTCCTGACCGCGTAGTGTTTTCCGTCAAGGATAACGGTATAGGCATAGTCGAATCCATGAGGGACAGGATATTCGAGACATTCGTAAGGACAGACAGGGCTAAAGGTGCTTCCGGAGGCGACGGGATGGGACTGTCCTTTACACGAAGCCTTGTTGAGATGCATGGCGGGAAGATTTCCGTGGAAAGCGAAGTGAACAAGGGCTCCTGCTTTACTTTCTGGATTCCGAAAACGGAAGCGGAAGAGGGATGCAGTGCCGAGGTGATTGCATCAGAATGCAATGACATACGGCAGAAGACCGTTCCTGTCAATTCGACCTCTCCATACACAGTGCTTGTGATAGACGACGAGGAGGAGATATGTAATCTGCTTGAACGGCATCTGATGGAGGAATATCGCGTCTACAAGGCATCCGACGGGAAAGAGGGACTTGCCGTTGCAGAGGAAGTCGTTCCGGATGTGGTGATATGCGATCTCATGATGCCGGTCATGGATGGACATGCTTTCCTCACCGCACTTCGGAAAAATCCGAAACTGAATTCATGCAAGGTGATTATCCTCACGGCCAAGGGGTCTGCCGATGACTATGTGCAGGTGATAGACGAGAAAGCGGACTTGTATCTGCCAAAGACTGTTTCTCTCAAGGTGATCGACAAATACATCTATGACTTCGTCGGCGGGGTGGAGCATGAAACTGCGGGTATCGGGAAAACTCAGGACAGACATCCTCTTACCAGGAATGAAAAGGCCTTCCTGAAAGAATGCAGGCAGGTGATAAAGGACAATATTGACAACCCGGATTTCAATGCGGAATTCCTTGCCGGAAAACTTTCTTTGAGTCATTCGTCATTATATAAGAAAATACGTACCCTGACAGGAATGTCCCTCATCGAGTTCATCAATGACTACAAGATTTCCGTCGCTGTAAATCTATTTAACCGCGGAGAGACCAATGTCGAGACAGTCTGCCTGAAATGCGGATTCAGGGATGTCAAGAATTTCCGAAACCTCTTCCGCAGGAAAACGGGGCTGCTTCCCAAGCAGTATGTGGATTCTCTTCGATAAAATTCCGGACGTTTACTGAAAATCCCCGTTTAATTACGAAAAATACCCCATAGAAAGGCCTGCTTTCCATTGATATTTGCCCTCGATTAATAACACTGGACTATGATAAAAAGCAAGTCTTTTCTTTTTGTTGCCGCTTTTGCTGTCGTTTTTGCAGCAGCCACGGTTGCGGGACTGTACCTTGACAGGAAAACTTTGGAATTGCCCGAACCTGGAGAGGAATGGTTCGACACTGACGGCCGCAGGATAAATGCCCACGGGGGATGCATACTTGAGCATGACGGAACATATTACTGGTTCGGCGAGCATAAAAGCGACACCACTCATCTGGCCATGGTAGGCGTTACAGTCTATTCTTCAAAGGATCTCAACCGATGGAAATATGAAGGAGTTGCCCTGAGTGTCGATGATGCCGACTCTGACAGCGATATCAGGAAAGGATGTATCATGGAGCGCCCGAAAGTCATATATAACAGGAATACGGGCAAGTTCGTCATGTGGTTTCATTTGGAACTCAAGGGCGAGGGATATCTGTCGGCACGATCAGGAGTGGCCGTGAGCGACAATGTGACAGGACCGTACCGCTTTCTCCGTTCGGGCCGGATAAATCCCGGAATCCTTCCTGCCGATTTCACGGAAAAGGACAAGGCGCTGCTCGATACTCTTGATCCGGAGAATTTCATTGTAAAAAGCGTACATGACGATAATACGCCGCAGTGGCGGGAGGCTGTCGCATCCGGCCTGTATCTCAAGAGGGATCTGGCAGGCGGTCAGATGGCAAGGGACATGACCCTTATGGTAGATGAGGACGGGACAGCCTGGCATATCTATTCTTCCGAGGAAAATCTCACTCTCCATATTGCGGAACTTTCTGATGACTATACTTCCCACACGGGGAGATACTGGAGGATGATGCCCGGCGGTCTCAATGAAGCCCCTGCCGTGTTCAGACATAACGGAAAGTACTGGATGATAACTTCCGGCTGCACGGGATGGGCTCCCAATGCGGCAAGGCTTTTCAGTGCTGACAGTATCACCGGCCCGTGGAGGCAGCACCCGAATCCGTGCCGCGGCAAAGGTGCTGATGTGACATTCGGAGGACAGGGAACATTCGTCCTGCCCGTAGGCAGGCAATTCGTTTTCATGGCGGACATATGGAGGCCGGAATGCCATTCTGACGGAAGATACATGTGGCTGCCGATAAGTTTCGATGACGGAACACCTTATTTAGAACATCATATAATCCATTAACAACATTGTTATGAAAAGATTTATCAGTTCCATTTTTGCAGTGCTACTGGCTGCATTGGCCATCGTTTCATGCAAGAAAGACGACATCAATTCTCAAGAGCAGGAAAGCTCCGTACCTTTCAAGTCCATTACCGCGACGACAGACGGCGAGACTGTCACGGCGGTAGCTACGGCAGAAAATCATCTGGCTCTGCCGTTCGACAATGCTTCGGATTTTACTGAAGTGGAACTCACTGTCGAGCTCAATGACGGTTACACCGTGTATTTCCCGGAAGACCTGACTAAAGCAGATCTGACGGAAACTCCAGTGATTATATTCAAGGATTCCGCAGGAAAGCAGATCCGGTATTTTTTCGATATCACGACAAATGCTTTTCCTATTCTCGATGTCACGAAGATCAGCGTAGTGGACGCAGAGGGAGAAAAGATCGATGCAACTCTGTCATTGAACACAAACAGACTCGTACTCAAGTTCGATCCTGACAAGATAGACAGACGTAATGTTATTCTCTCATTCTCTGAGGGTGCTCTCCGCGAGGGTGCAGAGCCGGGCGAGAAGACCACATTCGATTTTACGGAAGGTCTCGAGCAGGAGCTTGTGATAAAATATGACGGAAAGGACAGGATTTATAATTTTGTTCTGGATGTAGCTTCCGTCATCGGAGATCCTGTCATGATGGGTTTTCAAGATCAGACCGCACAATACGTCACTCCTGAAATGAGCCCGTATGTCAGCATCTACTATGCGGAAAAGGTATTCAACGTGCCGCAGGCAGTCATAGACAATCAATGGCCTGCCGAGAATCCGAATACATGGTCAGGTTATGGCAGCGACTTCGACAAGGATGACATCTTCTCTTTCCTCGGCAACTGGTCTGATGACCGCGCTACGGTGGAGCAGGCATCATGGAGTAAAGGAGAGCCGGCTACCGGCCAGTTTGCGATAGTCACGGTGGACATATCGCATGCACATGCAAAGCTGATTACCAATTCTGATTCTGATGTCGTGATGGAAGAGCAGAAGACTGCCGCCGATATAGTGGTAGGCTGCCTTAAATCAACTTATACTCCATATATGTTCTATGATAACGGTACTGTCCATTATATAGAGAGTCAATGGGATGACTGGAAAACCAAATTCCGTTCTTCTCTCGGTATAAAGAATGGCAAGTTCGTCTTTTCAGGAGCTTTCGTCGACGGCTCGACCATAAAATCAGTTCCGTGGCAGACAGATGAAGACCATGCGAATGACCTTACGGATGGAGTCACTGACTGGGATGTGGATCAGGCTGTATGGGGATACCCGTGGCTGGTGCGCGACGGACATAAGCTGACTTCTTCGGAGCAGGCCTGGAACGACGGCAACAGAAACAGACCGGAATCTCTCGGAAATGCCTGGCAGGGATGTTACGCAGACAAGGTATTTGCCGGCATCACGTACGACAACAAATTGGGTATAGCCGTGACCTACCGTTCAGGGTATTGGGATGCATCAGGCTATCAGCCGGGAGCTAACGGATACAGTGTCAACCAGGCTGCATGGGTTCTTGACAAGCTCGGATGGAGCGATGTGATAAATCTCAGCTCCGACCAGAATACCAAACCGGTGATATATGTCAACGGACAGGAAGTGATTTCATTGAAGAAAATAGTGGGGGAGGAGTCGGTAGAACCTAATGTAAGGTATTGTATAGCTATAGATGTGGAATAAATGGGATTAAGAACATTATATTCTTTGTTGCTGGCAGGGTGTCTCGCTTTTATAACAGGCACCCCTGCCGTCTGTGCCGGGCATAGCCTGATGCATTATTCAGCACGGCCGGACAGAAATACCTATTCCGGAACAGTGCTGGATTCCGGGACAGGAGAGCCTCTCATAGGAGCTGCAGTCATCCTGAAAGGAGCGAAGGATGTGGCTGCCATCACCGATGTGGACGGCAGATTTGAGATAACGGTGGAGTCGGGGAAAGAGGACAGGATCGTGTTCGAAGTTTCATATCTCGGTTATGTGACTACTGAATTTTCTCCGTCGGGGACCGCTAACCTGAAATTCCTGCTTTCTCCGGACATGAATGAGCTTGACGAAGTCCAGGTGGTCGCATACGGAGCCCAGAGGAAGGTGTCCGTTACCGGAGCCATTACAGCGGTGAACGGGGAACAGCTGCTGAAATCGCCGAGCGGAAGTGCGGCAGGCTCTCTTGCCGGTGCGGTCAGCGGAATCACAACGGTGCAGGCTTCGGGACAGCCCGGTGCGGAAGACCCGGTGATATATGTCCGCGGTACAGGCTCCCTTTCCGATGCCGCCTCTCGCCCGCTCATCCTTGTGGACGGTGTGGAGCGTTCGTTCTTCCAGATGGATCCGCATGAGATAGAAAGCATTACGGTTCTTAAGGATGCCTCTTCTACGGCAGTGTTCGGTGTGAGAGGTGCCAACGGCGTCATACTTGTGACTACAAAAAGGGGAGAGACCGGAAGACCGAAGATTTCACTGACTTCCTCTTTCGGACTTACCCAGTCTCTGCGCAACCTCCGTCAGGTGGGAAGCTATGAACATGCCAGTATTTATTCCGCCGCACAGCGGTCGGACAGACCGGACATACAGGACAGCGAACTTACATTCTCTCCGTATATTACCGAACTGTTCAGGACCAATTCGGATCCTCTGATGTTCCCATCTACCGACTGGTCCGACTATCTGTTCAAGAATCTTGCATGGCAGACCCAGCATAACATAACGGTATCGGGAGGAATGGATCGCGTGAGGTATTTCGTGTCGTTGGGCTACCTTCATCAGGACGGCATGCTGAAACGGCTTGATCTGAACTATAACCCCAACTATCTTTATGACAGGTACAACTACAGGGTGAATGTCGATGTCGACATCACCTCATCCACGGTGCTGACACTAAATATAGGCGGAAGAGTCGGCAAGAGGAATTCCCCGAAGAACGATGATATATGGAAAAAGCTGATGTGGTGTACCCCGTATTCTTCTCCGGGACTGGTGGACGGGATGTATATTTTCGAGCCGAACAATGAGTACCTGTCCATAGGCTCCGGAACCAGCGGACTCGATCTTTTCTACAACTGGGGCTATGACCAGAACACGGACAATGTCCTGAATATCGACCTCTCGCTGAACCAGAAACTCGACTTCATCACCAAGGGGCTGTCCCTGAATGTAAAGGGAGCGTATAATTCCAACTACAACGTGTATGTCTCACGCGGCCCGACAAGCGGCAACCCGAAAGTGACGCCTTTCTACAAAGGCTATTTCACCCAGCCAGGCATGGCGATAGATAACCCGATGTTCGACACCAGCATCGTGTACCGGGTCGCTAACCAGCAGATGGACGAGCCTTTGTCCTATAGCTACAGTTCGGGACGCGGCAGGGACTGGTATCTTGAAGCAAGCCTGAACTGGAGCCGCCAGTTCGGTAACCATGAAGTCACGGCACTGTTGCTGTACAACCAGTCGAAGACCTATTATCCGTCTCAATTCATTGAAATACCGTCCTCGTATCTCGGCTACGTAGGCCGTGTCACGTATAACTGGAAACGCCGTTACATGATAGACCTTAACGCCGGCTACAACGGGTCCGAGAATTTCGCTCCGGGAAAACGTTTCGGATTTTTCCCTGCGGTTTCGGCAGGATGGGTGCTCTCGGAGGAACCCTGGATGAAAGATGCCAGGTGGCTGAGTTTCCTGAAACTGCGGGCTTCATTCGGTCTTGTCGGCAATGACAAGTACAGCGGTGCGCGCTTCATGTATCTTGCGAATTCATGGAATGCGGACTATTCGCGGTGGAGAGACAGCACAAGCGCCGGAGATACCGGGTCATGGCAGTTCGGAACAGACTACAATCCCATCATGCAGCACGGAGCCATCGAGAATACCGTAGGCAATCAGAGCGTCAGCTGGGAAAAGGTGCGGAAGCAGAATTACGGTATCGACCTCAAACTTTTCCGTTCCAGACTTGTTTTCAGCGCCGATGTATTCTTCGAGAACCGTTACGACATCCTTTCCACGAGGAATACCGCCCCGTCCATCACGGCCATAGACCTTCCCATGATCAATCTGGGCAAAGTCAACAATCATGGCTACGAACTTTCTCTCGGGTGGAATTCAAAAGCGGGCCAGGTGGAATATTGGGTGAACACCAACCTGTCTTTTTCCAGAAACAAGATCATCTATATGGACGAGGTGGTGCCGAACTATCCGTGGATGGCCCAAACCGGACGGAGCACGGGGCTGAACTATCTCTATACGTTCGACCGCTATCTGCGGGCAGATGATTTTGATGCCGACGGCAATCTCAAGACCGATGAAAACGGGAAACCGCTGCTTCCTGTCATGTCTCTCGGCAATCCGCAGCCTGGCGATGCTCTTTTCAAGGATCTTAACGGTGACGGCTATATCAATGATGACGACAAGACTTATATCGGATATGCGAACAGACCGGAATATGTAGCCGGCCTTATGTGCGGATTCAGATGGAAAGGCCTGGAACTGTCGATGCAGTGGACAGGGGCATGGCATGCATCGAGACTTCTGTCCAGCGAATACCGTGAACCTTTCGGCTCGACGAACAGCCGCGGACTTTTAGGATTTCTCGCCGATAATTCATGGACTGTGGACAGGCAGGATGCCCGTTTCCCGAGAATTACGTTCACGAACAAGACGCATTACCTTATCGATTCGGATATATGGCTCATGGATGCTTCATATCTCAGGCTGAAGAATGTGGAATTGTCATATACCCTGTCTGTACCGGGAATGAAAAAAATCGGGCTGTCAAGCGCCAGGTTTTTCATCAACGGCTATAATCTTCTGACGCTTTGCTCGGAGCTTGCAAAACTGGATATCGATCCGGAAGGGACAACGGGCAAGGCATCCGAGACCAGTAATTATCCGAACATAAGAATTTATAACATAGGATTCAGTCTGACTTTCTGAGTATGAAAAGAAATATTGTTGCAACAATAAACGTCTGGGCATTTCTCGTATGCCTGTCTGCCGGGTGCAGCGACCTGCAGCTCGGTCCCGAATTTCTGGACAAGAGCCCGGGAGTCGATGTGACCGTAGATACGGTGTTTTCGTCAAAACTGTATGCGGAGAGAGTGTTGACATCCGCGTACGCCACGTTGCATCCCGGACTGACTGTCTATAATCCTTCATGGCCGTATTCCGCCCCGTCCGTGGATCAGACAGGCCAGCTCGACGGGATGAACGGGGATGTCCTTGATGCACTTACCGACCTGATATCCTCGCACTGCGAGTGGGGTGGGGTATATGGCATGTATTATAACGGACAGTACAGTGCAAGTATGGAAAACGGCCGTACGTCTACGAAATTCGGTTATAATCCTGACCAGGATGCGGTATGGACCGGTATCCGCAGGGCCTTTCTCTTCATAAACAATGTGGACAGGGTTCCGGATATGACAGAAGGGGAGAAGACCGTTCGCAAGGGAGAGGCTTATATGATCATAGCCTGTCATTACCATGAACTTCTGCGGCATTTCGGAGGAGTTCCCATACTAAGGGATGCGGTCGATGTCAATGATGAACTCGGCAATGACTACAGCCGCAAGACAGTAGCGCAGGTCGGCGGCTATATCGTGGAACTTTGCGACAAGGCGGCAGGCATGCTTCCGTGGACCGTATCGGCGGCAGATGACGGCCGTTTTACAAGTGCGGCAGCCATGGCGTTGAAATGCAGGGTGCTGATGTATCTGGCCAGTCCGTTCTTCAATTCTTCCGAACCTTATATGGAAATGGGTGCTCCTCGCGGAGGCAATATTTCCAAGGTAGACTCTGATGATGTACCGGAAATGGTATGGCTCGGAGGTTATGATGCACAAAGGTGGCAGGATGTCGCGGATGCATGCGAGGCTTTCTTCGAGGAGAACGCGAAGAACGGTAATCCTTACTCTCTCGTGATGCCCACGGAAAATACTCCGGAAGGATACCGGGACGCATTCAGCCGCGGCTATGCAGATCGTCATAACGGAGAAATCCTGATATCCTCGGGCCGTCATACGCCTACCTACAGGAACATGTATCATACCGTATATTACGGATGCTCCACCGATGAGGACGGCAATACCGGCCGCGGCTTCGGAGGAGGATGCGTCACCCTGAACTTCGTGGACATGTTCCCTAATGCCGATGGAACCAGGGCTTCGTACACTGACTGGATAGATTCCCATAACCATATCGGCACATTGGATGACAATCCGTTTACCGGAAGGGATCCCCGTCTTTATGAATCCGTCATGATAGTCGGAGACAGGTTTCAGGATCGCATCGCGGAGATGTGGATCGGAGGGGAGGAGCGTGGCACGGAACAGAATCTGAGGGCGATAACCGGATTCTGTACACGCAAGTTCCTGTGGGATTACAACAGCGTGACCTGTTTCAGCAAGCCGTCCAATTTCCCGTATATGCGTCTTGCCGAACTGTATCTCATCTATGCCGAGGCATTGAATGAAACCGGGAACAAGGGTGCAGCCATGCGGCAGTTAGACATGGTGCGGAACAGGGTCGGACTGCCTGACATTACGGATGCACTTCTCGATGAGCTGCATTCAGGCAAGACCCTTCCTGACTATCCCGACTTGATCGGGGATTCCCGCCTCAGGGAGGAAATCATCGACGAGCGCGCAAGGGAACTTTATTTCGAAGAAAGCAGGTGGCATGACATCGTACGCTGGAAAAGGGATGACATAATGCGCAAGACCTTGTACGGCATAAAGATAACCATTGCGACATCGGACAACGAAGGAAATGTCACATCGCTGAACTTCTCCGACCCGATAGCCGAAAACGACAGATATTGGAAGAAGAACTGGAGCCCGAAATGGTGGCTTTCCGCTTTCCCGGCGAATGAAGTGAACAAAGGATACGGTCTGGTTCAGAATCCCGGATGGTAATTTTTCGGATATATTATGCTTCAATAATTTAACTGCTTGAAATGATAAGAATATACAATAAGACAAGTCTGACGATACTTCTGCTCCTGACAGCTGTGGCGGTATCGAAAGGGCGTGACATTCCGGACAGCACGGGAGTGCTTCATGCGGATACTGCATATATAGACTTCGGTGTCACCCGGCCGGTACGGGCCGACCTTTCATCGGCAGCAGTCTCCGTAATCGATGGAGATGACATACGCTACAGCGGGCAGTCACAGGTAATGAAAGCCCTGTACGGGCGCGTCCCTGGGCTCCTTCTTGTCCAGAACGTTTCCTCGCCGTGGCCGTCATCCGATACTCCGGACATTTACGTCCGCGGCTCCGGATCGACATCCGGGAATGCTGTTCTGGTTCTTGTGGACGGCATCAGAAGGGATCCATCTACAGTGAATGTGGATGAAGTCGACAAGGTGGTCGTGATGAAGGATGCGGCCTCGCTTGCGTTTTACGGCATCAGAGGTGCCGACGGTGTGATAAACATCATCACGAAAAGGGGAGGAAAAGACAGGCTCAGGATAATGGGTGGCTATGACTTCTCCATGCAGACCCCTTTCCGTGTTCCAGAGATGGCTTCTGCAGGAGAGTATGCACAGGCTCTGAATTCAGCCCTTGCAAACGACGGGCTTGCCCCGTATTATTCGGAACATGACATTAGTGCCCTGAAGTCCGGGACATCCGCAGTGATTCCGGCAGTCGACTGGCAGAAAGAGATTCTGCGCCGCTATGGATACAACCATGACTTGTGGGTATCGTTCGATGGCAGCGGAAAGAATATGAAATATTATGTCTATGCCGACTATAACGGAAACAGAGGCCTCTTCAACAATACCGGCCGCAACGAAGGCTATTCCACGCAGTCCGTATACAATGCCTTGAAACTCCGGACAAATCTTGACCTGGATATTACTGCTACCACAAAACTGCGTGCAAATGTGCTTGGCAGCATCATGCAGCATACCCGACCGTCTGCCGGACTTGATCTTAAGAGCATGTATGATGCCCCCTCCACCGGCTTTCCGATAGAGCATGACGGAGTGTTCACTGCCACAAGGCTCTTTTCCAACCCTGTGGCTGAAATGACAGGCAAAGGATATTCCACTACATTCCAGAGAATGCTTGCCGTGGATCTTGTCCTGGAGCAGGATCTGTCCGTTATCACGGAAGGTCTTTCTGCCTATGCCAGGATAGCGTATGACAACTGTGCGGATATTGATGACAATCTGACAAAAAGCTATGCGTATTATGAAACATATCCGGTATATGCAGCTTCCGGCGATGTAGCGGGGTACAGTTACACGGAATACGGTACGGATTCGGAACTCGCGTTTTCAAGCGGGCTTGCCGCACAGTTCATGCAGACCGTGGTCCGGGCCGGACTGGACTATGACCGCACATTCGGAGACCATAATGTCAAGGCAGGCTTTTTCTTCAACAGGGACAAACTCCGCTATTCGGCGGCTAACGATGTAGCCGTACATCATGACTACACTGTCAATGCCTTGTGGACGGGCTGGAACAGGTATCAGGTGTCCGCAGTGCTGTCTGCATCAGCTTCCGCCAAGCTCCCTTCTGGAGACAAGTTCCGTCTATATCCTTCGGTGGCTGCATCTTGGATACTCTCAAACGAAAATTTCCTCCGGAATGCCCAATGTGTCGACCATCTGAAACTCAGGGCCTCATACGGGCTCTCGGGTCAGGATGAATTCCTTTCATACGACATGGACAGGCAGTTCAACGGTTCCACGGCCAAATGGTTCTCCTATAACGGAACAGGCTCCTCTGCAGGATACGGCGAAGGCGCCCTGCCGTCGGAAGGGATCACCCCTGACCTTGATCATAAATTCAATATCGGGATAGATGCCGGTTTTCTCGGACAGATAGACTTTTCTGTGGACTATTTCCGCAACCGCAGGACCCATATCCGCAATTCTCTCTCGGAAAGTACCTCTACGGTATTAGGCATCGGAGTAGGCTCGGTCTTTTCCGGAGAAGTCCTTAATCAGGGTGCGGAGGCTTCTCTCCTCTGGAAAAGGTCATCAGGTTTATTCAGCTGGCATATAGGGGCCAATGTATCTATAGCACGCAACAAAATCCTGCATTTCGAGGAAGAGAATCATCCTTATGACTATATGTTCTATACAGGGCAGCCGGTCGGCAGCTTTTACGGTCTGAAATCCGACGGCTTCTATTCCGAAAGCGATTTCGGTGCCGACGGCAAGCTCCTGTCTTCTCTTCCTGTCAATACTTTCGTTTCCGACCTCAGGCCCGGAGATGTGAAATACAAGGATCTGAACGGGGATCACAAAATAGACAATTATGATTTCACCTATCAGGACAAGCCTCTTTTTCCGCAAATCTGGTACGGGATACAGCTCGGATTCAGCGTGGCGGGAGCGGGCTTCAATGCGGTCTTCTCCGGAGCGGATGACTATATCGTGGAAACTGCGCTTGCAAGCATATACCATCCTCTTTACGGCGGGAACAAGAATGTGTCGGAACATTATCTTGAAAATTGCTGGACTGCGGAACGTCAGAATGCAAGGTATCCGCGCCTGACCACAACCGACCATAAAGGGAATTTTCTGAGGAGCGATCTCTGGACGGAAGACGGCGGTTATTTCAAGTTGAGGGAACTGGAGATATTCTATAAGTTTCCGGTCTACCGGGTCGGAAAGATGAAGATGTCGGAAATGCGCCTTTTCGTACGTGGTACGAATGTCTTTTCCATTGACAAAGTAAAGATAATGGATCCGGAATACATCAGTACCGGATATCCTCTGTTGCGCAGCTGGACCATAGGATTCAATTTGACTTTCAATTAGCATATCGGACGACATGAAACATATCAACATACAATTTCTGCTTTTTGCTGGCGGACTGTCCGCATTGACTGCCTGCTCCGATCTGGAAATAAGGGAATCGATGTACCATTCCGAGGAATACCAGTTCAGCGATTTTTCCCGTACCAAGGAAAGCATCAACTATGTCTACTCTTTTCTTCAGGACGGGCTGTCTCCAGTCGGCGGCACCATGAGGGACTGCGCCTCCGATGATGCGGTGTACGCTTGGGCGGAAGATCCCGTAAAGACGTTCTATGACGGCAGCTGGGCTGCCAACAACACGATAGACTGTCAGTGGTCGCATTATTATGAAGGTATCCGCAGCGCAAACCGTTTCATACAAAACTGTCCCGATGATTTCCCGTTTGCCGAATACATAATCGATTACGAAAGTCTTAAACAGGAACTTCTGATGTACCCCTATGAAGCTAAGGCGCTCAGGGCATACTATCATTTCGAGTTGCTTAAAAGATACGGGAATATCGTGATATCAGACCGTACTTTCTCGCAGGATGAGGTAAATTCCCTTCGCCCTTCGGATTATCAGGATGTTACGGACTGGATTGCCGGGGAATGCGATGCCTGTGCGGAGAAACTGCCTTCCACATGGAAAGGCAGCTATTCCAACCAGCTCGGAAGGGTGACACGGGGTTTCGTGATGGCTCTGAAAGCCCGTCTGCTTCTCTATGCGGCAAGTCCTCTCCACAATCCTTCAGGAGACGTGTCCCTATGGCTCAGGGCGGCGGAAGCCGCCAAGGATGTCATAGACCTTCCGGACTATTCATTGGCGGATGAGAATGACGTGAACAATCAGGACGCCGCCGGACTTATTTTCGGATTGAACAAGGATGCCTCGAATTCATTCGAAAGGGCTAATTTCCCTGTAGGATACGAAGGCGGAAACTCCGGCGTATGTCCTTCACTCAACCTTATGGAGGCTTTCGACATGAAAGACGGTACGCCGTTTTCCTGGGAAGAACACGGAGCCGATGCACTGGATCTTACAAAGCGTGATCCGAGAATGGCCAGGACGATGATAGTGAACGGTTCGGTTTTCAAGGATGAGACCGTGGAGACCTGGTACGGGGGAAGAAACGGTCTTCCGCAGGAGGGAGCTTCACCGACGTCTTTCTATCTGCGGAAATTCCTGCAGGAGGATACTAAACTGCTGGTAGGGGACGAGACGAGTTACAGTCATCTGTATCCGCTTTTCAGACTGACTGAAATGTATCTCGATTATGCAGAAGCCCTGTTCTGCGCTACCGGGAATCCTGATTTTACCGGAACTCTCGATGGTGTACTCTATACCATGAGCCCGTCCGATGCGCTGGATGCAGTCAGGGCAAGAGTCGGAATGCCTCCGGTAGAGACCGGATCCCCGGAAGAATTTCTCGAACGTCTGAAAAAGGAGCGCAGGGTCGAGCTTGCTTTCGAGGATCACCGCTTCTGGGATGTCAGAAGATGGAAAAGCGGCAGTGAAACGGCCGAAGTTTACGGTCTGTCGATAACGGCGGAAGGTGACGGGACTTTTACGATGGAAAAGGTGCTTGTCCGCAGCGGGGTATGGGATGAGAAGATGAACATGTATCCGGTACCTGATTCGGAACGGCGGCGTAATGCCAATCTTGTACAGAACGAAGGCTGGGATTGAATTATATAAAAGAAACCATTAGTGGACAGTAGTGTCATACAATAATTTATGAATTTCATTATCACTTTCCTCGCCGCCATTTCCCTCGGAGGAATCTGGGACTTCAGATTTGAAGAGAATAAGTCGCTCGAACAGGTCTATGACCACGACTTCACGGCAAACGACAAAATGTGCGTCCCGGGATGCTGGGACATGATGCCGGACTACTACCTCAAGC